>JBAYHM010000001.1:0-46527 GCA_041666155.1 Treponemataceae bacterium
AGGTTCCACCCCTTCATGGCAATCCTGCGACCGACGTCTTTGAAGCGCTGATCGACCGAAAGATTCTTTCCCGAATATGGGCTGCTCTTCGGCGGCGCGTTCTTTCCATCGGTGATGAACACGGCTATCGGCCGGCGGGCGCCGTCCTTGGCGGAACCCAACGCCTCATCCAGTTTTTCAAGGGCGATTCCGATGTCGGTGTATGCGTCGTCGGTCCGTACCGCTTCAATTTCCTTCGCGATAGCGTCCTTGT
Organism: Treponemataceae bacterium; assembly: GCA_041666155.1. GTDB lineage: Bacteria > Spirochaetota > Spirochaetia > Treponematales > Breznakiellaceae > SZUA-426. The sequence continues at coordinate 254 of JBAYHM010000001.1, forward strand.
CGGCGTCCGTTTCAATGTTCCGGGAGAGAAGCGTGCGCGCCTCGGAACCGAACGCGATGAGCGTGAACCGGTCCCCCGGTTTGAGGATCGCTTGGACAACCTCTTTCTTTAGGTAGGACTTTACTTCGGGAACAACGCCGCTTGTCCGCATGCTACCGGACACATCCCACACGACGAACACATCGGATGGAAGGGCGTAGGCGGTCGCGCTCACGCAAAGGGAAAAACAAAAAAAGAACAAAGGAAGTGAACATTTATTAGTTCGCATTTCGGCCTCCAATTACATGTTTCCAATTATAGACCATCAACGGCTTATCAACCGATCCTTTTCATGCTAGAGTCGCTTTCTCGTCGGAAGCGGCTTCCGACGTCGGCTCCCCATGGGAATCCGGATATGGCCGCGGCGGTCGTTGCTACCCGCCTAACCAAAACAAGGAGCCGCTTGTGGCTACTCCTCGTCAGTTCCGCTTTATCGATCTTATCACCGTTTCCTTCGTCGTCGTCCTCATCGTCAGCAATATCGCTTCATCGGCAAAAATCGTGGTTCTCGGTTTTTCGCTTTTCGGCGTGCGTATGGCCTTTGACGGAGGAACCCTCCTGTTCCCGATCAGCTATATCTTCGGGGACATCCTGACGGAGGTCTACGGCTACCGCGCATCCCGCCGCGTCATCTGGACGGGCTTCGCCGCGTTGGCCGCATCGTCCATGCTCTTCCTGATCTTAAGCAAACTGCCGGGCGACTCTTCCTGGGAAGGTTACGCGGGACAAAAAGCCTACGACGCCATCCTTGGCGGAATGAGCTCCGGTGGTATCGCCTTTGCCAGCCTTATCGCGTATTGGGCGGGAGAATTTTCCAATTCCACAATCCTTGCGGTCATGAAGGTGAAAACGGACGGCAAAGCGCTCTGGGCGCGGACCATCGGCAGCACGCTGGTCGGAGAATTGGTTGACACCGTCGTGTTCGTCGTTATCGCAAGCGCCGCGGGCGTTTTCGGCTGGGAACTCTTCGCGTCCCTCGTACTGACTAACTACTTGTTCAAATGCGGTATTGAGACCGCGATGACACCGGTCACCTATGTCATCGTTCACGCCCTGAAAAAAGCGGAAAACACCGACGCTTACGATCGGGACGTAGATTTCAACCCCTTCGTCCGCAGCCTCCGCGACGACAACGATTGAGACCGTCCCACGCCCGGGGAACGCATGCTTTAGTGAATTGGAACAGGCTTTCCCGTTAAAAAACATTGACGCGCCGCGAACCCGCTATTAAGGTGAATGCGGGATACAGGATCGATGAAATTTTCCAGCAAGCGATATCTGACGGTCCTCTTCGCATCGTACCTGGTGGTGCTTGTAGTCCCGTTGTTGTCCGGCAGCCTTTCGTATTTTCTTTCTAAGAACGCGATCGAGGAGGAGCTTTTCAGGGCTAACGCCGCGATACTCGAACAGGCGCAGATATATATCGACAAGCAGATGGAGCAGAAGGACCTCCTTCTTTCCGGCGTTTCTCTCAATCCGCTGCTCATCAATTTCCTGAGCAAAAGGGCTCCGATTTCCGAAGACGACCATTTCGCCCTGTACAACATCGCCAAGTCCTTGTCTGTTCTGCGCAACACATACTCGTTCATCAGCGATTTCTATATCTACTTTTTGAATAGCGATCTCATCCTGACGCCTTCGGCGGTGTATACGCCCAGGATGTTCTACGATTATGCATACGGCCATAATGATTTTTCCTACGAAGAATGGTACGAAAAAATTCTCAAGGGTACGCATCGCAACGAACTATTGCCGTCCGCGAAGGGGAACAGCGCTCAGACCGACGGTTACTTAACCTATATCGAATCCCTTCCGATCGATCTCTCTCAATCGGCTTTCGCTAATTTCGTCATCCTGATCGACAAGCAACGGATAGAGGCCCTTTTCGGCGATTTGAAGTGGTTGAGCAACGGATACCTCTACATAACCGACGCAAAAGGAGAAATCATTCTCTCCAATAAACGGAACGAGTATTTTGAAAGCAACTTGAAAAACATGCTCGACGGCGCGCGAGGTCACCGGATCATCAAAAAGACTCCCGAAGGCAGCATCGCTCTTTCGTATATTTCGTCGACTAATCGCCACTGGAAATACATCTCCCTGATGCCGGTCGGTTTGTTCATGGAGAGGGTCAACCACCTGAAGTCGATCACTTTCTATGCCCTTTTCGCCGGCCTCTTGTTGGGTTTCATCCTTGTCGTCATTCTTACCCTCCGCACCTATTTTCCCGTCAAAAACATCATGCGCCTTCTTTCCGCAGAAAATGCGGCGATGGACGTTCCGGGCGGCTTTTATGAGTTCGATGCGGGAAGCAACGAAGATGAATTCGGTTTCATACAAAGGACGGTTCAGCAGAATATTCTGGAAAAGGCACGACTCCTCAGCCTGATGGACGAACAAAAGCCGATCATTCGGAATAACATCTTGCGTCAGATTCTGGAAGGGAAAATCGACCTCGGCAAGAATTTCGGGGGATCGATTGCGCTTGCCGGAATCGAATTCCCTTACGACGGTTATTTTGTCGTGGTTGTGGAAGTCGACGCGGCATCCATCAAAACGGATTCGGCTTTCGTGTGCCTGGCGGTATCCGATTATTTGGCCCAAAGCGAAAACGAAAAAGGACTGCGCGTTTACATGGTGGAGACCGACCGCGGCAAAATCGCTCTTCTGGTGAACGTCGATGAACGTATGCGCGAGTCTTCGACCGTCGCCGCCCAAAGTCTCCTGGAAAAGTTGAACCGCTTTTTCATTGATCGTTTCGGCTTGCACTGCGCCATCGGCGTGGGTTCCTGCTACGGCAAGGCGAGCTCCGTCAGCCTTTCGTATTCGCAGGCGCTCCGAGCGCTCAGCTACCGGGTCTACAGCGAAGACGCCGCGATAATCCACTATGACGAGATCGTGCATGGCGATCAGAGCTATTATTATCCCTTTGAAACCGAACACCAGATTTCCACTTGCCTAAAAGCGGGAGAGTTCGAAAAAGCGAAGAAACTAGTCGATTACATATTTCATGAGAATTTCGATAAACGTTCCCTTTCCCTGGAAATGCTCAGCTTCCTGTTTTCCGACATGATGGGAACCCTCTTCAAGACGCTCAACGAGTTGAAGCTGAACAGGGAGGGTGTGTTCGGAAAATCCTTCAACGCGGGAAATTGTTTTGAAGATTGTTCGACGGCGGGAGAGGTTAAACAAAAATTTTACGATCTATTTACCGCTTTTTGCGCTCACGTCGAAGAGCACAAGAAAAGCCACAACGGCAAACTCGCCAAGAGCATCTGCGACTACGTCGATATCGAATACACCAATTCAACGCTCTGCCTTCAAATGATCGCCGATAAATTTACGCTCTCGGTTCCGTACCTTTCTCGTTTTTTCAAGGAACAGACGGGGGAAAACATCAGTGCATACATCAATGCGCTTCGAATCCGAAAGGCCGAGGAACTGTTCGCGGATCCCGGCACTTGCCTATTTGAAATAGCCAGGAAAACCGGTTTCAACAATGAAGCGACTTTTATCCGCGTCTTTAAAAAAGTGACCGGCATGACTCCCGGTAATTTCCGAAGGCGAGGCGCACCGCAATAATCTCATCTGTTTGAGGGTCTTTCAAAACGCAGACGCATTTTGAAAGAGCACCTTGTTCTCTATTGTCAAATATTCGCGTTCCGACAAAAAGTGGAAACCTCTTTTCTTAAAAATCATCACCTTGGAAAATAATCGCAATTTACAGGGCTCGTACCCCGTGCTGTACTAACTCAAAGGATAGTCGGTGAAGCCGCTTATCTTTAGGAGGTTGGTATGAAAAAAGGGATACTCGTTCTGCTATGCGTTAGTCTCGGCGCGGCGGCGTGGGCCGGCGGCGCTAAAGAAAAGACCGGTCAGGAGTCTGCGGCAAGGCCTGCCGCGGTACCCTCTCAGCCGGGCGCCCAAGCTTCGTCCCTTTCCGGCCCCGAGGCGCTTGTCCTTCCTATTACGAAAGAACCATTGAAACTGTCGATTTTCGCCGCTCTGGCCGACCGCGCGGCGGTATCGATGAAGAATTACAATGAGATGCTCGCGTTCCAGGAAATGGAAAAACGAACGGGCATCAAAATTGATTTCAAGCATCCTCCCGTAGGTTCTGAGCAGGTAAGAGTTCAATTCAACTTGATGCTCGCCGCCAACGATCTGACGGATATGATCTACTATACATGGGCGACGGATTTCGTCGGCGGACCCGAGCGGGCTATCAACGACGGCATCATCGTTCCGCTCAACGATCTGATCGATAAATACGCGCCGAATTTCAAAAAAATATTGGAGGAGAATCCGAGCGTTCGTAAAGACGCGGTGACCGACAGCGGCAAGATCTACATGTTCCCCCTCTTACGTCTGACGCCGACCGACCTGGTGAGCGGCGGCTTCCAGATTCGAAAGGACTGGCTGGACAAGCTCAACCTCAAGATGCCCACCACCATAGACGAATGGTACACGGTGTTGAAGGCGTTCAAAGAACGGGACCCGAACGGAAACGGTAAAGCCGATGAAATCCCCTTCATTTCCAGCAAGATCGTGAACATCACCGGAGTTGAACGCTTCAGTTGCGCCTGGGGGTTCCCCACCGAATACTACCGCGACGGGAGTTCCGTCAAATACGGACCGATGCAGAACGAGTATAAGGATTTCCTGGCGACGATGCGAAAGTGGTACAAAGAGGGACTCATCGATCCGGACTTCCTGACTTCGGATCGGAAGAACCACGACGCCAAAGTTACCAGCGAGGTAGCCGGAGCTTATTACGGATTACTCAACTCCTACATGGGCACCTATACCAAGACGATGCCGCCGAAGAATCCAAAGTTTGAAATCAGGGAAGCCCCGATTCCCAAAGCCCCCGACGGCAAGATGTACAATTTCCACACCGACGCCGCCCGCGCCGTCGCCACGGAGGGATTCGCCGTTACCAGCGCCAACAAGCACCTGCGGGAAACGGTCAAATGGTTGGATTACTACTACAGCGAGGAAGGCCGCGTCCTGATGAACCTCGGCGTCGAGGGGGTGACATTCAAGATGGTCAACGGAGAACCGGTGTACACGGACCTCATCACCAACAACCCCAAGGGCCTTTCTCTCGATCGAGCCATCTGCGCGTACACCCCGGCCGGCGCCAGTTGCCGGCTGTTCCAGGATACGCGTTACTGGAAACAGATGATGACCTACGACAACCAGAAAGAGGCCATGAAGATACTCGGCCAAGCGAGCCTGGAACGCGTGCTTCCGCCCATCACCCCGACGCCCAACGAGTCCACTCGATTGGCGGCGATTCAAAATGAGGTGAACACGTACGTCGGTGAGATGTTCGCGAAGTTCGTGATGGGACAGGAAAGCCTGGATAACTTCGACAAATACGTCAAGACGCTCAAGTCGCTCAATATTGATGAAGCGCTCGGCATCCAACAAGCGGCCTTCGATCGCTATCTGAAACGTAAGTAAACAACTGAAGCCGCCGAAATCAGAAATCCGGTTTCGGCGGCCGGACGGGGGAACCATGTCGTCTGCGAAAAGAGAAAGCCGTTTGTTCCGGGAATATAGAATCGATTTCTCCAGGAATAGATACGTCTATTTGATGTTGCTACCGGTCGCCGTCTATTTCATCGGCTTCCACTACATTCCCCTTTTGGGGGCCCAAATCGCGTTTCGCAATTTTTCTCCTATGAAAGGACTTTGGGCGAGCCCCTGGGTAGGCTTCAAGCATTTCATCGATTTTTTCCATAGTTATTATTTTGTCAGGCTCTTTCGAAACACTATCTTCCTGAACTTCTTTGATATACTCTGCGGATTTCCCGCTCCCATCGTCTTGGCTCTGCTTCTCAACGAACTGAGAAACGACAGCTTCAAGCGGCTCGTTCAGACCATCACCTATCTACCCCATTTTATCTCCGTCGTCGTCATTTGCGGAATGATATTGGATTTCTTCAGCAGAGATGGCGTGATCAATACGTTGCTGGTCGTGATCGGACTCGACGCTATTCCGTTCATGATAGAGTCGAGTTGGTTCCGACCGATTTACGTCGGCAGCAATATTTGGGAACAGGTCGGATGGGGCTCCATCATCTATTTGGCGGCGCTCACGAACGTCGATCAGGAACTCTACGAGGCCGCCACCATCGACGGCGCGAAGCGTTTTAAGCAGCTGATCCATGTTACCTTGCCGGGCATTCTTCCCACCATCGTCGTGATGTTCATTTTGCGCATGGGGAAAATAATGACGGTCGGATTCGAGAAGGTTCTGCTGCTCTATAACCCAAATACGTACGAGACCGCCGACGTCATTTCCACCTTCGTCTATCGCAAAGGAATTCTGGAAATGAGCTACAGCTACAGCACCGCCGTCAGCTTATTCAATTCCGCGATCAACTTCGTGATTCTTCTCATCTTCAACAAGATGTGCCGAAAACTGTCGGAAACGAGCTTGTGGTAACGGAGTGTGGATAATGCGCAATAAAGGGAAATTAGATTGGCTCGTAGATGCGGCCATCGTCATGTTCATGGTATCCATGATCGTCCTTACCCTGTATCCCTTTTACTATATCATAATGGCGTCGATCAGCCGACCATCGGAACTTATGAGCCACCGGGGACTGATTCTGGCGCCGCTGGGCGGAATAAGTTGGGCGGCTTATAAATCGGTGATTTTCGAAAACCCGATGATTCCCATCGGTTACCTCAACACCATTTTTTATGTCGCTTTTGGAACCGTCATCAATATAACGCTCACCACTCTGGGGGCGTACGCCCTGTCCCGGAAAAAAGCCAAACTGGTTCAGCCGGCTATGTTTGCGATCACGTTCACCATGCTCTTCAGCGGCGGCATGATTCCTCTCTTTTTACTCGTCAAACAGCTGGGGCTGATCAATTCGCGTCTGGCGATTTTGTTGCCGACGGCGGTCAGCGCATACAACCTGATCATCATGCGAACCAGTTTTCAGGCGCTTCCGGACAGCCTGGAAGAATCCGCCAAAATGGACGGCGCGAATGATTTCATCATTCTTTGGCGCATAGCGCTACCGCTCAGCAAGGCGGTCGTCGCGGTGATGGTCCTTTTCTACAGCGTCTCCCACTGGAACTCCTGGTTTCCCGCGATGATGTATCTGCGCGACCGCGACCTGTATCCCTTGCAGCTGGTGTTGCGGGAAATTCTCATTATGAACAACACCGAGAGCATGACGACGGGCGCCGCCATGTCCGACGCGGAACCGATCGGAGCGGCCATTCAATACGCCACGATTATGGTATCTACGCTTCCCATCCTGGTCGTATACCCCTTCCTGCAGAAGTACTTCGTGAAGGGCGTGATGATCGGGGCTATCAAGGGCTAGGAGGAAAGGCCGGTGACCGGAAGAGAACGGGTGATGCGGGCAGTCGCGCATGAAGCGACCGATCGAGTCCCGATGGACTATTGCACCAGGGACGACGTAGCCAAAAGGCTTGTCGACTATTTGGGCCTCCCCGACCGGGAAGCTCTCTATCGAAAATTGGGGGTGGACGCCAGGCGCTTCGCCGTTCAGGACGCGCTCGGGAAACGCGAGACTCTAGGCGACGGCAGTTTCCGCAGCGGATGGGGAGTAGTTCAGCGACCGTCCGCCGACGGGCTGTACGTGGAATGGCTGCGCGGGCCCTTCTCCGAGAATCCTGATTTGGATCGATTCGCTTGGCCGGGGTTCGACTGCGTGGAATCGGTTGAGTCGATCGAGCGAATGATCGCCCCGCATAAGGGCGAGTACGCGACCATCGCCACGCTGAACTACCCGTTCAAGGTTTGCTGGCACATGCGCGGCATGGAAAATTTTCTCTGCGATACTCTGGCGGACGAGGGATACGCGATCGCTTTATGGAAGAAGGCGGCCGAGTACGAGTTGGAAAAAGCACGGCGCTTCGTGAAGGCGGGCGGCGACATCGTCTCCTTTTCCGGAGACATCGCCATGCAGGACCGAATGATGGTGAGCGTGGGCGCGTGGCGTCGAATAGACAAACCGATCTTTGCCGACATGATCCGGAAAATCCGGGAGCTGAACGGGGATGTCCTGATTTACTACCACAGCGACGGCGACATGGAGGCGGTGCTGCCGGATTTGATCGAGATCGGCGTGGACATAATCAATCCCATCCAACCCGAATCCATGGACGTGGCGCGAATTAAAAAACAGTACGGCAAGAGATTCACGCTGCACGGCACCATTTCCATACAGAAGACCCTGCCGTTCGGGACCTTGGAGGATGTGCGCCGCGAAGTCTTGGACCGTATGGCTTTGGCGGCGGAGGACGGCGGCATAATGCTTGCGCCCGCCAACCACGTGCAGAACGATACGCCGCTGGAAAACGTGATCGAAATTTACCGAACCGCAGGTTCTTTCCAATACGAATAGAAAGGGAGGACGAGAAGTGAACAGGTTGTTTTCTAAGATTTACGGCTGCGAGGCCGCGTGCACGATCGGTAATTCGATGGGGGACGTCACCGAATTGTTCACGTATGAGGAGATCGAGGCACGGTGGGGTTTCGTGGATACCCTGCTGCCGCAGACGAAGTGGGGAAAGGACGGCAGCCTGACCGACCGCGTGTGGAAGCAGCAGTTCGGGCCGGATATGGTCTACCACGCGCATAACCGTCCGCCGGGCATGACCGAGGACGGCCACGAGCGGCACCGCCTGTGCACCAACGCCATCCTCAAGAAGAAAGGCAGGATCGACATACTGGATTTGGCGAGGACCTGGGAAGAGGACATCGATCCTTCCAAGTTCGGCTATCTGCTTGGTCCCCAGGATCAGGTCATCTACTACGCGATTAAATCGGGAATTCCGCCCTGGGAGATCGGCCGCTACGCGTCCTGGCCCGCCCTCATCGGAACCTCAAAGATGATCCTGCCTATAGGCATGGTGAACGCCTGCAACCCGGATCGGGCAGCCCAGGATGCCCACGACTTAGGCCGCCTGAAGGACGTGCGCGGCGTCCGCGGCAACTTCGCCATTGAAGTCTGCGCGGCCATTGCCGCCGCCTGCGCCGAAGCGCTCAAGCCGGACTCGAGCGTGGAAGACGTCGTCGATACGGCGCTGGGACAGCTTTCGTTCCAGCCTCGGGAGGAGGTGCTCATCGGCGTCAACTGGGCGAAGAACGCGAACGGCTGGAAGGATCTGCGCCCCCTCTATCAAGAAAAATATGCTGGACACTCCATGTCCAACGCGGTGGAAATTCTTTCCGGAGCCTTGGCCTGTCTGATCGTGGCGGAGGGAAGGCCTAAAGAAACTATCCTGTACGCGGTGAATCTAGGCCGCGATACGGACTGCAAGGCCTATGTCGGCGGAGGCTTCGCGGGCGCTCTGCAGGGTATAGAGGCCGTACCCACGGATTGGGTGAAAACCATTGAGGAGGAGGTCGTGAATGACCCCTACACCGTAGCAACCCGAACCGCGCGTCAGGCAGCAGAAGGCTTGTACGAGGCGGCGGTCAATACCGCGAACAAGATGCGGGATTCCTGCTCTTTGCTCGACAAACTGATTGCGGATGTATGTGAGGTGTGAGCTCTTTTCCCCCTAGATCGTACCGACCCGGAAGTGGTTCGCTTTCGGGCCGGATCCTTTAAAATTCCGTGACTACCGTATCAGGAACGGACGCGAGAGAATGCCGGTCGGGATGCAAGGTTAATAGTCAGGGGAATCCTCAATAGTGGAAGGACCACAAAATACATCTTGATGTCCCCGAGCTTCGTCATTACATCGCCAAGAAAGGACGAGTCGCAGTCATTGAATACAACAACACCGACGGTTTGATGGGCCGGAACTCGGAATTTTGGAACGCGATCAATTCAAAGCTCAGACAGTAGTCGAACGCGCGAACTCCCATTTAAAAGACTATTTCATACCAAATGTCCTGTTCTTGAAAGGCCATCTGAAAGTCAGTTTTGTTCTATTGCTCGGAGTTCTTTGCCTGGCGGCCACGAAAATAGCCATGAGCTTCGTATCTCCAACAGCCTGATTTTTGATACTGCCAAGAATGTGATTACAGGACAATTCTGCCCATAATTTATTACAGCTATGCTTTTTATTTGAATTTGATTGAAAAGCTTAATGGGTTGACAGAGCATCAGCTGAGTCGGCCCAACTTTATCGTCATGCGCAGATTAGGATCAGACTTTTGAAAGAGGCTCCAGAGAGATAATTTGTGTCGGAGAGAGTTCTTCACTGAAAGGAGCCTACCACCAAATCAGATTTAGTTCATTTTGATTCATATCTTTTCTTCGAGTATTTCGTTGATGGCTCGATTCACGGACGCGCTTTCGCCTTTTGCCGTCTGAGCTTTGTCCAATATTTGCGTAGAGTCGGCGTTGTACTCGTTGAGCTCCGTGATGCTTTCGGAAATAACGTCGAAGCTGCGTTGAAGCGAAGCGAAAGTCTCCGCAAATGCCGCCGAAACCGACCGCTCTTTTTCGGCTCCGTCCTTGATGACACCCGCAAGCTCCGATAAGGATTGCACGCTCTCAAGCATTCCGCGATTTTCATTCACGAATTCGTCCATCGTTCGGGCGATATTGGAAATGATCTCGTAAGCCCGACCGGTTTCCTCAATCACTTGATACAACGATGCGGCGACTTCTTGAATTCGCTCGGTGCTACTTTCAATTTCCCCGTTCATCGTACGAACGATACCCGCGATTTCCTTCGTGCGGACACCCGAGGAATCGGCTAAGTCACGAACCGACTCAGCCACTACCGCAAACCCGGAACCGGCCGATCCCGCATGGGCGGCTTCTATCGCCGCGTTCATCGCCAGCAGATTGGTTTGCGTGGATATCTTAGATAGAGTGCCGACGATCTCAAGCGTCTTTGCCTGGTAATCCGCCAATCCTTTCACTCCGCCGATCGCCCGTTCCAACGTGCCTCTACCTTCCTCGGCGAGCACGCTCAGACGTTTGGTGGTTTCATCCGCGCGACCAATGTCCGACCGTATCGATTCCACCGCCTTGAGCATGAGCACCTGAGAATCGGAATGAGAATCGGCAAGCGTTTTTTGCCGAGAGGATGCGTCGGTGATCGAATCCACCGAACCGAGCAGCAGGGCCAGGTTCCGTTGGGCGACATCCGATGATTCTCCCAACTTCCGGGACGCGTCAAACAAAGCTTCGTTCTTTTTAACGAAGGCACTCATTACATCCGACACGGCGTCGAAAGAAGCCGAAATCGATTCACCCGCGGCATCGGATTCCCTTTTCAAAGCGGCGACTTTTTTCATCATACGGGAAACCGAGTCGAGCGCCTGGGTGCTTTTTGTCCATTCGCCGACCGCGCGTGAAAGCAGGGTATTCTGTAAGTGTGTCAGATACATCATTATCGCGGAGGAAACCACGTAGATGATTGCGATGATGGCCCGGCGCCCCATGGCCTGCTCATTCCCGCTGATCGTGGTGATCACGTTGATGGAGATGGTAAAGAAGACGCCGAGAACGGCGGTAAACCGAGCTGAAACCATATTCCCGGCCGGCATCATGATGACCAGGCCGAGCCCGACAATAGAGGTAAGGACGGTGACATAATCGGCATTATGCGCGAACGCCGGCGGTATCAGAATACCGATCAAAATGAGCGCAATAACGGAAAGCAGGATCGAGCTGCCGACGCGATCATACCCCTTGAGCACCAAAACGGCGCTGATTAGGGAAAGCAATCCGATCGCGGAGGTTCCGATGCCGGCCGTCGGATTATTGATTACGAAGAAACAGACCGGGGTAAGCGCGCTCACCGCGAAAATGATGACACAGATAAAAATCATGCTCACGCGCTTGCGGCGCAGGGAAAAGAATTCGTCCATATTCATGGCGGCGCTTGTCTTTGCGAAAATAAGCCTCAGTTCCTTCAGCATACGTTTTCCCTTTTTGTCGAACTTTAGATAAAATTCGACGATGAATACGTATTTGTCAAACTAAGAACGAAACTTATTGGTACATAATGAGCGACGGTCGCGGATCCAGCGCAAGCACTTCTTCAGGTCTCATCAAAGGTTCGTCAAATCCCGTTCCGGGCACGCCTGATTTGAAGAACAGTTTAAAAGCCTTTATCGGCATGTTTTTTGCCAGGACGTTGTAGTAATAGGCCTGGCGTTTCACCGCGGGAAGTCCGAACCCGTCGGCGCAATGAATCAGGCGGACACGCGCAAAATCGGTGAGTACCCGTTCCCGGCCGGCTATCATTTTCATGTTGAATTGGTGGATCACCAAAAGACGTTCGCCGGGATATCCGTGTTCAACCAGATAGTCCTCCATCATACGTTGCGCCTTGTTGATCTCATCGGCGCTTACGGAGCCAATTTCGTCCATAGGTTTGAGGGTGCGCCATTCCGGATCAAGGGCAAGATGCACGTTCGGATACCGGAGGAACGGAAGTAGCCGTTTGGTCGCCGATTCCACAGAATACTTTCCGATTTGATGATCGATAAATACCAGCATGTCATTTGCCAGCGCGTATTCGATATACTCGTTCAAGCGGCTGTCCCGCAAGATGCCGATTTCACCTTGCGGCCAGGCCATTCCATAGATGATGTAAAACGCTTTCTTTACACCTCTATCTCCGTTGGATACGTCGTACACCGCCGCGTAGTCGCTCAGCATGCGGTCAAGTTCCGGAAGCGGATGCACGCCGAGAACGCCCATCCGCTTGGAAAGAGGCGTTCCATAAAAGGCGACTATATCGTTATTGAGAAGTATGGATTGATAATCGGAAACACGTCGCGCCGCCGCGTAATCTTCCAGTTCGGTAGCGACCCAATACGGGCGAGCCCGTTCGGCTTTGATTTCAGCCTCAATTTGATCGGCGAAATACGCTACCGGGAACGGAGGTTCGGGAATAACCGTCGGCCGGGCGGGAGCTTCGGTGCGCGGAGGCACAACGACGCTCTCGGCTGAAAAAGAGACAAATGAAGAAACCGAAAACAACGCGCAGATGACTAGACGGGAAGCGAGTCGGCAAAGCATGGCGTACTCCGATCGTGGTGTCTTTCCACAGTATCGGCAGTACCGATCGATTCATTACCCTCCGATTCCCTCTCATGCTTCTTCGAGCGCGCGTTCCACCTCTTCAAGACGTTTATTAAGCGAATCAATAGTCCGCTCCAGCCGGATTTTCTCTTTTTCCAAGTGGACCCTCGGATCTTCATCCTCTCTTTTGCGCGCAACGGCGACTCGGACCTCATCGGGACTCTTGCCGGAGAGCAGCGCGCCCTCCGCGGCAGACCGAGTCTCCTCGTCTCGGATACCGGCGACTATTTTCATGTTGTCGGCGCCCATCGAAGGATTGACGTTGTACTGGTAGATTTTCATGGCGGTTTTGGCCGAAAGGCGCGGGATGCGCAGAACGCGATCCACGTAATCCTCAAAACGCGCCCCGATGCGGCCGCAGATTTCATTCGCCTGCATGAGAAGCTTGCCCAGTTCTTTCACCAGAGTTCCGTTCTCAAACAGGTATTCCTTGCGGATAGTCTCGGTGAGCGCTTCCAACTCAGGAGAGTCGGCGAACACGTTGTGGTAACAGCCCTTACCCTCCGCTTTCTGCAGGAGTCCGTGGAGTATGGACCAGAATTCCGCCGTATGCGCGCGGCCGGTGAGTTTTCCGCCTTTTGCGCAGGAATGCACGTGGTGAGCGTATTCGTGAATGGCGGTGTACATCAGCATGTTGTCGTCGGTGAAATTGTGGTTGTGGATGAGAATTTCACGCGTGTCGGGCTTGTAGAGGCCGTTTACTTTTTTGCTTTTTTTCCCCGTAAACACCACGGAGAACTCAAGAGGAACATCCTCGATCGATAAAAGCAGCTCTTTGACGCGATCCTGGTTCATGGGGCGGGATTTTACCCGAGCGCGCCGATTTTTTCCAGAGCAAGAATGACCGCGGCCACGCAGGCCGTCTCGGTCCGAAGCGCGCGGCCGCCCATTGAAGCGCGAATGAACAGCGCGGCCTCAAGCGCGTCCCGCTCGCGATCCGACCAGCCGCGTTCGGAGCCGATGGCCAGTACGAACTCTCCCGCGACGGACGATAGCGGCGGAGCGACGGACAGAGCCGAAAAAGCGATAGCCGGCCGCACATTATCGGGCGCGACCAGGGCGCGGGGACTGCGACCCCATGGACCGGCGCCCAGCCAGGCGGCCAGCGTCGGGTACACGGACAAAACCGGGAGCCGGGTATCGCGAGCTTGGACGGCCCCTTCAATCAAGGCCGCGCGCGCGCCGCCGTCTTCAAGGAGCTTGGTGTCCCGGTAGGATTTTTCGCCCAGTTCGGTACCGACCAGGTCCACCGCCGCGACGCCCAGGCTGGATAAATCGCGCAAGAGGCGTCTGAGCTGTATCGGCCGGGGGAAGCCGACGGCGACGCGGATCGGATTGAGCGGCGGAGGAACTTCGATCGGCTCGAAGGAAAAGCGGATGGAACCGTCGCTTTCAATCGATTCTATCTTGCCCCGACCGAGCGCCGCGCCAAGGATTCCGGCATCGAACAAATCCCCCGCTTTCTTATGCAGCACCTTCAACAGATGGACCGCGCGATCATCTCGTTTAGGCAGAGGGGAATCTATTTCTTCGCCTTCAAAAAGAAGGATGTTCACTCGGCCGCCTCATATGAAAAAACGTCTTCTATCTTTTTATCGAAGAAACGCGCGACTTTAAAGCCCATCTCGAGCGACGGCACGTATTTATTTCTTTCAAGTGAAATCACCGTCTGCCGCGTCACGCCGAGAGCCTGCGCTAATTCCTCTTGAGTTAAGCGTTTAGCATTCCGCAGTTCGAATACCGTGTTGCGGATCATATTCAGCTTTTCCGGCAACGTATAGCATAGACTACGTAGAAAACCACTAGTTGAACCAACATGAAAACAATCACGGTACGGCTTGCGATGATCCATTCTATGGGAATGCGCGGAATGCTGCCGATGATCGATATGAAGAGGATGGAACCAAACAGCATTACCCGGTACGTGAACGCGGCGGCGAAATCATAGTTGCCTTGCGTGCGTTCGTCGGAAAGGATGAGGTTCGATTTCTTAATCGATGTTTTAAGTATCAAAAAAAGAACAATACCTACCGCCAATCCGATAAGGGCATACGCGTAACTGGGGACAAAGGGAAAGAGTTGCCCTGCCACGAGCGACGCGACTAAAAGCAGAGCCATAACGCCATATGAAAACAGGTAAAACTTCTTTCGTGTCATACTGTTCTCCTTCATTAAAATGTAAAATACTTTTTACATAATGTCAAATACTTTTAACACATCTCTCGCTTGACCGCGTTCGCGTCGGTAGCCCATACTTCTCCGCATGAGTACGCGCAAACAACACCCCAAACGTTTTTCCGATTCCCCCTGTCTTTCCTCCGACGCGCGGCTTACCACAAGCGCCCGCATCGCGATACGGGACTCGCTGGGCGTAAAAGCAGACGAAAAAGTTCTTATCGTCACCAACCCCGATGCGGAAGTCGCCGCGATTTCGCGCGCCCTATACGACGCGGCGGTGGAGTTGGGCGCGCGGCCGGTACTCATGTTCCAAGCGGTGAAGACGCAGATGGACTTCGCCGAAGACGCGGTGATTGCCGCCTTCGGCGCGAAACCGGACGTATTCGTCTCCATGAGCGCGGAAAAACTCGGCAAGGACCGCGCGGGCATCGCGAAGCCCTACGAGCTTGGGGAGAGAAAGTGGGACCACGCGTTCCATCTGCAACTCTACGGAGAAAAAACCTGCCGGGCGTTCTGGTCGCCGGGGGTGACGCTCGACTCCTTCGTCCGCACCGTCCCCATCGATTACGCGCTGCTGAAAAACCGGTGCGCCGCTATCAAGGAAATATTGGATCAAGCCGTATCCGTCAGCGTCACCGCTCCCGGCGGCACCGATATCGTCATCGGATTACTGGGAAGAACCGCGAAAAGCGACGACGGTGATTTTTCACGGGCCGGAACGGGCGGCAACCTGCCGGCGGGGGAAACCTTCGTGAGCCCCGCCAACGGGACGGCGAACGGCAGGATAGTATTCGATGGGTCGATGAGTCTTCACGACGGCGACGTCCTGATCGAGTCTCCCATCGTCTGCACCGTGGTCGACGGCTTTATCGCGGAAATAGCTGGAGACGCCGAAGCGTCGGCGCTCTTGGAGACAGTATCGCTGGCGGAGCGAAACGCGGTGGAATACGAAGCTACGGGCAAACTCCCCACCGGCGCGGGAGCGATTTACGCAAAGAACGCGCGCAATATCGGAGAGCTGGGGATCGGACTAAACCCCGCGGCGACCGTCTCGGGCAACATGCTGGAAGACGAGAAAGCGTTCCGGACCTGCCACTTCGCGGTAGGGCATAATTACGACGAGGACGCACCCGCGCTCATCCACCTGGACGGGTTGGTCAAACGGCCGACCATCATCGCGCGCATGGAAAACGGTACGGAAATCGTCATCGAGCGCGAGGGAGAACTCGCGCCGGAAATTGAGCTGCCCGTCCGTTAAACGTCGGCGGCGTCCCTGACGAGTACGTCGAATTCGACTCGCAACCGCGCAAGCTCCTCGACGTCGAAAGACGACAAAGCGGCGCGCGTACGGCTTGCGTATCGACCTATTTCGCGCGATCCGAACTGGACGAACGCAATTTCCAAGGCCGCGACGAACTCGTTCCATTCATCAACGATGAGAGCCGCGGAGATTGACTTCCGGGCGGTCAAAGCCGCGCCGGAGAGGGCCGCGACGGCCTGCGTCGCCTTTTCCGCTCCGAGTTCCGTCTGTAGCGTTTCGCGCGTTAATGCGGGAAGAGGAACAACCCGCACCGGTTCGGACGCCCGAACGACTCTCCCCGGCAGCACGGTTTCCAGGCAGTCCAATAAGTGTGATCTTTCTACGGGTTTTGGAACGATGGTCGCCGAGCCGTAACCGGCAAGCCGGGACCGGGTTTCAGAGCGCAGGTCGGCGGTCACGATGAGCACCGGAAGGTTTTTCGTCGAGGGATGGTTCCGCAGGGCTTCAAGGAAGGCGAAACCGTCCACCTTCGGCATGCGCAAATCGGTAAGCACCGCGTCGGGTATCCTGATCTCTATACTGCGTAAACCCTCTTCTCCGTTTAGAGCCGTTCTGACGGCAGCCCCCCGCGACTCGAGCATTCGACCCATAAGGTCGCGATTGACCGGATCGTCCTCCACAATCAAGAGATCCGTTCCGTCCAAGCGACGATCATCGGGAACCGCGTCGGACAAAGAGGATACCGCGCCGTCAGCCGCCGTGGCTGCCCGCAAGTCCGGGATGCGCACTGTAAAGCCGCTTCCCTTCCCCACTTCGCTTGTTACGGCGATCTGCCCGCCCAAGTCTTCCGTCAGCCTTTGTACGATCGTCAAACCGAGTCCCGTTCCGCCGTATCGCTCATTTACGTGCTCTTGTTGGTAAAATGGTTCGAACACCCTGTGGACGGCTTCCTCATTTAGCCCTATTCCCGTATCCACCACTTGAATAACCAGAGACGGCAACCCCGCCGGTTCGGGAGGACCGACTTCCGCTTCAGATGAGAGAGAGACCGTGACCGATCCCTTATCGGTAAACTTGATCGCGTTACCGATAAGGTTGACCAGAATTTGACGTAATTTGGTTTCATCGCCAAGGATAACACATGGAACCGACGGATCGATTATCGACCGCAAAGAAACGCCTTTCTCCTCCGATCGCAAGCGAAACATCTCCAAAAGATCGGAGACGAGACTCCTGATCCGCAAAGGAGCGCTGTGCCGTGGAGCCTTGCCCGCGTCCATACGGGAAAGGTCCAACGCGTCGTTCAGTAGTGAAAGAAGACTTCGGCCACTGCGGTCGATTACTTCCACCAAAGAACGACGCGGGTCATCGGTCATCTTTTCCGCAAGGATGCTCGCATAACCGAGCACGGCGTTCATCGGAGTCCGAATCTCGTGGCTCAAGTTGGCCAGGAACTCGCTTTTAGCCTTGTCGGCCGCTTCAGCCCTATCCTTGGCAACTTTGAGTTCCCCCGAGATACGCCGCCGTTCCGACAACTCCGCGACCGAAAGCCGCAAACGCTGATCTCGGGACACCCAGGCGAAAACCGCCGCGACGAAAAAGAACGCGACGGCGAAATACAGAACGAACGCCGCGGGCGTGATCCAGAACGTCGGCGTCACACTAACGCGGAGTCGTACACCGTCCTCGTTCCATACCCCGTTGTTGTTGGAGGCCTTGACGCGAAACACGTATTGGCCGCCGCTCAAATTGGCGTAGCTCGCGCGGCGCCGGGCGCCGGACGCAATCCAATCTTTGTCGAAACCTTCCAACTTATACGCGTAGCGGTTTGTCTTCGGATCCCTATAATCAAGAACAGCGAATTCAATGGAGATGAAATTCTCTTGGTGGGAAAGACGGACTTCCCGCGTATCGGCGATTTCGTTGCCTGAAACGAGTTCCCGGTCAAAAACCTTGATTGCCGTGAGCCGAACAGGACTCTTATACGTTTTACGGCCCGGAGAGGCCCTCGTAACGCGGGTGAGCCCATCAGCGCCGCCGAAATAAAGTCCTCCGGCGGTGTTCCTGAAAGCGGCAGACGTAAATTCAGGGCCTTGCCGCCCATCCTCCGACTCCAAAACCCGTATGTCCTTATATTCCGGATCAAATACGCACAGGCCGAAATTCGTACCGAGCCATAACTTTCCGGATTCATCTTCAAGAATCGAAAGAACACTGTCGTCGGGCAAGCCGGCTTTTTTGAAAAAATGCTCGAATTTCCCGGTCTTTTGGTCAAAAAGGGAAATCCCGTTCCCAGCCATACCGAACCATAGACGTCCCTTTGAATCCTCAAGCATGCAGCGCACCGAATCGCCGGTCAAGCTTGATCGATCGGCTTGTTTACGCGTGAACCGGATGAAACCGCCGGTATTAGGGTCGAATCGATTCAATCCGCCGTTGGTTCCGATCCAGATATCACCCCGGGAATCCTTTTCAATGAAATACACTTGGTTATCACTGAGGCTTTTAGGATCATTCGGATCTGCCGGAAAACGAAGGCGTTCCCCCGTCTTCGGGTCATAGCGCTCCACACCGTCACGGGAAAAACCGTACCAGTGCCGCCCATCGGAGTCTGTAGCGATAGCGTTGCACGGCGCGTCGGTCCCGGTGAGGCGTTCAAAGCTATCGGTCCCCGCGTCGAAGCGATTGAGCCCTTCATCCGTCGCGACCCAAATTGAGCCGCCTGAATCTTCCATTATATCGTTGACGGTATCGTTGGAAAGGCTACGCGGATTCTTCGGGCGACTGCGATAATGTCTAAAGGAAGCAGAGTTAGGATCCATTCGATTGAGTCCGCCGTTGTCTGTACCGACCCACAAACTACCGCGAGAATCCTGCAGCGCCGCAAGAACCGCGCCCTTGGAAAGGCTGCCGGGAACAAGCGGATCATGGACTATTTTATCGAAGCGGTCGCGGTTTCCGTCCAGCTTATACACTCCGCCGCCATCCGTCCCCACCCACAGCAATCCGGATTCGTCCATGAAAAGTGAGTCAACGTCGTCGACGGCCAACGCATACGGACGTGACGCATCGGCGCGGTGGACAATAAACGAGTTTTTTTTCAGATCGAGTTCGACCAGACCGCCACCCGAAGTGCCCGCATACACCACGCCGTCAAAAGCGGTGACCAGCGAATTGAGCCGATTATCCGGGAAACTCCAGACGCGCGTCGTCTTCCGATCTTTATCGATGCGGACAAGTCCGCCGCCCCAGCATCCGGCCCAGAGATTGCCCGAGGTATCTTCCGAAAGGGCCGTGATTTTGTCCGAAGGGAAGTTTCCGATAAATTTGGCGAAGCTATTCGTTTCTCGATCATAGCGCAGCAAGCCTCCGGAGCCGCCTACCCAAAGGACTCCGTCCCTCGTCTGCAGGATGGTTCCGACAATGCCGTTCCGCGACGCACCTTCCCGACTGTCTTCGGCGGCACTGTAGGACGTAAAACGACCCGAGGACTCGTCCAACGCGTTGAGTCCGTCCATGGTGCCTACCCATAAGCGACCGAAACTGTCGCGGTAGACCGCCGTGACGCTATCGTTTGATAAGCTTGACGCGACTTTCGGATTGTGCAGGAAACGCGTAAATTTTTTGGTGCCCGTATCGAAACGACTCAACCCTTGCCGGGTCCCAATCCACAAGATGTCCCTTGCGTCCATATACAAGGTCTGCACCTGGTTATGGGAGAGTGAATCAGCTTTGAAGGGATCATTCGAATAGACGATGAAATCGTAGCCGTCGTATCGATTAAGTCCGTTTTTCGTACCGAACCAGAGAAACCCGCGGGAATCCTGGACGATGCTTGAAACGCTGGAATTGCTTAAGCCGTCCTGCCGAGAGAGGCGGGAAAAGCGCGCCTCTTGCGAGGCAGGTTCTAAAACCGGGAAAAGGAGGAAGAAGAGACAAAAGACAACGCGATGGTGATCAGACTTCCGCATCGCCGGCGGACTCCGGATAAACGACCTTTGCGCAATCGGGACAGAGGCCATGAGAAAAAGTGAGCCCCGCGAATTCGCTCAAATAACTTTCCACCTGCTTCCAGTATCCGCCGTCGGTCCGGACGGACTTGCATCTCGCGCAAATAGGAATGATGTCTTCAAGTCGTTTTACCCGGTCCAGGGCAGTCCGCAATTCGCCGACCAGTTTCCGTTGCGTTTCAAGAGCGACCCGTAGCGCGACGTGCGTCGCGACGCGCGCGCGAACTTCCGCCGCGTCAAACGGCTTGGTGATGTAATCCATACCACCGGAGAGAAAGCCGTTCAAGCGGTCGTCCCGATCGGCCCGGGCGGTCACAAAGATCACCGGAAGATCAGTCCAACAAGGATCGGCGCGTAAGCGCTTCAGGATGGAAAAACCGTCCTCATCGGGCAACATGACGTCTAAAAGAACAAGAGTCGGCGCGCGCGAACCGAGAACTTCGAACAGTTCCGCCGCGTTCCGCGCGACCGCGAACGAATACCCCTCATCTTTCAGACAATGGTGCAAAATACGAACATTTTCAACGATATCGTCCACGATGACAATGAAGGGTACATTTGATTCCATGCGGGATCAGACGAACAAAGCCGCCGTCTCCTTCGCGTAGATTTCCACCACTTTATGGCGCATCACTTCCTGCTTATGGGATAGTTCCATGCCGACTTCAAAAGGTTTGAGTAAAAGCTTGAACTTAAAAATCCGTTCAAAAGCTTTAAAACCGTTCTGAGGACTCACCAATTCCATCACCTCGTTCGCGATCAATTCATTGATTTCAGGCTGCTGGAGCAGCGCCTCATAATCGAGAATCGGGATTTCATTATCTTTCGCGAACGACATTACCGCATCCTGGTTCGGCACGATGAGCGCAGCAAGATATTTCTGATCCTGACCGACGACCATGCACTGAGAAATGTATTCACTCTCCCGAATCTTTTCCTCAATCGGCGCGGGCTCCACGTTTTCACCGCCGCGCAGAACGATGGTGTCCTTCGCGCGACCGGTGATCTTGATCTCCCCGTCGCGCGTCATCATACCCAAATCCCCGGTATTGAGCCAACCGTCCGCGGAAAGAACCTTCGCTGTCAGATCGGGCCGTTTGTAATAGCCTTGCATGACCTGGCCGCCCTTAACCAGAATAAGGCCTTTGTGGCCGGGAGGCAGTTCCTTACCTTGATCATCAACAATTTTCACGGTTGTTTCCAGAATGATTTGCCCGACGCAGCCCGGACGAGGCTTCCGCTGTTGTCGGACCGCGATAACCGGCGCCGTTTCCGTCAGACCATAGCCTTCCAAAAGCAGAATACCGACAGATCCGAAAAAAGCGTCCACTTGCGAAGGCAACGCGCCGCCGCCGGAAATCCCCGCCTGGAAGCGCCCGCCGAGCTTCGCCCTTATCTTTCCGAACACCAACAGGTTGCCGAGCGCATTGACCGGTGAAAGCAGGATCCAGGGGATAAAGCCCAGGGCCGCGTCGACGGCCCGATTGCGGCCGTGGAAGTTCGGGACCAAGCCGATCACCATATTTCTCACCGTCGCGTGAGCGATGCCGATGCCGACGAAAAAGTCGAACAAGGTTTTCTTGATGCCGCCATGCTGTTTGATATTACGATAAATCCCGTCGCGTACCGACTCCCAGATGCGCGGAACGCTGGCCATCCATTGTGGACGGATTGTCGCGAAGTCGGGGAGCATTATCGATCCGATCGGCTTGGAGTACGCGATGGAGCTGGAACGGTCCGGGGCTACGTACTGCATGATGCGCTCAAAACTGTGCCAGACGGGTAAAACGGAAAGCCACACATCGCCAGGTTTGATGTCCGCGATCAGCGGAAGGCTCGGCAGCTGGTGCAAAAAGTTCCCGTGAGAGAGCATAACGCCCTTAGGTTCGCCGGTGGTTCCGGAAGTAAAAATGATCGTCGCCAGATCGTCGCGCTGACCCTTATCTATCTCCGCGTCGATCTCCCCGGGATTCGTCGCCCGACGACCTTTCCCCCGTTCCAGAACCTCGGCATACTCCAAAACCGTAACCCCGACCGCTTTCGCGCGGGTGCGGAATTCATCGCCCGCCGGATCATAGGTCACCAGGTATTCAAGAAGCGGCATTTCCGCTTTTCTCCCGAGAATTTTCTCAGCTTGTTTACGATTCTCCGCTATCGTAATGCGGCAATCGGAATAACCGAGGATAAACGCGATCTCCCGGTCGGTGGAATCGCAACCGCGCGGCACGTCGGCGGCGCCGATTGAAAGGATCGCGATGTCGCTAATGAGCCATTCCTTGCGGTTATCGGAAATAATGCCGACATGATCGCCACGTTTGACGCCAAGCTCCAAAAAGCCCGCGGCCAAGTCACGTATCACGTCATAAAATTGCGCAAAACTGGTTGGTTGGAATACGTCGTTTTGGTCTTTCGAATATTGCGCGACCAGATTGGGGTTAGACCCGGCACGAGCACGGATCATGAGAGGCAGAGTTCGCTCCATACAGTCTCCTTGGCGGACGATCCCGTCACAGCGAGACCGCCGGGAAGCTTGCGGCGAAGTCGGACAACGACAGTTCCAGCCGCAACGTCAGTATAACAGAATATCAAAAAATGTCAAAATTGTTAAAAAAAATAGGCAGGATAGGCATTTGGGCATAAAAAACCCCTCGGGAAAAGGAGGTGAAAAACCCGAGGGGCGACCTGAACGAGCGGCGGAAGCTTAACTAAGATGAAAAAGCTTTTGCTGTCCGCCTGGGAACGGAACTGATGCTAAACGATGGTGAATCGCCGCAAGATCAGGAACTATCGATAAGATATCTATTTTCTCTATGTGCGTCAAGCGTTTCGGCCTTTTTTCTTCAAGCTTTTGCGTTCCCTTTCCACAAAACCGAAGCAACCGCGAAGAAAGTGCCTGAATACGCAAGCAATTGGCACTGTTTGTTAAGTATGTTAAAAAACCGCGAAAAGAAAAAGGTTACTTACATTTTTGAACGGAAGTGCTAGCATCCGTTAGTTGCACAACGGGTTTGGTAAGCAAGAATGAACATCGGCTTTTTTTTAACAAATGGGATGACCAGCGTCTCACCGACAGAAGAAATCGCGCAGATAAAAGATGCGCTTATCGATCAAAAATACCTTGTTGTCAAAGAAAACGGACTCTATGTCGGCATCTTGACCCAATCCGACGTGCTGCGAAAAGACGGTACGATAATTGCCGACTGCTTAACCGAGAAACCCCTCGTTCCGGCCGACCTGGACGTTGGTGAAGTCCTCAACCTCATGCTGGAACATGATTACGGCGCCTTGCCGATCGTCAACGCGAAGGGTGAGTTCATCGGCTGCATCTCTTTCGATGATATCGTGAACATCCTGTGCGGCATCGTCAGCGCCAAAATCGACATCACGTTCAACAACATCGTCGGAGACCACGACTTGGAAACCGCCAAGCATGCGTTCCTCGCCGAGATCAACCACCAGATCAAGAATCCCATCCAGGGTATTTACAGCGCGCTCAATTTTCTGCACAAGGAAACCGGAAAGACGGACCAGGAAATACTCATCCACTCCATTGAATCCAACGTACGCAGAATCGATATTCTCGTGAACGACCTGACGAAGCACTACTTCAGGCAATAGAAATGGGGCTACGGCGTAGAAGCCATTGAGATCTAACTCCAGTTATACGTATATTCTGGATTTCCAAGAACGATAAACGCGATGAATTGCGTAAAAGAAGTGTTCGCGAAAGCCGGCTGAATTCAGTGCTTGATTAGTCCAAGCGTTTTTTAAACAACTCAAGAAAGTCCCGTTGTGAGTTCTCAGGCAGGAACGATCGCCGAACCGTTTCTTCTACCTTTGGGAAGCTCTTCACAAAACGCGCCCATAAATTCTCGAACACTTTTTCCGGGATTTCTAAACGCCCGGAAAAAGCGCGCCAATCGTTTTTCGTAAGGCGGGATTTTTTTCCGTTTATGGTCAGCGCGGTTTCCTCGTGGTCACCGGGAAGGACAAGAACGGTGGAAACCAAATCGTAGGCGGGAGAAAGCACCCAATCGCCGGGCGCAGTTTCCAGGAGCGAAAAATTTTTCAGGTGCATATCGGCGTTTCCCGAGAGTCGGCAGAACAGGTTCAGCTCCAAAAAGCGTACCGCGTCCAAACCCGGCTGCCGGGAAAAACGCAAAACTTTTGAAGCGGCTTCAAGGCTTCCCTTGTATTTATCCGCGGCCGGACGTTCCGACAATTGGCAAAAGTCTTCCTGATGCAGCCGAACGCCTTCGGCCGGTCGATCAAACCGTCGCGAAAGATACGCGAGAGCGCCGTCGGCCATTCTGATCAGCCCATGCGGAGCCGTCTGTATACCGAGAATCGAAGACAGCTCCATGCATAACGCTTCGTTTTCAGGCAAATGAGGATATTCGGGAGACGGCGGTTTGAGAATGAAGCGGCCGCGGAAGTTTTGGACCGTCAAACGGCGCGGATCACCCGCGTCACGAGCGAGGGACAATTTAGTCTGGACACCCGGAATTGGTCCTTTTACGGCCAGCAGCCGCAACCCCTCCTTCGGCAAATCCGCGCAGCCGAAATCGACCGTCAAAGGCTGGCTAACATCGAAAAGCGATCGACAACATCGCTGATGGTAGTCGCCGACCTCTGTGGACTGAAAGCATACCAAACACTTAGGCATCGTGTTCGTTCTCCGCGGCATCGACCCCCACCGCTCCGATCGAATCCCGGCAAAAGGCCGAAAGCAGCGCGAAACGGTCCTTCGGATCGAGCTTCCAGTTCTTGGTTCCCAATTCCAAAAGCCATCCTTCGGGGATCAATCCGTCAAAAAAAGGGAACAGCGTTTTGGATCGATAGGGGTCTTGCCTGAGCGGCATGGTCAAGCTAACACCATGCGCGTCCGGCCGCGCCGGATAATCGCTTACATAGGTAAACTGGTACCCGTCCTCCGTCTCCTCCAGATAACCGGCAAGTACATCCTTGCACCACACGCGGGCTTTACGCATTCTCGCGCCGCCTGATTGGTCCCGCCTCATACCCGAATAGAGCAAGCACTCGGTTTAAAGTATCCAAGCGCACACTCGCCTTGCCTTGTTCGACATCCCGAATGAAACGCAAACCGACTCCGGACCGGAGGGCTAGGTCTTCCTGGGTAAGCCCATTACGTTTACGTTCGTCCTTCAATAAGGCGGAAAATGAGGTTGAAATGCTCATAAAAATAGAGTACACCCGATCGGGTATATTCTCAATGTTAAAAGTAAAGCTTATACCCGAAGAGGTATAATTATTCATATTCACGCTGAAGTATACCCGATACGATATAATAGCAAGATGGCTGGACTTATTCGGGCTCATCAAACGCGACTTCGCGCGTCTTCCGATGATCTTGGCAATGACGCGTTATCGCGCGACCATCGACTTGAGATTCATTCGATTCCCCTTATGCGTGCGATTTCCGGCAGGATCCATCCGAGTACGGTTGCGGATCCCCTGTCATTGAGCTTCGAGACGAAAGAGCGGAACGACTCGAACGTCTTCCTCGACTCCTCGGCGCTATCCAGAATCGAGGGCACCAAGTTCAGCCAGGATAGCTTGAGACAGTACAGCAGCTGTGTCTCGAACGAGCCGGGCGCGTCCTCGGGCCGGAGCGAGATGAAATACGTGTGGGCTTGAGCGCAGGCCGAAATGCTCACGGCGAGACTTCCGGAGGCGCTGTTGATCACCATATGGAAATGCTTCAAGGCTGAAGACACGACATCGGCATTCAGCGGGCAGGCGAGCAGCGCGCCGCGGCATCGCTCGGCGAGTCCCCGGTACCCAAGCTCATCCAGAATGCCGCCCGCGCTCCGCAGGAACCGGGAAAGCCCCGAAGCGAAACGATCCAGGTCCTTGAGCCTGGCGGAACCGAACTCCCTGTTAAGCTCCCTCCGTTTCAGGTTTATGAACAAATCCAGCGTCTCGTCGGATACGCCGATCATCCGGATCGTATCCTCCCGGGAAGGGGCACGGGCAAGTAAGGTCTGGGCGATGAAGAAATCGACATCGGATTTCACGGCGCCTTTCAGGGACTCCTGGTAGATCCGGAAGGACGCCGCCGACTCCTCAAACGGAATCCCCGCGTCAAGCCTTCGCCTGACCAGAAGAAGCACCTGCAAGTCCGATTCGGCGAACCGCTGCTTTTTTCCCGAGACGTCCGGCTTCACGACCTCCGCCGCCACGAGGTCTTCGATCTGCCCCTTGGAAAGACGGGCCATCTTTGATGCCTCGGATAAGGAATACGTCTGGCCCGTCGATCGGACATCGGCCTTATGAATAGCGTCCAACAGAGCTATCTCCGTTGGATCCGTCTCCGAGACGGCGAGCATGTGCTTGATCACGGACAACGGGTAGTAGTGATCTTTCTGCAGGGATTTGATCAACTGAACCCGCGCGACGCAATCCCTATGGTAATACGCCATATTGGGGCTGGTCTTGCTCGCGGGCAGGACCAGCCCCTCCTTGACGTAAAATTTTATCGTCGACACTTTCGTGTCCGTGGCCTTCGCCAGTTCGCTGATCTTCATCAAGGCGTCGGTTGCTTCGTCTATCATGTAGGCCTAGCAGTCTAGCACTATTTTTATCACGTCGGGAGGGTTTTCAAGGGCCAGCTTCATCGCTTTCTTGTAATCGTCCAGCTTGAAGTGGTGCGTGACGAAGCCTTCGGTGGAATAGACTCCGTCCCGAATCCACTCCTGCGCCAGGTCGAACGTATAGAGCTTCCGACCCTTCCATTCCTCTATCCCGTGAGCGTCGATGCCGATCAGCTTGATCTCGTGCCACCAAATCGGACTTTCATCGAAGGTGATGGCGTTCATGTGGTGGCCGACCTTCACCAAAGTGCCGCGGGGCCTGAGCAGGCGCAGGGCGGTAGTGTTCGACCAATTGCCGCCTATGCAGTCGTACACGCGGTCGAAGCCGCCGAAGAACATCTTGTTCTTGTTCATGCCCGTGAATACGCGGCTTCCCCCCGTCGCGTCCGAAGCCGCCTGATAGGGGTCCCCCTGCAGGACATGGTCCGCTCCCAGCTTGCGCGCGAACTCCTGCTTCGACTTGACCCGCTCCATGATCCAGATCTCGCACCCCGGTTCTACTATCTTGAGCGCCTGGACGATTCCCAGCCCGATGGTACCGCAGCCCATGATCAGGACTTTCTCGCCCTTGTCGGGAGGCGCCATGAGAACCGCGTGGATGGAGACGCAGGTGGGCTCCACCATGACCGCCTGTTCGTCGGACAGCTCGTCGTAAATCTTGGCAAGCTGCTGTTCGGGCGCCACGAAGGTATCGCCCCACCCCGCGCCGACGTCGGGCAGCTTATGCGGACTCGGTTCTCCGTAGTTCAGGCAGAGGTTGTAGTTTCCTTCCTCGCAGAACTTGCAGCGCGGCTTGATGTCCTTGTTGCCGCAGCCGGACATGTACTCCCGGATGGTAACACGATCCCCGACCTTGAACTTCGTCACCTTCGCGCCGATCTCTTCCACGATACCCACATTCTCATGGCCGAGATAGGTGCGCTTGGAAGAGGGAATAGGCTCGAACGCGGAATTAGTACCGGTGGTCGCCTTGAAGAAGCTCATGTCGGTTCCGCAGAGCCCGCACACGACATTCCTGACGCGAAGCCAGTTCTCGGCGGGCAACGGCGGGTCCTGTAAGCGCTTATTGTATTTCACGGCGTTGAGACCCGTGAACAGCAAAGGCTTGCAATACTTAGCGGCGAATTTCGTGAGCAATATGCGCGGAATGTCTTTCTCGAAATAAATCGTTTTCATTCGATGTCCTCTCCCGCTAGGTAAGCATTCCTTGCAAAATCGACATGTAGTTGTTGAGGTAGCAGGCGTACTCGGGGCTTCCGATCGTTTCGACATAGCCTTTTTCAACGCCTTTCACGAATTCAACGTCCTTGAGAAGGACGGCCATGGCGCCGTCAACGCTGCGGAAACGGAAATGCACGAACGGTGTCCTCCGCGTATACACGCCGTGGCCGGACTTCGAATTGCCTGCCTTTATCCGCAGGAAGCAAGCGATGAATGCCGCGTCCCCATCGTTTTCAACGGTGAACTGGTATATGCGGTCAGGCTGACGCTGACAGAACTCCCGCATTTCCGGGTCTCCCAACTTGTTGTACTGGGAGAGCGCGCGAGTGATCATGTACAGACTCATCTTTACCTTGAGCGCCTTCCCCGCCGCGTCCTTGGGGCGTTTGGAGGGCGACATGATCATGAGTCCCATGAGCAGCATCAGGACCTTGGTCAGAAGTCCGAAATTACGCAAACCGCCCCGTATCGACGGCAGCGCCACCCCTCCGCGCAGCAGCGCGTTCATCTTGTCCACGCTGGAGAAGGTCAACGTGAGGTCCGGATTGCTCGCGGGCCCCTGGACAACCGTCACCGTACCGCGGTCGAAAACGAGGTGGCAAGCGAGCAAGTCGCCGCCGTTCTTCGCCCCGAATTGCGCGACGGCGGAAGTGTCCTTGAATTTCTCTTTCAACTTGGGATCGTCATCCAGGAGGACCTGCATGACGGGAAACGCCGCGTTGAAGAACAATTCGGCGGTCATGATTCCCTGTGCTGTTGCGGTCATGAAGATCCCCCTTATTCGTCATCCCAGTTTTCGTCTTCCTCGAATTCCATGCCGAGCATGCCGCGCACTTGTTCGACGATGCCGTTCGCGTCAAGTTTGTAATGCGCGTATAGGTCCTCGGCGTATCCGATCATAGCGAACTCGTCGTTGATCCCGTGTTTCTTGAACACGCAGCCCTTCCCGCTCTCCGCGATCACCGAACCCACGGCGTCGCCGAGTCCCCCGATCACGTTGTGCTCCTCGACCGTCAATATGCGCCGGGTATCCTTGACCGCCTTCATGATCGCTTCCCGGTCGATCGGCTTGATCGTATGCATGTTGATCACGCGCACGGAGATCTTGTCCTGTTCGGCGAGCGTCTTCGCTGCCTGCAGCGACTGGAGCACGGCGATCCCGCAACAGATGATGGTGAGATCGGTGCCCTCCTTCATGGTGATGGCCTTTCCGATCTCAAATTCATACTTGTCGTTTTCGTAACAGGGAGGCTCGAAGCCGCGCCCGATCCGCACGTAGACCGGTCCCGGGGTATCGACGCAGGCCTGCACTACCTTCGATGTTTCGATGCCGTCCGCCGGGCAAATAACGGTCATGTTCGCGATGGACCGCATGACCGCGAAGTCCTCAGTGCAGTGGTGCGTGGTTCCCGCGTGGCCGAAGGAGATGCCGGCATGTGTCGCGATGATCTTGACCGGAAGATTCTGGTAGGCGATATCGGTCCTGACCTGTTCGCCGGCCCTGAAGCAGGCGAATACCGCCATGGTTGAGGCGAAGGGGATCAGCCCGGCCTTCGCCAGTCCGGCCGCGATTCCGAACATGTTCTGCTCCGCGATTCCCACGTTAAAAAAGCGATCGGGAAACGCGTTCGCAAAATGGACGATCGCGGTGGTTTTCGCCAGATCCGCCGTGACTCCGACGACTTTCTTATTTGTTTTCCCGAGCTCCGCGAGCGTCTTCCCGTAGATTTCCCGGGCGGTCATGGTAGCGGCATCGTATGCGTTCCAATTGGTTCCCGTAATGACAGCCATCTTATTTCTCCCCCTTAGCCTTTCATAATGGAAGCTTTGGCTTTCTCGCATACGGCGGAGTCGCCGGAAGCGTAGTGGTACACGACGTTGTTTTCCATGAAATCGATGCCCTTGCCTTTTACGGTATTGGCTAGGATCATGACCGGCTTGCCGCTCGCGTTCCACGCCTTCCCGAAGGCGGCGTCCAGCTGATCCATGTCGTGACCGTCGATCTCGATCACATCGAACCCGAAGGCCCGCCACTTGTCCGCGAACGGCTCAAGGGACATGATGTCTTCGGTGAATCCGTCGATCATGAGCCTGTTCCTATCCACGACGGTGATGACGTTCGTCAATTTGAAATGGGCGATCGACATAGCCGCTTCCCAGACGCTGCCCTCGCAGCATTCCCCGTCGCCAAGAAGACAGACCGTCTTATAGCTCTTTCCCAGATAACGGGCGCCCAGCGCAAGACCGGCGGCCATCGACAGACCGTGTCCGAGAGAGCCCGTGGAGACGTCGCAGCCGAGAACTTTATTGGAGTCGGGATGCATGGCGAAGGGGCTGCCGAAATGGTTGAACGACTTCAACTCTTCTTCGGGAAAGAAGTTCTTCTTGGCGAGAACGGGGATATAGCCCGCGGCGATGTGCCCCTTGGAAAGCACGAACCGATCGCGGTCCTCCCATTTCGGGTTTTTGGGATCAACCTTCAGATATTTGAAATACAGAATCGTAAGTATATCGGCGGCACTCAACGAACCGCCGATATGGGCACCGCCGGACCAGACCATGACGTCCACGATCGTAAGCCGCAGGTCGCGCGCCGTATCCAGGAGCATCTGCTTCTCATTGGCTGCAAGCGACATTTTTTCCCCCTTTCACTCAATCTACTCTATCATAGTAAGTAGATAGTTCTACTATCCACTTTAGTGTAAGAGCGGGAATCAACATCTGTCAAGGAAAAAGGCATTGGGGGAAAATTCAGTGTCGATAAGATTCTTCGAATGATTAAAGAGGCTCATTCACCAAACATATTCCATTTGCTTAACCGGCAAGCCTATCCTGCGAAGCGGGATAGGCGTGGTTTGTGAGCAAGCAAGCGAAGCGAGCAGCACAAACCAAGCCCAAAGGCACTGTCCGGTTGGAGCAATTGTTCAGTGACTTTAACTCAATATTTAACTTTCATACCGCTTATATCAATTATATAATCAACATTTCCAAAGTGCTCATGAATAAAACTTATTCCTAAAAGGGCCGCTCCCGCACCAAAAAAACTTGATGCAAGTATTAAATAAGCATTATCACTTCTTGGCATACTTGCAATTGAAGTTAACGCCAAACCACCAAACCCAACACACAAAAAACTAAGGTCCCTTTCAATAGCAACCCAAGGTACTGACGATGTATTAATATCCTTTATATCGAATTTTAGCTGAGTCACTCCATTAAACTCACTACCTTTAATTAATGAGTTAATATCATTTTTCACATCAATATTCCCTTCCTTTGCTTTCATCGGTAAGGAATAGTTTTTAGTGAACATAAAGGCCTCTGATTTCTGAAAACTATTTTCCGTAACCACATTTCCGTTTGCGTATAGCTGCTTAGTTGCCGAAATAGGTATATCCGTATCTATCGGTGCAAACGATATTCTTTGATCAACTGAAGCACACGATAGAAATACTATTGGAATTAAAACAAAGGACATTATCTTTTTAATCATTTTTCTTCTCCAATCGGTGTTTTGATATCAAGCGCGGTTTGATAACGTATCTTATCAATACTACCAACGATAAATATAAAGTTCCTTGATACGGATAAATCAATCTTATCAGCCATCATCCATTTTGGATCTTGGATAAATAGTTTATTTAACTGCTTATTCAGTGGCTCACCTTCATTATTATCATTTGCTATTGTTGCATTTGGCTGATTCTTATTTCCTGCTATTGAAATAACATTCTTTGTATAGGCACTAATCAAACTAAAAGTCTTAGTCTTCACTTCAGTTTTCTGGGTGTTAAGCATGACCGGAATTGTGTTGTTACTCAAATCAAAACTAATCTGATTTGATGGAAATGTTGCACACCCTATAAAAAACGAACAAAGAACAAACAATAAAGCAAGCGATTTAATTTTCATGATTACCTCCATTTAGATTAATTCTTAAAATTAGTCATTATCTACAATTTTTGTTATTAATAACCTCCTTTGGCCCGAAGGGTCCACCGAACAATGTTTACATCCGAATTGTACCTACAGTAATTCATTGTTTCAATCTCTTCTTAAAAAATAGTGTACTGGATTTCGCCCGCGCCGGCAGTATCACCATCAGGCCTGATCACATGGCTTTCATATAGGAACTATCATTCTGCGTTGCGGCATGCTATTCGTTTTCGGGCTTGTACTTATTCCACCGGAATACCGCTTCCGGCGCGTGCGGAATTTTTCGGTTGCCGCCCGGCGCGGAAAAGGAGAATGAAAATCGATCAGCCTTTCTCCAGGTCCAACCGAAAGACCAGTTGTCGCATACTCCGGAGCGGCAGATGACCTTGCCCTCATGCCGTACTTCTATGCCGAAATAAAGGAGGTTTCCCTTTTTTCCGGAGAGGTCCACCACTCGCTCGCTTTCTATTCCGCTCTTCGCGGACCAGGCGAGGACCTCAACATCGGGACAAATTCCTTTCTCGTCAAAAAGGCCGGACACGATCACTGAATCGAAGCGCCGTATTACGGCTTCGTCGATGACGTCGTCGTCCCATTCATCCACGAACGCGGTACCGCACATGAGCGCCCCCGAATCAGGCAGGACCAGAGACGGCTTGAACCGCAGATCGGCCAACGCATAGAGACTTTCATCATAGAGAAGCTGGCCGAAAAACTCGTGGACAAGGACGTCCACCTGAACGTCGGGCTTAAAATCCCGGATATCGCCCTTTATCACTTCCACGTTCGGATAGGGGGAAAGCCGAGCCTTCGCAAGCTTGAATAATTCCGGGTTCAGCTCGACCGCGTAAACCTTCTTGGCGCCCAACTTAGCCAGTTCCTCGCTCATGATTCCCAAGCCGCACCCGGCCTCCACGCAGATCGCCCCCCGAATCGCTTTCTTGCACGAGCGCAGCAGGCGCAGATAGGCGCGTTCACGAACCTTGTCCTCATAAATGGAAAGGAAAGCCAAAAATGAGTCGATCTCGAAAAAACGTTTGGGGCTGACTTTGTTAAGAACGTCCATAGGAGGCTACAATAGCATAAAGGGCGATAGAAAGCCGCAGTTTGATGAAACGCGAAACTGGATTCCACCCCATAAGGAGATTTCCCGAAATGGACATTCCACGGATATTCAACATCACCGAAAGTGCGCACCGCATCCATAACCCGTTCACACCCGAAAAGCTCGCCACGCTCGGCGCTGCGCTGCGGCTGGAAACGGGGACCCGAGTGCTCGACCTCGGCAGCGGCTCGGGGGAGATGCTGTGCACCTGGGCACGCGATTACGGAGTCATCGGCACCGGCATCGACATGAGCCGGTTGTTCACCGAACAAGCGAAACTCCGTGCGGAAGAACTCGGCGTTGCCCATCAAGTCAAGTTCATCCATGGCGATGCTTCCGGCTATGTCTCGGACGAGAGGGCCGATGTGGCAGCCTGTGTCGGTGCCACTTGGATCGCCGGGGGAGTCGCCGGCACTATCGAGCTTCTGGCGCGGAGCCTCCGCGCCGGGGGGATCATCCTCATCGGCGAGCCCTATTGGCGGCAATTACCGCCGACGGAAGATGTTGCCAAGGGGTGTCTTGCCCTCTCAAGCTCCGACTTTCTCACGCTTCCGGAACTGCTCGCGTCTTTCCGCCGCCTTGGCTGCGACGTCGTGGAAATGGTTTTGGCAGACCAAGACGGCTGGGACAGATACGAGGCGGCCAAATGGCTCACCATGCGCCGATGGCTTGAAGCCAATCCCGACGACGAGGCAGCAAAAGAGGTTCGAGCCAAACTGACCTCGGAACCCGAGCGCTACGCCGCTTACACACGTGAATACCTGGGCTGGGGCGTGTTCGCGCTGATGCCGCGGTAATGCGTTGGCGCATCCGGCGGCGGCCAGCCGAGATGTGGATCAGCGCGCCGGGCTTACAAAGGGGCCTCTGGTGACTTGATAACCTGGTAAAACATTCTGAAAGAAGAGCGCATTTCTCCCAAAATAGCAGATGTAAAGAAAATAATAGATTTTTACAATAAGACTAAGGCTGTAGCATCGAGATATGTGGTGCATTGTTATCACGGCATATCCCGCTCTGCGGCGGTTGCTTTGGGATTGTTGTATCTGGCAACTGGATCAGAACAAAAAGCAATCAAACAAATTATGAAACAAAACTCCAAGGTTAATCCGCACAAGGATATTCTTAAATATTTTGATGAGTTGGTTGGATCAAACTTTTCTGACATGGATAAAGCGATAACTGCCGAAGCGGCGGACGAAAAAACGCTCGCCGCGCTATGCGGTTAATATGGAAAGAGTTTATATTAATAGGTCATTCAAACACATAATTTTACTGCCTTTACTTTCATAATATCGTATCATTTCGTCAATTTTCCTTTTGTCATAACTGGTGACGCAATCTGATAGGACATTAACGCTATAATTTGCTTTGCGTAAATTGTAACAGGTTGATTTAACACAAGCAACAGCATCTGCTCCAGCTATGTAGAAATCACCTATTTCATTTTTACTGATATAGTCCGTAAATTCTTTACAGCTTAATGCGTTTCCTTTGGATTTTGTAAAAATATTTTTTGATACTATATGCAAGTCCGAAGCTAATTCAGACCCATTTGTATTGGGCTTAAAAGTCCTCGTGCCCTCTGAAAGGTTTTCATGCCGTATATAAATAACATGAACAGTATTATTGACTGCCCAATCAATAGCCTTATTGATATTGCCAATAACATTCTTGTAATTCTTTGTAATATCATTTTGAATATCGATTATTACTAAAGCCTTTTTCTGCATAACGTTTCCTCCTGATAGTATAGATTGCTTTGTTTACTTTGGCAGTATACGTGGTAATTGTTGACAACAGTATGGCAACAATCTAAAATGATCACAAGAAATTTTTGGCAGGCGGCTATCAGATGAAAGTTGATAGGCTTATTAGCATTATTATGATACTTCTTGATAAAAAACGTATTGGCGCACAAGAGTTAGCGGATATGTTTGAAGTTTCGCCCCGCACAATCTACCGCGACATAGACACTATCAACTTGGCGGGTATTCCTATTCACTCAACATCGGGAGTGGGCGGCGGCTTTGAAATCATGCAGAAATACAAGATTGATAAAAATGTTTTTTCGACTGCTGACCTTTCCGCTGTTTTAATGGGGCTTTCCAGTCTTTCCAACATGATACGAGGTGATGAACTGGTAAACGCCCTTGCGAAAGTCAAGAGTTTTATCCCCGTCGACAGAGCGAAAGACATTGAATTGAAGATAAATCAAATATTTATAGATTTAAGTCCGTGGATAGGCAACAGGAACATACAACCATATTTAGAAATCATCAAAAAAGCTTTACAGGAAAGCAAGCTGCTTTCGTTTGAATATGCAGACCGCCACGGAAATAAAACCACACGAACAGCCGAGCCATATCAGCTTGTATTGAAAGGTAGTCATTGGTATTGTCATGGGTATTGCCATAAAAGAAATGATTTTCGCTTATTTAAACTATCCCGCACATCAAACCTACAAATACAAGAGGATTTTTTTAAGCCACGAGATTATCAAAAGCGTCAGTTGGATTTTACTGATATTTTGGCAACTATGCAAAAACAAATCAAAATTCGTATTCATAAATCCGTCATGGACAATGTACTCGACTATTGCGCTTATGAACACTTCGAGCCGGACGGTGATGAGCATTACATTGTCAGTTTTCCTTTTATAGAGAACGAATACTACTACAATATTCTTTTCAGTTTTGGGGATAAATGCGAGTGTATAGAGCCGTTACATATCCGCACAGAAATTAAGCGTAGAATACATGATATAGCGACCATATACGAAAGTTAAGAAAAACCGAGAAATGGCAGTGATCAAGCAACTATTCACTTATGTATACAAAACGTTATGGTATTATAGCGTATATCGATGCATCATCCTTATGTACTACATCATTTTTTTGCCCGAATTTCGTTTGGTGAGGTAATCAAAGCCGTTTATAGAGATAAGAACACCTAACCGATCAATGGAAACCAGGTTCGCCCCCGGCCAACGGCGCGTCGCCCCTAAGGCGCTCGCTCCGGTTCAAGTCCTGGTGGGCCCGCTTTTTTGTAAGTATAAGGCATACACGCCGCAGATCGGGCTCTGGGCTAGGAGCGATGCCGCGCGGGCGCGGAGCATGCTATTGCATGTGAGCACCACGCGCGGCTGAGCGACAACGCCCAGAGCCCGAGATGCAAGTGTATGGGCCCACCAGGACTTGAACCTGGGACCGACGGATTATGAGTCCGCAGCTCTAACCAACTGAGCTATAGGCCCGGAGAGACTGCCTTTATCGCACTAGGAAGGGAAAAAGTCAATAAACGACTTAGGCAAGCCGATACCGAAGGAGAGAGGTCGGGATGAAAAAAATCGTAGCGGCAATCTGTGTGGCGGGATTTTTCGCGATAATTCCGACTAATGTCGGCGCGGAGACGTTTAAGTACTCATATCGGAACGGCGAAAAATACCGAATCGTTTCAACGGTAGTTGAGGACGTGTATATAAATCGGAGTCTGAGCCATCGAGCCGAGATCCTGAACCGGATCGCGGTGGAGGTGACCGGAACCGAAAACGGGACGGCACGGCATCGGGCAACCTTCCAGACCTCCGAACGGTCCACGGGTGTCCGCGGCGCCAGT
This sequence comes from Treponemataceae bacterium, assembly GCA_041666155.1. Classification (GTDB taxonomy): domain Bacteria; phylum Spirochaetota; class Spirochaetia; order Treponematales; family Breznakiellaceae; genus SZUA-426. The sequence goes on from JBAYHM010000001.1 coordinate 37,291, forward strand.
TTCCAGTGGGCACGAGAGTACGTATCGATCTTCGATCGGGACGCGTCCGGACGATACACGATCGGCAAAGAATACTGGATGCCGGTGGTCCGAGACGTCCCCATTTTACCGGAAAAAGACCTTTCGCCGGGAGAATCCTGGAGCGCGGCGGGGGAGGAAGTACATGACTTCCGCGATTCCTTCGGTATAATCGAGCCGTACCACATCCCGATCCAAGTCCAATACACCTATGTTGGGGAACGAAAGCCGGGTGTATCAGGGTCTGAAGAGATCAAAAGCAAGAACTTCCCCACTTTTACTGTTTCCTACCGCATTTTCGACGAACCGCTCCCACCGCAAAGCGGCGGAAAGATCTGGCCGGTCCGCATCATGGGCGCCTCCGATCAGGTGGTGTACTGGGATAGGGAATTCGGCAGACCCGCGGCCTACGAGGAACGATTCCGTATAATTTTTGAACTTTCCAACGGCCTGACGGTGGAATACCGGGGAACGGCGGAAGCGCTGATAGTAGAATCGACGCCGATGGACCGGGACAAAATCGCCCAGGATATCGCCAAAGATATAAAACGCCTTGAAATACCGGACGCGGGCGTTCGCGTTACGGACGAGGGAGTCGTCATCAATCTGGACGACATCCGCTTTCAGCCGGATTCCGCCATCCTCATGCAGGGGGAGCGCGCAAAGCTCGATCAAATCGCCGAGATCCTACAAAAGTACAAAGAGCGTGATATCCAGGTCGGGGGGCATACGGCTCTGGCGGGAACGGAAGAAGGACGCGCGAAACTGTCGCAGGAACGCGCGGCCGCAGTAGCCGAATATTTGATCGGCAAAGGCATCCGAGAAGCGGACCGAGTAGTCGTCCGAGGCTACGGCGCGACGAAGCCGGTGGCGGACAATACGACGGAGGAAGGGAAGAAAAAGAACCGTCGGGTTGAGATTACGCTGCTGGAGAATTGAGATTTCGATCTCGCCTCAATTGACCGGTCGATGAAAACATGGTATGAATTCTTCGCGGATAGTTCAAAAATTGCGTTGCTTCTTGGAAAATTTGCGAAAACCGTACCGGCCGAGGATTCTACATGAACTATTCAGAACCGACGCGACTCTCGATTCTCGCCTGCCCTGGCGGGGAACGATTTGCCGATGAAGTGATCGCGCATCTTAAACGGATTTACGCGAAACGCTTTGACAAAAAGGCAGCGTTCCTAGCAAAACGCTACGGGATGGCGAAAGAGGCCATGGTCAAGCAGATCAATTTATATGACGATTTGAGTACTGCTCAAATGGGGCTTCCCGGTCACGTGGAACGTTTCCGGATGCCCTCCTTCAAGGTTCCCGCCCGATTCACCTCATTTCCGAACGGCGAACTGAAGACGGAAATCCTTGAATCGATACGAGGAAAAGATATATATATTTTCCAGGACGTGGAAAACCACCGCCCGGTTTCGTTCAACGACGGCAAGAACCTAAAAACACTCTCGGTTAACGATCACCTCATGAATCTCTTCGTCACGGTGGACGCGGCCAAACAAGCCGGCGCCGACCGCGTGACGCTTGTGATACCCGTGTACCCTTATTCGCGCCAACATAAAAAAAAGGGACGTGAAGGCCTGACGGCCAGCCGCACCGGAAAAATGCTTGAAGCGCTGGGAGTGGACCGGATCATCACTCTTGATATACATTCCCGAGAAATAGAGAACGCTTTCAATTTCATGCGCCTGGAAAACCTCCACGCCAGTTACCAGATAATCCGAAAACTCGCAAAGATCACTGATCTTGAAAGCCCCGACTTCACGGTCGTATCACCGGATACAGGGGCCGTGGATCGGAATAAATTCTACGCGACCAGCCTAAAAAAGCCGCTCGCGCTTCTTTATAAGGAAAGGGACTATTCTCGCGTCACCCAGAACGCGCTGGACAACAACATCGCGGAAGTCAAACTTCTGGGAAAGGTTGAAGGCAAAACCGTTTTCATGGCGGACGATATGCTCGGTACCGGCGGAACCCTCCTCAAGGCGATGAAATTTCTTCGCGAGCAGGGAGCCAAGGATGTCATCTGCGCGATCAGTTTGCCGTTCTTCTCGGGCGAAGCGATCGAACATTTCGAGGAAGCCTACAAACAAGGCTTGTTCTACCGTATCATTGGAACGAACGCCGTCTACCACGACGACCTTCTTAATCGAGAATGGTACGTTAGCGTCAACGTGTCCGGTCTCTTCGCTCAGACCATATCGCGCCTCCACCACGGGAAATCGCTCAGCGACGTCCTGGATAACCGCGCGATCATTGAGAAGCTTGTAGCGAAAAAATGAACGGTATCCGCGCGGACCGCGTGATCCTCTGCGCGGACATCGGTACTTCTTCCCTCAAAGCGGCTTTCGTAGACTACGAAGGCAAGCTCCGAGGCTTTGTTCGCGAAACCTACCCCGCCGAACGTGTCGTAGCCGGCAAAACGACCTCCACCGATTGGGAAAACGCCTTCAAACGAGCCATCTCGGTCCTGTTAAGCGCGACGAGCGATAACCGCATTGAAATCGGGGCCATCTGCGTCTCGGGCAACGGCCCAACGCTCGTACCCGTTGATGTCGACGGACAAGCGCTCGCGCCGCTCCACTGGCACGACGGTCGCATCGTCAAACCCGCCGATCCCGGCCTCCGATCTTTTTTCCTGCCACGCGCCGCATGGCTTCGGGACCACGAGGGTGCGGCGTACGAACGGACCAGGCTTTTTCTCTCTTGCCAGGAATGGCTGTCCGCGCGGCTCGGAGCCGAGGCGGTGGGCGTTCTTTCGTCTTCCGCCTATCGCCCGTATTTCTGGGATGACGCGCAGATCCGCGCCTTCGGTTTGGAGCCGGAAAAATTCCCGCCGCTGGTTCTGATGGGGGAACGCATCGGAGCGGTGTCGAAAACGGCGGAAGCAACCTTTGGGATTCCCTCCGGAACCCCCATCGTCGCGGCGGGAACCGACTACTTCATGGCCCTTGTCGGCGTCGGAGTTATTGAAAACGGCATGGTCTGCGACCGCGCGGGGACTTCGGAAGGCATCAACGTCTGCGCCGACAAGCCGGCGAAGGGTACAGAGCTGTTGACTCTGCCGCAGCTGCGGCCACAGTTGTGGCACGTGAGCGCGTCGCTGCCCACGACCGGACGGCTCTTTGAATGGTTCCGAACGATCACCGGCCAGACCGGCCGCAACTACCAGGAAATGCTTGAGGAGATAGAGGCGGCATCGAGCCGGACCTTCGCGCGGCCGGTGTACGGCGCCACCGAGCCGCAGAGCTGCCTTGATACCGCGAACGACCGAAAGCCGGCGTGCGGAGGCTTTTTCTTCCCCGACGTTCGCGCCGCGGGCAACCTTTCGGCCTCCAGCGCTTTTATATCCACCGCGGGACTCACCACCCGAGCGGAACTTGGTCGCGCCGTCGTGGAAGCCATCGGCTATATGGTCCGCGGCGCCATCGATAAATTGGAGAAACACGGATACCGCGTTGAGAGCATGCGTCTTTCCGGCGGCCAAGCGAAGAACGCGGCCTGGAATCGTCTCAAGGCGGATATCACCGGACGCTACCTGGCCATTCCGGAGATCGAGGACGGGGAGCTGACCGGAAATCTTTGCGCCTCCCTCTACGCGCTCGGAGAAAGCCGCAGCGTCGAAGACGCCGTGTCCCGCACGGTCCGTATCGCGCGCGTCTACGAACCCGACCAAAAAGCTTTCGCTATCCATTCCGAACGCTACGATTCCTATAAGACGATGCTCGCTAAAATGGAGCGCTTTTTCGAATGACCGTGTTCGCCCTCCCGGAAAAAATCGAAGCGCTTATTTTCGATGTCGATTCCACGCTTTATACCTGCCCCGCCTACGCGAACGCGCAAATCAGAGGTCAGATTGAGCGCTTGGCGACGGTCAAAAGCGTTTCATTTGAATCGATGGAAGCCGAAATCCTGGAACGCCGCGCGCGCTGGGCGGCCGAACATGACGGCCAAAAACTGAGTCTGGGGAATCTCTTCGTGACGTACGGAATCCCCATTGAGGAAAGCGTCCGTTGGAGGGAAGAGCTCATCAAACCTGAGGATTATATCGATGCCGATCCGCGCCTCCGCGCGGTTTTGTCCGCGGTCCAAGCGCGGGTATGCATCGGCGTCGTGACAAATAATCCCGAGAAGATCGGGCGCCGCACCCTTGCGGCTCTCGGCGTTGAAGACTTGTTTTCGGTCGTCGTCGGGCTTGACGTCTGCGGCGTATCAAAACCCCACAAGGAACCATTCCGTCGCGCGGCGGCAAGCCTTGAGGCAAAGCTGGAGCATTGCGTTTCCGTAGGTGACCGTTACGATATCGATATCGCCCTACCCTTGGAACTCGGGATGGGCGGCGTGCTCGTGGACGGCGTGGAAGACGTGTACCGACTCCCTGAAATCCTTTCTTTCAAGCGACCTTGATCGGGTAGTAAATGTCGGTCACCATAATCGGGAGGAACGTAATAAAGCCGAAGAGCGGTCCTTTTACGTACACTTCGCGGGGCGGTCCGCTCATTTCAAGGCCTTTTGCCGCTAACTCGTCACCGAGGGCTTTGTACGCCGCGTCAAACCGGCTGTAGCTGCCTTTAAGCCGCAGTTTCAGACAGGGATCGCCGCCGTAATCGACCAGTTTATCGAGTTCGGCAGGATCGCCCGCAACCGGCAGGAACATTTCAAAGTCAACCTTCTGCGGATCAGTCGGCTTTTCATAGTACACGGTGAACAAGGGTCCGGCCGGAGTTAAGTTTCGGCTTTTCGCCAATCGATACAGCGCGCCGATATGCTTACCCATCGAGTACAGAGAATCGCGCGTCCGTACGGAGATGACTTCGTATTCGGGGAAATCCTCCCGCGTAATCCGGAACGGTTCGTTCATGATGGTGTCCTCCTCCTTTTTATTATCGTGTATCGCAGCCTCGGATACCAGAAAACCATCTATTGACGGTTTCTCGACTTCCATGCGACCCTTTCCGACCATGAGCGTACTGGAATTCGCCGCCGATTTCGCAACCCTAGTCTCCCGTTCCGCGATCGCGCCCGGTAGACCTCTTAGGTGGACCATCATCGCGAATCCAAGCGCGGGCGGATTCACTATTCGCTCTCGTTGGAACAAACACCGCGAAACGCTCCGCGCGCACGCGGAAAACGCGCTCCGCAAGCCCGCGCGCGCCGGCGGCGCGGCACCCTCACTCACCGCTCGGGAACTGGACTCAGGAGACGGCGGACTCGGCGCTCTCGGCCTGATCGCGACGACGGGCCCCAAACACGCCGGTGAAATCGTTCGCGCTCTTTTGGACGAAGTTGCCGCCGAAACGCCGGATGCGACGACCGGGGCTTTGCCGCTCCACCTGCTGGCGACCGCGGGCGGCGACGGCACAAGCTTGGAAGCGTTGACCGTCCTGTTTGAGGCGGCCCCCGCCCTTCGCTCCCGCTTCGCGGTTCTGCGTCTGCCCATGGGGACGGGCAACGACGGCGCGGACTTCCGGGAACTTTCGGACGCCTTGGACCTTGTCGCGGAACCTTCCCGAATTGAATTCGGCCGCGCCGTAACGCTTTCCACTTCCACGAGCGGCAAAGGGCCTTTCATAGCGTTCAATATTCTCTCAATAGGCTTGGACGCGTTCGTGACGCATATGACCAACCGCATGAAAGGCAAAATGCCGGGAGATTCGTACAAACTCTGGGTGGACATCGCGACGCTGTTTTATGACAAGGTGTACGCCGTGGAGCCGATGACGGTTGTACCCTACGACCAAAATGGGCATGCGCTAACGGCCTTTACCGACCGGCTGCTTCTCCTGGCCTTCGGCGCGTCGGGGCACCGGACCTACGGATCCAACAAACTGATTCTCCCAAACGACCACAACGTCTGCGCGGTTTCTCAGATGCCGCTATTGAAAAAGATTTCTCTGAAACCGCTCTTGTTGTCGGGGAAGCACGCGGAGCTGCCTGATGTCCGCTTATTCACCACGCCCCGCGTTGATATCAGCTATAACCAGCCTATTCTGGCCCAGATGGACGGAGAATCCGTATTGATCGAACCGGGCGATTTCCCGATATCGATCGCCCTTTCCGAGCCGGCGATCCCGGCGCTCAAGGCTATTTGACGGACACGCGCTTCGAATGCCGTTCCGGCTGCGGCGCCTGCTGCATCGCGCCCTCGTTATCCAGCGCGACGGCGCTCATGCCGAAAGGCAAAGCGGCGGGAGTTCCCTGCCCACACCTGACTGACGATTTCCGTTGCGACATTTTTGGAAAAAGCGAACGCCCCGCAGTCTGCGGATCGCTCAATGCCTCGAAAGAAATGTGCGGCGCAACGAGGGAAGAGGCGCTGGCCTACTTGTCCAAACTGGAAGAGCTTACCAAGCCTTTATGATTCCACCGGCAACAGACGGACGCGGTCGGGATTGAAACCGACTGAAACCGAGGCGCCCTCGGCATACACTTTCTTTGATGTCGGATCATCGATCTGAACCAGAAGCTCTCCGTACGCGCTATCCACGAAACTTTCGATGCTGTTGCCCAAGTACACGTTCATGCGCACTTTCCCCTCAATATGGCCGGCGCCGCTTTCACCAAGCCGGAGCGATTCGGGCCGCGCCATGAGCGTCGCTTTGCCGGTCGTTCCAACGCCCGCGGCCGCGCGCGCGACGTGGATGTTTTTACCTTCAAGGCGGCACTCCCGCGCGCCGTCCGATCCGCCGACAACGTCCACCGGAAAGAACGCGACCTTGCCGACGAAACCCGCGACGAATTTTGAATTCGGATTCTCGTAAATTTCCGAGGGGCTCCCGATCTGCTTGATCTCACCGTCCTTCATGACGATGACGCGGTCGGACAGGCTCATCGCCTCCACCCGGTCGTGCGTGACGTAGACGGCGGTGATCCCGAGCGATTTCTGGATACGGCGGATTTCAATGCGCATTTGTTCGCGCAGCAACGCGTCCAGGTTGGATAGGGGCTCGTCCAGGAGCAGAACCGCGGGTTCGACGATGAGGCTGCGCGCGAGCGCGACCCGCTGCTGCTGGCCGCCCGAGAGCCGCCCCGGCGCGCGGTCGCCGAGGTCGGAAAGACCGACCAGCGCGAGCGTTTCGGCGACCTTTTTCTCAATCTCCGCCTTGGGCAATTTTCGTAGTTTCAGACCGTAAGCCACGTTGTCCGCCACGGTCATATGGGGAAAAAGGCCGTAGCTCTGGAAGACCGTCGCGGTGTCCCGCTTGTTGGGCGGCAGCTGCGTCACGTCCTCCGATCCGATCAGAATACGCCCCGCGGTTGGGAGTTCGAAGCCCGCGATCATACGCAGCGTGGTCGTCTTCCCGCAACCCGAAGGTCCGAGCAGCGTCACCAGCTCCCCGGGAGCGACGACAAAATCCGAGGCGTGCACGGCGATGACGTCCGCTTTCCCTTTTGTATTCTTGAATCGTTTGGTGACGCCTTCAAGGGTCACCGATACGCTGTTCTTTGCCATATTTTGCGGCTCCTCTAATTCGAAACGGACTTTTCGGTGAGACCTTCATCCCGCACCAGAAGGCGCATGATACCGAAAGCGGCGAGCACGATGACGATCAAGGCCGTCGCAAGGACGCTCGCCAAACCGAATCGAAGATTTTCCGAAAAATTGTAGATTTGTACCGTCAGGTGGTACCATTTGGCGGAAATGAGGAAGATGATGGCGCTGACTGCCGTCATCGACCTGACGAAGGTGTACGACATGCTGGAGATGAATGCGGGCCTTATCAGCGGCAGCACGATGGTACGGAACACTGTCGGCGTGTCGGCGCCCAGGTCTTGCGCGGCTTCCTCGATCGATTGATCGATCTGGCGGAGCGACGCGGCGCCGGTCTCCAAGCCAACCGGTAGTTCGCGGATTACGTAGTTGATGACGATGATCGCCGCCGTGCCTACCAAAAGGAAGGGCGGGCGGTTAAACGCCAGGATATAGCTGATACCGATAAGCGTTCCCGGCACCGCGAAGGGTGTCATCAGGAGCGCTTCCAGCGCACGCTTGGCGATAAAGGACTTGCGCACCAAAAGAAGCGCGGCGCCCATCGCCAAGAGCCCCGCGATCGGCGTGGCCATCACCGCGAGCGTCACGGTGCTCTTGATCGCCTGGGATCCCCGAGACAATGCTTCGCCGATATTCGAAAGCGTAAAGGAATAGTCGATACCCCAGTTTTTCACGAAACAGCCGGCCACAATCGTCCCATAGAGGGCGATGATGAAGAACAGGCACAGACCGACGAACGCCATCAGCGCGAAACGAACGGGCTTGGAAGCAAGTTCGGTGAGCCTTGTCGAAGGCTTTCCCGTCACGGTCACGAAGCTCTTGCGGCTGACCCAGTAGCGCTGCGCGAAGAACGCCGTGAGCGTCGGCAATAACAGCAGCAGAGAAAGGGCCGCTCCACCGCCAAGGTTGCTCCGTCCGGTCACCTCTATGTAGGCTTCAACCGAAAGCACCCGGTAGGATCCGGCCAAAAGCAGCGGATTGGCGAAGTCCGCCAAAGAATTGGTGAACACCAAAAGCCAGGCGGAAAGCACGCCCGGCATCGCGAGCGGCAAGGTAATCGTCATAAAGGTGCGCAGACGCGAAGCTTGAAGATCCAGTGCCGCGTCTTCCACCGTGGAATCGATCGATTTGAGCACGCTGGAGAGCGTGAGGTAGGCGATGGGGAACATTCCGATGGTTTGAACCAGCACGAGTCCGCCCAGGCCGTAAATGGAAAAGTCCTGCCACGCGAGCAAGCGGCGGGTGATGAGGCCGTTATTTCCGAACAGGAGAATGATGGAAAGCGTGAGCGAGAACGGGGGGGAGATGACCGGCATGGTCGCCAGCGTCGCGATGGTTTTTTTGCCGCCGACGGAGGTTCGCTCGGTCAGGAACGCGAACGCGAAACCAATTATGGTAGAGATCGTCGCCGTCCATATCCCCAGCCGCATCGACCCCCACAGCGCGACGAGATACCGCGGCGATATGGTCGTTTGCCAGACTTCCCAGGTAAAAGCGCCGTCCTTGATGAAGGTCAGGCGCACGGATTCGAACAAAGGATACGCGATGAATATAAGGGCGATGGTGAATAAGCCGGCTACGCCGAAGCCGGTGGCCGGGTCACGCGACAGTGTCGCCACGGCAAAAATCGTAGCAAAGAGAGCAAGGGCGATCAGAGCGAAGGTCAGCAGCAGCGTTTCAAAACGGGCGGAGGAGGTTCCGGACGCGACCAACAT
>JBAYHM010000002.1:0-46454 GCA_041666155.1 Treponemataceae bacterium
CTGTTAACGGAGCGCTCTCTTTCTTGTCGCGCTGCTTCCGGCTTATTGAAATGGCAGCGTCCCGTGCCCGCTGAACCGTCGTCGGCAGCCGTCCTGGATTCTGAGGGCGGCGTTGTTGTAGGTTTTGCAAACGGTACCGCGCTGCGTTCAAGCGCGTTTGGAGAAATCTCGACCTTTTCGACAAGTTCAACCCCGGCGGCTGTAGCCGATTATGCCGCGCCGATGGGAAAACGACTCATCACGTCCTTACAGGACGGTCGAATCGTCATGGAAAATCCCGAATCGGGAACCGCACGGCTTCTAGCCGCCATGAGTGCTCCCGCCGTAGGATTGGCGGTTCGCGAGGATAAACTTGGCGTTCTTCTCAAAGATGGAACGGTCACGCTAATCGATATTGGAACTACGGAAGTACTGTGGACCGGCCGATCGTTTCCCTCACGGTCCTGGTCTTTCCGTTTCGATGAACGCGGCCTCTACGCTCTTGGAGACGGCGGCGCCGCCGGTTTTGCGCCGGATGGGAGACGACTCTGGAACCTTCGCATTGACGGGGCGGCAGCCCCGCCCTCTCTCTCGGATGAAGGAGTGCTCTATTCCGGCGGGAATGATTGGATTTTGTACGCGTATCAGGTAGAGGAACGAATTCGAACTAAAACTGATTCGCCGTACGCGGTCGTGGTATCGGGCGATTACGGTTTGAGCAAGGACGACCCAACGTTCCTTGAGATGAATCCGTTTGCGTTAGAAGAAGCTTCCATCAACGAACGACTTGCGTTCATTGCCCTGGCTGTTGAAAAAAATGAGGTCGGGGAAATGGAACGCGAATTCACTTTGTTTCTACGCGCAATCGCAGGTTCGGAGCGATCAGCCGTTAAAAAGAAAGGGCTTCCCTCAGTACTCCCCCAGCATCGCTCCCGAGCGGCCGATTTGTTAGGGCGCCTTGGTTCCAGGGAGGTGCTGCCTTTCCTCTCCGACCTGTTTCGCCGAGATCCGGAAGCAGTCGTCCGCGCGGCGGCCGCTGAAGCGGTCGGGACAATCGGGTCCGATCCCGATGGAGTAGTCTTAGCCGTCTTCGCCCAAGCGGTATTCCCTCCCGAACCGGTCCGGGACGAACGGCTGCTGCTTTCAATCGCATCCTCCATCGGCGCGGTCTGTCGTTTTTCCGGTCCACCGCTTTCGGATCAAGGAATACGGTTGTTGGTGTATCTGTCATCGGCCGATCGGCCGGCGGTAGTGCGAAACAGGGCCCGTGTAGAGTTAGAATCCCTCACCGAGCGATAATTTGACGGAATATAGTGGCTGTACGTTGTGTATCGGATATAATTAACAAGTCATCAGTTAATAGGAGGAATCGATGTTTTCCGAGTTCAGGTATTTTTCAACACGAGCGCGAAATAGTGTCGTCGCTTCGGTTTTGTTTTTTTTACTCGTCTCCTCTGTATCAGCGATCGAAGTTGACCGCGCGGAATTGGAAAAAAGCGGGAAGGAACGCATAGTTTTTATCAACTATGAAGGTCCCCACGCAACAATTGATACAACCGAAGATATCTTCGGCATAGGACTCGCGCTCGGAAAAGCCGTCAAGAACGGCGCGATAAAAGCGGGAGATCCGCAGCGATATTACGCCGTTCATTCTGTCGCGCCTAAAAGCGCAAGCCCCGCGGGGCTCGACGCGGATGTTATCGCGTTAGGAATCGATGCGGGTGTCGATCACATCAATAACTTACGTCTCATTCTCCGCGGCTTTCTACAAGGAGCCTATGATTATTCAAGCAAGGATGCAGCCCTTCTTGCGGAATTCGCCACCGTATATAACGCGGTTCACCGCGGCGATTGGGCCTATTACGAAAAGCAGTATAAAGCAAGCGTTGTATTGTCTTTGGATAAAGAAAAGGTCGGCCTTTCAGTTCGTTTCGACGAATGGCCCGGTCGCGCGATGATCGTTATTCCTCTCAGCGACGGCGCTAAACCAGGATCGCTCAGCGCTGTAGACACGACGCCTCTGACCGACAAAAAGGTCGTCGACGAATTACGGAAGAAAGACGATTCAGGTATAGAATCGCGTAAAGAGATGGTTGATCTTAAGGAGCGTGAAGCTTCGGCCGCAAAACAAAAAGCAGCTTTGGAGCGTGAAGCCATTGTAGACGAAGAAAAAAAATTGGCCGAGGAAAAAGCAAAACTCCAAGCCGATAAGGACCGCCTTGCGGCAGAACGCGAAAAGGCGCGCAAGGCGGAAGAGGACGCCGCGAAGAAAGCGGGACAGAGCGGAGATGCGAAAACCGGCGTGGCGGATACGGCAAAAGAGACGACTGCAAAAGCCGGAGAAGGAAAGTCGGAACCGGAAAAGGCCACGATTACCGAGACCAAGAAAGCTCTGGATGAAAAAGAGAAAGCGGTAGCAGAAAAAGAAAAGGCTATTGCGGAAAAAGAGACGGCCATCGCGGAGAAAAAAACAGAAGCCGCAAAGAGCGAATCCCTTGCCGAAAAGAAGGAAAAAGAAGCTCAGGCGGACCGTAAAGATATCGCTCAGGATCAGCAGAAAGCCATTAAAAAGGAAGAAGCTGCCGTCGTACAACCCACTGGTGAGGCGGCCCTGAAGATGATATCAAACGACGGACCTTTGGCGCGTTTCGTGCTTGTAGACCTGAATACCGGCAAGGAATTGAAATCATCCGCTTTGGATACGGTACGAAGCCGTTCAGTCGCGGCCGTTGGGGAGCGAATAGTTGCGATTGCCGGAAAAACAGGCGGGACAGGGGCCGTCCGTCTTGTGTTGGTTGACAAAAAATCGCTGGAAATGATCAAACAGGGCGACGACGACATCCTATCGGATAGTCCGGTATGGGTGAACGGCGAGAATATTTATGCCCTCACCGTTATTTCAGGAGCACTCAAACTGGGACTTTTTGATAAGGATTTGAAGAAGAAAGCGCTATCGGACGCAAAAGTGCATCCCTTCACGGCGTTGCGGTTTGCGTCAGGCGTCGTAATAATACAGACTGAGAACGGGTCGCCGCTGCTTTTGAAAGATTCCGATTTAACAGTAGCAACTCGTTAAGCGCCGTCAATTGACACTACCGCGCCATTCGGCTTACTACCGACCGGCGCGGTGTATTTCTACTTCACAAGTATAGCAAACAGGTCTACGTATTTTTTTGCCGATCGTTCCCAGGAAAAATCCTTTTTCATACAGCGCTTGCGCATATTATGAAGCAAATCACCCTTGTTATAGTACGTCCATACGGCCCAGCCTACAGTATCGTAAATTGCCCGAGGTGTTAGGTCGTCGAACATGAAACCAGTCCCCTCACCTTTTTCCTGATCGAAATTCTCTACTGTATCCGCAAGTCCTCCCGTGCGACGAACTATAGGGGGAGTCCCGTATGCAAGCGAATACATCTGGTTGAGACCGCACGGTTCATAACGGCTGGGCATGATGAAGAAATCACTCCCCGCCTCTATCAAATGACTGAGTCGTTCATTGTAGCCCACTATCGCCTTAAAATTCGGCAAACGAGAAGATAAGCTCCGCAATTCATTTTCACACCAGCGTTCGCCGGTCCCGAGCACCACGAACTGTACCCGCATATCCGTGCAGATTGACCAGGCGGAACCGTACGAGGTGCCGAATAGTTCGCCGACACCTTTTTGGTCGGTTAGGCGAGAAATCATTCCGAGAATTGGGATTTCACTATCCTCTGGAAGACCGAATTCTTTTTGGAGCGCTGCTTTCGCGATTTTTTTTCCGGTAAAGTCATTCAAGCTATACGTTTTCGGAAGCAGCTTATCTTTTGCGGGATTCCATGTTTCAGTATCAACGCCGTTGAGAATTCCGACGTAATCAAGGCTGCGAGCGCGCAAAACGCCGTCCAAACGAAAACCGTACGCGGATGTTTTTGTTTCTTCCGCGTAAGTAGGAGAGACTGTCGTCAACTTGTCGGCGCAGACCAAACCCGCTTTGAGTAGATTCATTCGTTCCCAGTCTTCAAAACCGGCTTCTTTAAATATTTCCCCGGGAAGACGGGTGAATGAATAGAAATCTTTCGAGTAAACGCCTTGATAACCGAGGTTGTGAATCGTAAAAACAGATTTGGTGTCGGCAAACCCTTCGCATTTTTCTCCAAAACGAAGCATGACAGGGACAAGCGCTGTCGGCCAATCGTGCGCGTGCAGGATATCCGGATACCATTCTAGTTTACGACAAAGTTGGAAAACGGCACGCGAAAAGAAAGCGAAACGTCGCGGATTGTCGGCAAAGTCGGGCTCTGAAGGTGTTCCATAGATGCCGTCCCTGCCGAAGAAAACTTCATGATCGATAAAATATACCGGTACTTCCGGGATTTTTTCCTTCGACTCATGCGGCGGCGGCATTACGGTTTTATACACCGCCGACCATTCCTCGCTCCAGCCGACCGGAACGCCGAGCGGTCCGTCCAACTGTTCGAGCTTTGACCGATCGATGCAGTAATAGCGCGGCATGACGATACGAACATCATGTCCAAGGGCGGCTAGCGCGAGGGAAAGAGCCGAAACGGCATCGGCGAGACCGCCGGTTTTCGCGAAGGGAACAGCCTCACTGGTAGTCATCAAGATCTTCATAATAGGAGTATAGATCGAGGGTGATCACTCGGCAAGCGGCCCACCTGTGCGAATATGGTCGCACCTCGCGTCGGATACGAGGCGCGACCCACAAATTAATTCCAGTTAAGCGGTTTTCCCGGATGCGATTTTTGCTTCAGGAAATAACGTGGCGGTCTCCTCATTTGTCCTTTTTGTCGCCAAGCTCACGACAACCATGAGTAACACGGAGATCGGCAGGGCAATAACGATGGCATCAACCTGAGATATTATTGTTTTGCCCGCTAACGATGGAACGCCGAAAAGCATTTTGCATAGACCCAGCGGCGCAGACTCTTTAGCGTGAACGAATACAAGCCAGAATGAGCTGACGGCCAAACCGCCCACGAAACTAGCCAGAGCGCCGGCGCGAGTCGCTCGCTTCCAATAGAGGGCACTGAAGTAGGTCGGCAGAAAGGCCGCGGCGCAGATACCGAAGAAAATTGCGGTTCCCGTCGCGACGATCGCGGAACCGGCCTCAAAAAACTTCGGAAGGCCCCAAGCCAGAAAAGCGCTTACGAGAATACCGGCAACCATGGCGAGGCGGGTGACCGCCGTCGAATTTTTGGCGTGAACGCCGAGTCCCTTTTCCAGAAAGTCTCGTCCGAATGCGGTACCCATTGTGTGAAATTGAGAAGAAAGGGTCGACATAGCGGCCGAAAGAAGAGTAATCATGAATACGGCTGAGAACCATGAAGGCATCGCATTTGTGATATACAGCGGGATGATATTGTCGACTTTACCGCCGGCGGCCGCCACCGCGATCTTGCCGAACGCGGGATTTTTGAGGAACCAGGCGTTCGAGAGAGCACCGACTACGAAAGCGACGCCGGTCATCATCAGGATGAACACGCCGCCCGCGAGTACGGCGCGGTTGAGTTCCCTGTCGCTACGGACAGTCATGAAACGAACGGTAAGCTGTGGTTGAGCAAGCACGCCGACACCGACGCCGAGCACGATAGTAGACACGAGCTGCCACCAATATACGCTTCCGATCGTCGGCATCGCGGTCCAGCCGGCATGGCCCAACGCCTTCATATTGGCGGGAACCTGCGACGCCATGTCGGATAGTGCTTGGTGCGCCTGGGTCACGCCGCCGAAAGCGGCGTAGGTCGCGATCAAGAGCATTGTCATACCGATAAACATCAAAGCGCCCTGAAACGCGTCGGTGTACATTACGCCCTTCATACCACCCATGACAACGTACAAGGCGACAACCGAAACGAAAAATATCAGAGCGACATCATACGAAATCGAAAAACTTTGCGATACGAATTGAGCTCCGCCGATGATGACGGCGCCCGCGTAAAGCGGCATCGCGATAAAAATCAGTAGACCGCTTGCCGCTTGGAGCAGACGGGATCCGAACCGTTTTCGTAGAATTTCCGGGAAGGTATGAGCATCCAACGCATGCCCGAGTTTTCGCGTCCGTTTACCGAATACAATAAAAGCGATAAAGATTCCGACAAAAATATTTAAAAAAGTGAGCCAGAGAAGACCCATACCGTACACGGCAGCCGCACCGCCGAAACCGACGATCGCGGAGGTGGAAATGAACGTCGCCCCATAGGAAATCGCCATTACCAAAGGATGGGCCTTGCGTCCCGCGACCAGGTAATCCGTATCGCTCTTTGTACTCTTAAAGCCGAGATAACTGAGAAACGCCGTTATAGCCAAAAAGACAACAAGTACCGAACCAATTAAAAGTATGTTCACGCCTTTTCTCCCAATTCAGGATCTTTCTTTTCCCAATCGACCTCTTCGGCGATTTCCGCTTTTTCTTCGGCATCTTCCGGTTTGTTCCAGTTGACGATACCGTACCCGACGCACAGCGCTGCCGACAAAATCGTCAGAATATACGCCGCGACCACTCCCGCTCCGCTTAATCCGAGCATGGATTACCCCTTTTCGAATAAATGCCGTCCGAAAGGACGGAAAGGATGAATTCCCAATCGGCTAAATAAGCCTTTGAAACTTCAGCGCTATCATCGCAAGACTCAAGCTCAGAGATGAAATCATTTCTTGTCTTTACTAAAAGCCAACGCAGCAATTCCAAAACCTGCTTTTTTTCGAACCGGACTTTGGAAAAATCAGAGTCGCCGAAAAGCTTCAGAAATTGGTCGCCGAATACGCGTTCAGCCTTCGCTTTTGCGTCCGGATCGTTGATCGTCGCTAAGGAAGCAATGAGCCTGACATTCAGTGGATTTTCTAAATAGAAACCCAGCGCAGCTGAGGAAGCGGCCATGACTCGTTTGAGTATATCCGGCGGCGGGCCCCCGCCGAGACGAATACCGCTCGTTATGTGGTCATATAACGCGCCGTAAGCGATTTCAACCACGTGAAGAAAGAGGTCTTCCTTTGATTCTATATATTCGTAAAGACCACCCTTGGAAATTCCGGATTTGCGGATAATGCGGTCGGTTGAACCGCGTTCGTAGCCGTAAGTTCCGAATTCTTCCATAGCGGCCGTTTCTATGCGTCGCCGTTTATCCTCGTCCAGGTTGTAAAAGGTTGCTTTCAAAAAGCCCTCTTCAGACTATACAGTCGCTTTTATAAACATAATACCGACTGATTAGTCGGTATTATGGCATATTACACCCACTTACGAAAAAAAATCCAGCACAATCGCTTTTTAGTCGCGATAAATGAATAAGGGCGGTAAGACTTAGTCGTTAAGCTTTGCCGCCCATCAGTAATTTAGAATTTGTCTCGGGTGGAGAGTCCATGATCGCAAACGATCTTGAGGCCGTGAGCGATATCCTCAACTTTGAAGATGACGATGGCTTTGCCGTCGCAACCTTCCAAGGAAGCGTACAAATATTCGATATTGACGCCGGTATCCTTGAACAGTTTCATGACATTGGCGAGGCTGCCCGGCTTATCGTCGATTTCTACCGCGAGCACATCGGTGACGCGCGTTGTGAAACCGGCGTTGACTAGAGCTTCGGTGGCGACTTCCGGTTTGTTCACGATTACGCGCAAAATGCCGAAATCCGCCGTGTCGGCGATCGAGATGGCACGGATGTCGACACCTGCTTTAGCGATGACGCCGGTTACCTCGGCCAGACGACCCGCATTGTTCTCAAGAAAAATCGAAATCTGTTTGATCTGCACGGCTTCCTCCTACATCTTTCGTCGGTCGATGACGCGTTTGGCTTTCCCGATTGAACGCTCTATGGTTTTCGGCTCTACCAGTTTAACTTTCAGCCCAATTCCAAGCTTGGACTTCATGACGCTTTCAATACGATTGCGCAAAACTTCCAGCCCGCGGGTTTCATCGGAAAAGAATTCCTTTTTAACTTCAACCTGGAGTTCCACATCGTCAAGGTGGTTTGGACCACGGTCGACGATAATGAGGTAATGAGGATCAGTACCCTCGATTTCGATGAGCGCATGCTCAATCTGACTCGGAAACACGTTTACGCCGCGGATTATGAGCATGTCGTCGGTCCGGCCGAAGAGGCGGTTCATCTTAATTGTCGTACGACCGCAAGCGCAGCGTTCGCGACGTAGAAAAGTGACGTCGCGGGTACGGTAGCGCAGCAGCGGCGTGCCTTCCTTGGTCAGCGTGGTGAACACCAGCTCACCCTTCTCACCATATGGAAGAACGTTACCGGTCTCAGGATTGATGATTTCCGGGAAGAAGAGATCTTCGTTGACGTGAAGGCCGTCTTTGGCTTCGCACTCGAAAGCGACGCCGGGACCGGTGATTTCGGTGAGGCCGTAAATGTCGTACGCGTCGATACCCCACTTATCCTCGATTTCCCGGCGCATGTTTTCGCTCCAAGGCTCGGCGCCGAAACAGCCGGCCTTGAGCTTCATTGATTTCAGATCGTAGCCGGTTTCGCCCGCTTCTTCCGCCATAAAAAGAGCGTAGGAAGGTGTGCAGGTAAGCATAGTTGAGCCGAAGCTTTTCATGACCATCAGCTGCTTCTGAGTATTGCCCGACGACATCGGGATAATGTTCGCGCCGAGAGATTTGGCGCCGTAATGGACGCCGAGTCCACCCGTAAAAAGCCCGTATCCATAGCAATTTTGGACCGTATCGTTGCGGGTACCACCTGCGCCTGCCAGGGTACGCGCCATGGCCTCACCCCAAGCGTCCACATCATCGCGAGTATACGCGTCAACGACAGGAACACCCGTTGTCCCGGAGGACATATGTATTTCCTCGATTTCCGATTCCGGACACGCCAGCAAGCCATAGGGGAAGGTCTCACGGAGATCGTCCTTGGTGGTAAACGGTAGTTTGGAAATATCGGCCAAGCACTTTATGTCGCGGGGTTTCACTCCTGCCGCGTCAAGTTTGGCCTTATAGAAGGGTACTTTTTCGTAGAGCTTTTCCACAAGATTCTTTAAGCGCGCGAACTGCAAACTTTCCCGCGCTCCGACGTCCATCGCTTCATATTCGGGATTGAAAATCACTTTACGTTCTCCCTCATCAAATAAGAATTTCTAACTGCAAAGGGCGCGAAGGACGCAGAGGGAATCAATATTCCTTTGCGTACCTCCGGGTCCTTTGCGGTTAATTATTTCTTCGCATGTTTCTATACATCCTTAGGCCGCATATCCTGGACGCGCTTGGCTTTACCTTCGGACACGGGAAGCGCGCCGCCCTGGTGCAGTTCCACTTTCGGGTTCACGGTTATCGACGCCTGGAGAGTCTTGCGGATCCGTTCCTTCAAAGCGTTAAGCGGCCGCGCGTCGTCGGTGAAGATGTTAGAACCGACCTCGACCTTTACCGTCAACTTATCCAGAGCGCCGTCTTTTTCCACAACGATAAGGTAGTTGTTGCCCACTTCCTTCATCGCCATGATCACTTCCTCGATTTGACTCGGGAAAATGTTGACGCCGTTGATGATGAGCATGTCGTCGGTCCGCCCGGTGATGCGCCGGATGCGCCTGTGCGTACGACCGCAAGGACAGGGCTCGGTGTAAAAAGAGGTTAGGTCGCGTGTGCGATAACGCAGAATGGGGGTCGCCGTGCGGCAAAGAATGGTAAAAACGATCTCGCCGGTTTCACCTTCAGGAAGCGGCTTGAGTGTGTCGCGGTCGACAATCTCGGTAAGAAAACCATCTTCCCATACATGCATGCCGTTTTTCGCTTGGCACTCAAAGGCTAGTCCGGGGCCGTTCATTTCAGAAAGGCCGTAGGAGTTATAGACGTCTACGCCGAGCATGTTTTCAATTTTTTTACGCGTATCTTCGGAGTAGGGTTCAGCACCGGCGAAAGCGCGTTTAAGGCGAAGATTTTTCGGATTGACACCTTCCTCAACCATTTTTGATTGTATATGGAGCAGGAAGCTTGGGGTCGCGTGGACGACGGTAGTTCCGAAGTCCTGCATGAGCTTGAACTGCTTAGTCGTGTTTCCGGGACCGGACGGGATGACCAGCATGCCCACTTCCTCGGCACCGTAATGGAAACCGAGACCGCCGGTGAAAAGACCGTAGGTGATCATATTCTGGAACACGTCGCTCTTAGTGCAGCCGGTACTGTAGATGCAGCGGGCCATAAAATCGGCCCAGCGAGCAATATCTTTTTTCGTGAGATAAATGACCGTCGGCGTCCCGGTGGTACCGCTCGAGGCATGGAGCCGAACGACGTCGTCCAGCGGCACGGCGAGCATGCCGTACGGGAAGGCAGCACGGAGGTCGTCCTTGGTCGTATAGGGGATTTTTGAAAGATCGGATAAAGAGCGGATATCTTCTGGACTTTTGATGCCGACGCCCCCGAGACGCTCCTTGTAGAACGGGGTCAGAAGCGCGCGGGCGACGGTTTCTTGGAGAGCCTTGAGCTGGTGTTTTTCGAGATCCTCCCGGGAAAGGGTCTCCATATTTTTGTCCCAGTACTGGTAAATCACGAACGGACCTCCCCCGCCTTCCGGCCGAGATCGAAGGCCTTTTGGTTCGCGGCAACAACGCCCGGGTCCTTGGCCGCGAACATTTCGCAGATGGTACCTTTGAGCGTATCGGCGGAAACCGGCAGAAAGGGAGATGCGGCGCCGACCATGACCATATTCACGGCTTTGGCGAACCCCGCTTCTTTGGCTAGAGCCTCGGCTTCCACCAAGCGGTTGACGGGAAGCTTTTTTATGGCGGAGTGTATTGTTGAAAGTTCAGGATAATCAGGAATGTTGATAAAGGGTTCGGCCGCTGTAACCAGGGCCCCATCGGGCGCGAGCCAACCCACATAACGTAGGCTTTCCACCGGTTCTAAAGAAATAACGAGGTCAGCGCCGCCCCGAGGCACCAGATCGGAGGCAATGTGCCCATCGGAAATGCGCAGGTGCGCGAGAACGGCGCCGCCCCGTTGGGCCATTCCGTGAACCTCGGATTGACGGACTTCCAGGCCTTGGGAAACCGCCGCTCGAGCGATGATCGCGGCCAGCGACAGGACGCCCTGTCCACCGACGCCGCAAAGTATTACATCACGTTTCATATCGTTCAACCTTCGCAGGAGGCCGCGCCGCGAGCCTTCGCCTTTTCTTTTTTTTGCCGTCCCTTGAACGCTTCCAGGCACTCGCGCCGGAAAACCACCACGGAAAGACCGCGATACTCAATTTCTTTCTTAAAAGCGGCCAAGTTCACGTCGAAGTTCTTCTTCATCGCTTCAAGCACGACGATATGTTGGGGATTCACACCGATGCCTTCAAGGAGCGGCACCAAGCGGGCCGACGGCAGCATCGTGTCCTGGCAGCCAGTCATCGCGACAATCGAATTGTCCAGAATGACGAGTGTCATGGGGGTGTTCGCCTTGACGGCGTCGATCAGCGGCGTCATGCCGGAGTGGAGGAAAGTGGAATCGCCGATGACGCCGATTACGCATTCGATTCCGGCGTCGGACGCGCCTTTTGCCATATTGACCGAGGCGCCCATGCAGACGATGGTTTCAGGCACCCCGTACGGCGGCAGCGCGCCGAGGGCGTAGCAACCGATATCCGCAGTGATCGCGACGGAAACTTTACCGGCGGTCGCCTGTTTGATGATCTCATAGCTGTCGCCGTGAGGGCAGCCCTGGCAGAGTTGCGGCGGTCGTCCGGGAAGCTTCGGAAGTTCGACGCTCAGGACGGCGCGGGGGGCCAAGCCGAGAGCCTTGCGCACATTGTCGGGATCGAGTTCACCGGCGCGCGGCAGAGTTCCGTCGAGCTTGCCGTTGACGATCAGGGCCTGCGGCAGAAAACCGCGGAGCTTTTCTTCAAGGACAGGCATACCCTCTTCGATCAGAAGCACTCTCTTGGCTCTGGCGCACAATTTGCGGATCGATTCCACAGGAGCGGGATAGGCGCCGATATGGAGCCGGCTCGGCTGTTTTCCGCCACGGAAAGCGACAAAATCAGCGAGATTTTCCTCATAGTAGTTACCACCCAAACCCGACGTGATGACCGCAAAATCGGTGTCGCGGCCCTTCATTTCAAGTTTGTTGCTCGGGTGAGAGAGAGACCAGGCGGCAAAATCGGTCTGCTTGGCGATGAGGAGTTCGTAGCGTTTGCGCGCGTACGCGGGAAGCAGCATCCAGGCGGTCTTGTCGGTCGCCTTGCTCACGGGGTTCTGAGTTTTTGGCGCCGAGACGGAAACGCCCGCGCGGGCGTGCGAAAGACGCGTAGTCAGACGCAATAAGACAGGAACGGCGAAACGCTCGGAAAGATCAAAAGCTTCCCGGGTCATTTCGTAGGCTTCCTGCTGGTTCCGCGGTTCCAGGCAAGGCACCATGGCGAAAGCGGCGTAGAAACGCGAATCCTGCTCGTCCTGCGAGCTATGCATGCCCGGGTCGTCGGCGACGGCGATCACAAGGCCGCCCTTAATGCCGAGAAGGGCGCCGTTGATAAAGGGATCGGCAGCAACATTAAGGCCTACGTGCTTCATCGTCACCATTGATCGGCGACCGGCGAAAGAAACGCCAAGGGCGGCTTCCATCGCGGTCTTTTCATTCGTCGACCAAGCGGCCAAGGGACCGCCTTTTTCGTATTCGGCTATAAGCCTTTCCATGATTTCGGTCGAGGGGGTTCCGGGATAGCCATACGAGGCGCTGACACCCGCGTGCAGCGCACCCATGGCGACAGCTTCGTCGCCGAGAAGCGCAAGTTCGTTCATAGTTTCCCTAGCTTACCGGGCTTCGAAGGCCCTGTCGAGTAGTTTCCCCTCAGGAGGAGTAGTCGCCAACGATACAAGCGGCACGACGGCGAACGGCACAATGATGGCACAGCTGGCAGCCAAAGGCGCGTTAGCCGGCCCGAGGACGAAAAACAGCGTAATCTCCGTCGCTAGACCGGCAAGAAGTCCCGCATACGCTCCTGCTTTGGTACCGCGTTTCCAGAATAGGCCGTATATGTACGGAGCCGTGAAAGAACCCGCGACCGCACCCCAGGATAGGGACATAAGGGTGACGATGAACTCAAACTGGAACCGAGAAATGAAATAGGAAATCATGACGAAGACGGCGCTGAGAAAACGCATCATCGCGACGGAATTATCTTTTCCCGATCCCGGTTCCGAACGACCGGGGTACAAATCGATGGCCACCGCCGAGGAAGAAACGAGAACAAGCGAAGACAAGGTGGACATGGACGCGGAAAGGATTAATAAGAGTATCAACGCCATCAGGACTTCGGGAAGTCGAGTCGTCAAAAGCGTCGGCACGATCGAATCAAAATTGATCGAGCCCGAAGCCATTTTCGGAAGCGTAGCGGGCGTAAAGAAAACATGGCTCGTAACGCCGACTAGATAGGCGGAAAAGCCGATGACCGTCGCGAATATGGTCGTAATTATCGCGGCGGTTTTTATCACCTTCTCATCCCGGATCGCGTAAAATTTTTGAACCATCTGGGGCAGACCCCAGGTTCCGAAACTCGTCATGAACACCAGGGAGAGAATTGTCAGCAGACTCGGCCGCTGGGCTTCGGGAACGTGCGATGGATATACTGAGGCGACTTCCGAAAGCACCTTAACAAAACCACCGCCTTGGGAGAACAAAACCGCGATCATAACCAGGGCACCGAAGAACATAATGATGCCCTGCACGAAATCGGTGATCGCGATGGCGAAGTACCCCCCGAGTACCAGATAAATGCCGGTGAAGCCGATCATGATCAGAAGAGCTGTGTCGTAGGAAATGCCGAAACTCGCCTCGAACAGGTGGCCGAGACCTTTGAATACCGAGGCGGAATACGGTAAAAGAAAAAAGAAGATAACGGCCGCGGCGATAGGTTTGAGGTGCTTAGCGCCGTATCGTTCCTGCAAGAATTCCGGCATAGTCATAGCATCCAGGTTTTGCGTCATACGCCGTGTCCGTTTGGCGAGGATAAGCCAGGCGGCCAAGCAGCCGAAAAGCGCGTTGCCACCCGCAATCCAGAGCGCGTTCAAACCGAAAAGCCAACCCTGCTTACCGGCAAAGCCGATAAAAAGTACCGCGGAGAAGTAGGTTGTACCGTATGCTACGGCAGACACCCACGGCCCAAGATTTCGGCCGCCCAAAAAGAAATCGTTAAGGGTCTTCGTTTTGCGCAAACCCCAAATACCGATGGAAGTCATTACTACGAGAAAAACTGAGAGAAAAATAATACCGATCACGGAATAACCTCTCATTTTGGTAAAAAATCAACCAACCGACTGATGAGTCGGTTGGTTTAGGAATTTAGTATATCATCGATTTTAGGAATTGAGCCATTTTTCAACGGCGGTTTTAAACGCTTTTCGTGAGGCATCAATTATTTTTTCATCGATACAATACGCGAGCCGGAACCAACCGGGAAATCCGAACCCAATTCCCGGTACGGCGAGAACCAACTGGTCTTTGAGGAAATTAACGAACTGCAAATCATCCTTCGCATTCGGTCCAGCCTTTTTCTCCGGAACTTCGCAGAACAGATAGAAGGCGCCTTCCGGTTCGGCGTATCGTATCCCGGCTTCGTCGAGTACGGATTTGAAAACTGAAAGCCGATGCGCGTAAATACCGACATCGACGCGGGCTTCGGTCAATTCTGCGACGAGCCTCTGCATGAGCGCGGGCGCGTTCATGAAACCCAGTGTTCTGGTCGCGAACGCGAGGGACGCGACAAAAAGATCGGCTTCCGAGAGTTTCGGACCGAGTGCTATATACCCGATTCGTTCCCCGGGAAGGGAAAGGCTTTTAGAGTATGAGGTTACTACTATGGATTCATCGTATTCGCAAAGAACGCCGGGAACTTCGCGGCCACCGTAGACAATCTCACGATACGGTTCGTCGGCAATCAAGTAAGGGAAACGACCGGTCTTTTTTCCATGCGCGTTTAAAACGGCGGCGAGAGCCTTAATAGTTGAGCGAGGATAAATGCGCCCCGTCGGATTATGGGGAGAATTGATCAGCACCGCCGCGGTTTTCGGCGTCAAGGCGCGCTCGATTTCTCCAACATCCAAATCGAAATCGTTTTTGGAATTTACAAGAACCATCCGCCCGCCGGAATTTCCAACATACGCCCCATAATCCACGAAATAGGGCTTAGGTATGACAACCTCGTCACCGGGATTTATTATGACCTTAAATACGGAATTGATCGCGCCCGCGGCCCCGACCGACATGACAAGGCGACTACCGTCAATCGAAACTCCATGGTCCCGCGAAACCTTTTTAGCGAGCGCCTCGCGAACGTGCGGATATCCCGCGTTGGTCATATACCCGTGAGAGCCTTTTGCGTCTTCGGAAGCAAGCCTAACCAAGGCCTCATGGAAGGCAGCCGGAGGCTCAAGATCGGGATTGCCGAGGGAAAAATCAAACACATTTTCCGCACCGTGCTTTTTCTTAAGGACGGCGCCTTCCTCGAACATTTTCCTAATCAAAGAACCCTTAGACTGGGCTTCCCGAATCGCGTCGGCAATAGGCATAGCGTTCCTCCGCTGTAGTATTTTAGCCAGCGAAGCATACCACAAAGGACAAAAGAAACGCTACGAGATGAGTGGTGAAATATCGGCAGGGCTCAGTCGATGATGATCTTGCCGTGAACCATGCCCATCCAGCAGGAGAAGGGGATCACCCCTTTTTCAGCAATAGTGAATTTTACCGTCTGAGACGCACCTTTCTTTACCGGTACTGAAAGGTCGGTACCGGGCACGACGATACGATTTGTACAGCCAGACGGATTCTCACCGATGATGACCCATTCCACAGGAACGCCCGCCTTTACCCGAATTTCGGAGGGCTCGAAAGAATAAGCGCCAACGCGCATCTCAACTCGCTGGACGGAGACTGGCGCGGGAACGGCAGACGACGCGGAAGCTTTTGATGTCGGATCGGTTGCTACCGGCGTGGTTTCGGTCGGGCCGCTGGAGGCTGGAGCGGAAGACGCGACTGTAACGGTTCTCAAACCCTTGTCTCCACCAAAGCCAAAAAGCGAAACGCTTGCCGAAATCGCGAAAAGAGAAAACGCTACTATGGTCAGTCCCGCGGCGCGGGAAAGAGTCGGACCGCGTCGTTTCGTCCAGGAACCCGCTAAACCGGCTGCCATGAGAACCGGCGCCGTCCCCAGGGCGAAAGCGCCCATTATCATGGCGCCGGCGCAAAAACTGCCTGAAGCGAGCGCGAAAGCCTGCATGGAAAGCGCAAAGCCGCAAGGAAGAAAGAAGGTAGCCGCGCCGAGAAGAATCGGCGCGAGCGGATTTTTAGAAGCGCTTACTATGTCCAAAAAACGAGAGAAAACACGTGGAAGACGGATAAAGTTCGTTCCGGAGATCTTGGGAACAAGGATGCCGATACCCAAAGCCAACGCGACCGCACCACCGAACAGAGCCGCCACGGCGGCGGCTTTTCCGGAAAAAGCAAGGCCGCCGCCTAAAAGACCGAGAAGACCGCCGAGAAGGATGAAGCTGACAATTCGGCCCGCTTGGAAAAGCGAATTCCGCTTGATGGGAGCCAAGCGGTCAGCCCCGTCGTTCGCGTACGCGCCCAGAGCGAGCACCAATGAACCGACGAGCGCGAGGCAGGAAGACACCGAGGCGGCGACGCCCGACAAAAAAGCCGCGGCAATAGTGGCTTCGGAACGGGACGCGGTTTCGCTTGAGAAACCGGCGGTTTGGATGCCGTAATAGACAGCGACGAAAAGGCCTGCCAGCACAACTGAAATGAACCAGGACCTGAGTTCCGCGACTATTGAGTGACGCGTGATAACGGATTGAGTTTTCTCGTCAATCACGATGTATCCGAAGGGTTCTACGCGCAAGCGGTACTTGGACAGCTCAGGCTGAGAAGCGCCTTCCCATCGGACCACTGCGATTTGATCGGAAAGGGAGGCCTTTACCTCAACCGTCCCCTCGACTTTGGCAAATTCCCGTTCTACCAGCGCCGTGCAAGCCGAACAATGCATGCCGTCGATCCGAATTTTCATTGAACCTTGCATATCGATCCCTTCGCCCGCGCTTAAGCGATATACGAATCGACGATGCGCATGATCTCGTCGAGCTTTTCGGAGGCATCTCCGGCAGCCAGAGCGTCCGCGACGCAGGTATTCATATGCTGACGAAGAACGGTGGAATTTGATTTCCGCAGAAGAGCGAGGACCGCGAGAATTTGCTTGGAAACATCGATACAGTATCGATCTTCCTCGATCATCTTGATGATGCCGTCAATCTGGCCTCGCGCCGTCTTGAGCGTTGCGATCGCATTGCGGCTTTCACACGTACAATGATCCATTACACACCTTCATACCCCTCCTAGGGAGGGATATGTTTGTACGATACTAATGTTTTGTATTTTTGTCAAGAATAAGGAACGACTCAAATGAAACGGCCCCGAATGCCGTCAGCTTTCGGGGCCGCAAACACTAAATTCGGGGCAAGGTTACTTTTCCAGCTGGTATTTTCCGTAGCCTGTTTCCACCGTTCCCAGCGATTTAATGCCTGAGGGAAGCGCGTCGACGCCTGCGGGAGAGGTGAAAAACACCACCGGGCCCGCAGCTCCGATCGGAGAAAGCTTCCAGTTTCCATCGGGCTTCGGATCGATTTTCTTCTTCGCCTCAATGTATTTGAGGATTACCTGCCGGCTTTCATCGGGGGACGCGAATATGATCTTGGCCGGCTTAACACCGGGGAAGTTGCCGCCGCCGTATGCACGATAATTGTTCGTAGCTACCACGAATTCCTGTTTGGGGTCGATGGGGGCGCCCTTATAGCTGAGGTTGCGAATACGCTCGGCGTTTCCATCCTTAAGAGTGCCGTCCTCGTTGTAGCGATTAGGTTTGGTGACGTCGATCTCGTAGCTTACACCATCGATAACGTCATAATTGTAAGTCGGGAATTTATCGTTGATGAGAATTTGCTCTTCCGTCTTCGCGGGATCGATCTGCAGGAACTGGCCCGCGCTCATTTCAAGCCATTCCTTGACCTCGGCGCCGGTGAGTTTTACCATCGCGACCGTATTCGAATAGACATACAGATCGGCGATGTTCTTAACCGCAAGAATTCCGGCCGGAACGTTGGTGTAATATTTCGGACCCTGCCTGCCGCCCGCTTTGAAAGGCGCCGCGGCAGAAAGCACGGGAAGTTTCGCGTAGGGAGTATTTTTGAGGGCCTGCGGAGCGTACCAGGTCTGTGCTTCGTTGATGATCTGCACCGAATAATCGTCGCGGACCAAGGCAAAGAAGCTGGTAAGCGGCGAAAGCAGTTCACCGTTCGCCTTTCCGCCTGTATCGCCGCCGCCGATCGGGGCGCGGATATACGCGAGGGAGCCTTCGTGTTCTTTAATGAGCAGCAAAGCGAGACTCGCGTCAGCGGCGAGGAGGCTCTGTTTTTTTGCCGAATCGAAGGCAGGAATCAAACGGGACTTGGAATCGACACGCGTCCACGCGCTGCCTTTTTTCTCTACCGTCAACTCGATGGAACCGAGGTTATCCGCGAAACTGCCGGGCATGACGACCGCGACGCCGTTTATAGTACCCTTCTCAAGGTTAACGCCGGAAATCTTCGCGAAAGCGGCACTCGGGAATTTCATGTGAGCGTGCCCGGTGATAACTACGTCTACGCCCGGGATTTGGGTCATGTAATAGCCGGTGTTCTCCTCACCGCCTTTACGCGCGAAATCCACGATACCGGTATGCGCGAGGACCACGACGATGTCGGCGCCCTTCTTTTTCATTTCGGGAACGTATTTCGCTACCGATTCATACATATCCCGCGTTTCTACTTTACCCGTAAGAGACAAACCGTCCCAAGCGGTAATCTGAGGCGGAACGACTCCGGTGACACCGATCTTGATGGTCTGGGCCTTCCCGTCGCGATCCTTGAAAGTACGAGTCAGTATCGTGTAAGGGGTAAAATACGGCGTTTCGTTTTTTGCCTTCGCTTTCACGACGTTCGCGTTTACTACCGGAAACTGGGCTCCGGCAAGCACCGACGCAAGGTAGCCCAAGCCGAAATTGAACTCATGGTTGCCGAGCGTCATCGCGTCGTAATTCATCGCGTTCATCAGCTTCATAATGGGGCTCGTTTGGCCCTTTTTCGGAGGATTCTTTGATAAATATTCGCCGAAGGGATTGCCTTGGAAATTGTCGCCGTTGTCAAAAAGCACGACGTTCCCCTTGGTCTGGCGTTCAGCGGTGACCGCCGCCGCCAACTTCACCAGCCCGTACGTTTCGGTCGGCATATCCGAGAAGTAATCGTAATTAAGATAGTTATTATGCACATCGGAAGTCGCTAAAACGGTAAAATCAACCGTCTGACCGAAAGATAAAAACGCGACGAACGCGAACAGGACGACGACGGCGCTTCGCCGAGAGCCGATTGAACTTGTTTTCATAGAGCCTCCATTATTCCTACGGCAATTATAGAATAACGGAGGCCGTTTTGTGTTTCGTTTTTTTTCGAATTCGGTTAAACGAGCGTTCTGGCTATGCGCACGATATCCGCGAAGACACCGCCGGCCGTTACCTGAGCGCCGGCGCCGGGCCCTTTCACCACCAGGGGCAACGTGGAATAGCGGTCGCTCGTGACAACGACGATATTGTCGGCATCGACTAAAGACAGGAAGGGATCTCCCGCCGCTACTTCTTTCAGCAGGATGCGCGCGCGGCCTTCCTCGATGATCGCCACGTAGCGGAGGCCTTTTCCCCGCGCCGCCGCGGACGCGCGTTTTGTCTCAAATTCGGCATCGACCTTCTCCAATTCAATAAAGAACGAATCGACGGTAGAAGCCTTGAGACAGGAATCGGGAAGAATCGGCTCGATTTCTACATCTTTAAACTCCAGGGCCATGCCGCATTCGCGAGCCAGGATGAGTGCCTTGCGCGCCGCGTCCATGGCGTTCAGGTCATCGCGGGGATCCGGTTCGGTGTAACCCTTTGCTTTCGCTTCTTTTACGAGGGATGAGAACGTCTTAGTCCCGTCCCAGTTATTGAAAATGTAGCTGAGGGTACCCGAGACGACTGCCTCAATACGCCGGACTTGGTCGCCCGATACGAACAAGTCGTGCAGCGTTGAAATGACCGGAAGCCCCGCGCAGACGGTGGTCTCATAGAGATACGGAATGCCCCGCTCGCGCGAATAATCGACCAAGGCGCGATAATCGACATAGAGACCGGAGTTTGCCCTCTTGTTCGGCGTAACGATGGGAATCGCCATTTTAAGAAGATCGAGGTACACGGAGGGGACGGTATCGCCGGCGGTGCAGTCACAGAACGCGGTGTTCGGAAGGTTCAATTCCCGCATACGAGCGACGAATTCATCGAGCTTGAACGGCTCGCCGGAGTCGAGAGAGGCTTTTGCGGACGCGGGATCCATACCGTGCCGGTCGAAAGCCATGCGCCGGGAGTTAGCTACACCGATCAGATTAACGCGGATACGGTGCTGGTCGCTCAGCAGCACGCGTTGGCGGGCGAGTTGTTCAAGAAGAGTGCCGCCGATCAGGCCGACGCCGATAAGAAAAAGATTGACCGACCGGACGCCTGAAAGAAAGAAAGCTTCGTGGATAGCGTTCAACGCTTTTGATTCGTCTTTCCGCGCTATAACCGCGGAAATATTCAATTCCGACGATCCCTGAGCGATGGCGATTATATTGACCCCGTTGCGGCCGAGGGAATGGAATACCTTTCCCGCGATCCCCGGGATTCGCTTCATTCCCTCACCGACGACCGCGATAATGGACAGATCGCGCTCGATAGCCGGATAATCAATGGCCCCCGCTGCTATTTCCCTCTCGAATTCCTCTTTAATGGCCGCTCCGGCGGGAACAGCATCCTTAGGCAAAACCGCAAAGCATATGGAATGTTCGCTGGAAGCTTGAGATATAAGGATCACGTAGATCTTCCGCCGCGCGAGAGCGCCGAACAATCGCGAAGAGAATCCGGTCACTCCTACCATACCGGCGCCTTGGACGCGCAGGAGTGTGATGTCTCGCATTGAACTGATGCCGCGTACGGGATATTGGCTCGGCGGAACCTTGCTCGCGATAAGCGTGCCCGGACAGGAGGGATTGAAGGTGTTGCGGATTCGGATCGGGATGCCTTTTTCAAAGGCGGGCCTGACCGTCGGAGGATGGAGGACTTTGGCTCCGAAATGGGACAATTCCATCGCTTCTTCGTAAGAAATCGATTCGATGCGAAAAGCGCTTTTCACCAGTTTCGGATCCGCGGTAAGGATACCATCCACGTCGGTCCAGATTTCGATTTCCTCAGCGCCGATAGCCGCGCCGAACAGCGCGGAGGAAAGGTCGGAACCGCCGCGACCGAGAGTCGTTGTGCGGCCTTCGGCGGTCGACGCAATAAAACCGGTGGCGATTTGAAGCGCCGGCCGCGAGTTCAACACCGCGCGCACGTTCGCGTAGCTTTCTTCCCTCTGACAGACGGCCGAACCGTACTGATCGTCGGTACGGAGCACGAGCCTGGCGTCCATGAAGTCGGCCTGAACGCCGCTTGAACGGAAAGCGTACGCGACGATGAACGCCGAAAGCCGTTCGCCGAAGCTCATGACGTAATCAAGGGTACGCGCGGATAGTTCGCTCAAAAGGCGAATCCCGTTCAAGGTGCCGGACAATTCTTCAAACGCCGTGTGAACGAATTCATCGGCAACCGACCTATCTTCACCCGTACAGATTTCTCCGATGACTTCTTCGTGGCGCTTACGCATCGACATGAGTTTTTCTTCGTAGGTGCCGTCTCCGGCTTCCGCTAAACGAGCCGTTTCAATGAGCTGGTCCGTAATTCCGGAAAAAGCGGATACGACGACAACGCGCGTGCGGCCGGCGTGCTCAACATCGCAGACGACGTTGATGAGTTTTCGAATCGCTTGTGGCGATCCAACCGAGGTGCCGCCGAATTTCAGGACCAGCATGATGGACTCCGTATAAATATGCAGACTTCTACCTAGTTGTATAATTTTTATGTAATCGGGATCAAGGGGAACGCATCGTTATATTGTTTCGAATAAAAAAAGCCGGTTATCGGCGGAAACCATCAATTCCGTTTCTATGAAAGAGACCAAATCGTTTCGTTGATCCTCTATTGATGCGGAAATAGTTGAGAGGAAAAGATTCCGAAACGCTTCTTTCTTATCATCACGTTCGATCAGAGCCAAATAAGCGCACACGCGAGCTCCCGGTTTCAGCGGATAATCGAGACGATGCAGGAAGGGATTTTCCTGGGAAGCCAAGACGTCTCCTGTTCTTCCGCAATACGAAGCGGATGAGGCTGAATTAGCGACGAGAGCCGTTACTTCTCCCGCAAGGGTTACCGAGAGGCGGGACGCGTTTCTGTTATACACAAAATAAGCGGCTGGAAGGGCTTTTAAGTCGGGAAAGGATTGGCGGAACACCAGGTTGATCAAGCGCATGGCTTCATCAGGAGAAAGCAGCGGAGTAGCGACGTTCGGTATCAGGTACTTTAAGGTCTTTAAGGCGCGAAAGCTATCCTCATCCGATTCCACCGCGCGTGAAAAAAAGAAACCGTGGATACCGTCGGCAATTTCAACTTGCTCGAAAACCGATTCGCGGTGTGGATCCCCGTTCTCACGGGATAAGAGTAGCGCACCTAAGTTTTCGGCCAATAACGATTGGCTGCGTCTGAGACGAACCTGAGAGCGAATCCTGACGAGTATTTCCTCTTTCATGAATGGCTTGGACACAAAGTCCGCAGCACCTATCGCCAAGCCCTTGATCTTGCTGTCCGTGTCTTCCAACGCGGAAAGGAATACGACCGGAATGCCGGCGGTTTCCGTATTCTTTTTTAATAATTCGCAAGTTCGAAAACCGGTCTCGTCGGGCATAATAATATCGAGCAATATCAAATCGGGTTTTTTTTCTTCGGCGAGTTTTCGACCTTCGGGACCGGATGCGGCGCTTATGACACCAAATCCTTCACGCTTAAGAAGGGTCGAAAGCATAAATAAATTGGTATCAATATCATCGATTACAAGAATTAACACAGGTTTTAACATATCTATGAATAAAGTATTGTATGAGAAGTATTAGCCGTCAAGCATCGCGGTGGTCGTTTTCTTTCTTTCCCCCGAGTTGACCGCAGGCGGCCATAAGGGACCGACCTTTTTCGATGCGTCGTCGTACCGGGACGCTCCGCGCGCGTAACGTTTCGATAAATACGCGCACTTCTTCTTCGGTCGGCGCGCGGCCTATCGGGAGGCGCCCTGGATTGTAGGGAATGACATTGACCAGAGCGCGCCCCAGCGTCGCGACGAAATCGCCTATCGATGCGATGTCCGCGTCTCCGTCGTTGAGACCGGGAATCAAACAGTAATTGACGCCGAAGACGAAGTTTTTTCTTTTCGGGTATGCAACCAGCGCCTCCGATAAACGCGAAAGCGGATAGGTTTTGTTGATTGGCATAAGAACGTCGCGGAGATCATCCCGCGCCGCGTTCAGGCTGATGGAAACATTGAGGCGCTTTAAGCCGCATTCACCAAGTTTCCGTATACCTTCTACATTGCCGCAAGTGCAGACCGTCAGGCGCTCGAGTGAATAGGAAAAACCACGCTGGTCGCGCAGTACGGAAATGGCGCGGACAACATTTTCAAGGTTATCCAACGGTTCCCCCATGCCCATGAACACAATATTCCGAAATCGCAGGGACAGAGCCAAGGATGCAGAGAGGACCTGAGAGACGATTTCCGCAGTGGATAGATTCCGCACTAGTCCGGCTGTACCTGTCTCGCAGAACGCGCAGGCGCGCGCGCAGCCGACCTGAGAGGAAATGCAGAGCGTATGCCGGTCACCGAACATGGGGACCGCAACCGACTCTATCTCGCGTCCGTCCGCGAGACGGAATGCGAGCTTTACGGTGAGACCGGCCTCGCCCTCTTCTTCCGCTCGTGAAACAACAGGAAGAAGACCGACGAAGAAGCGAGCGCGGAGGCGATGTGCTTTATCAGTATCAACCCCCTTGGCTTCCGGGTTGAAATCAGCCGTATCGAACACGTGCGCGTAGATCGTGCCGGCTAGTGCCGATGCGCTTGGCGCAACGAACTTGAGCTTGCGAAGAAAATCGGGGTAGGTCAGGGAAAGCATATCGATCGGTTGCGTCGGGGAATCGGTCATAGGACAAGAATTATACGCGAAAAGGTGAACGGCTGTGGAGTAGCGAAAAAGACCGGCGGTCCGCCGCTGATTGTGCTTCAGAGGCGGACCGCCGCGTGGGTCCGGTTTACTCGATTTTGCGGACAATGTGGTTGCCGGCATCAACCACGTATAGTTTGCCGTCTAAATGCACTATACCGCGCGGATAGTTGAACCGGGCGGCGGCTCCCGTCCCGTCCGTCGTGCCGAAGGAGTTCGCGGTGCCCGCTATTGTGGTGACGGCGCCGGAAGAAATAAGGATTTTCCGAATCGTGTAGTTACCGGAATCGGCCACGTAGAGATACGTGCCGTCGTTGGTGATGCACGAAAATATGTTATAGAACTGCGCGGCGGTCCCCGTACCGTCGGCGCTGCCGATAACCCCGACCGTTCCCGCGAACGTGGTCACCGCCCCGCTTGAAACGACGACCTTGCGGATCGTGTGGTTCCCTTGATCCATGACGTAAAGATCGGACCCGTTGAGGGTGAGCCCCGTCGGCGTCGCGAAGCGCGCGGCCGATCCGGTTCCATCCGCGCTGCCGGCAGAACCGGCGACACCCGCCAAGGTGGTCACGGCACCGCTTGAAATGACGATCTGGCGAATCGTGTGGTTTCCCGAATCGCTCACGTAGAGATTAGTTCCGTCGGAAACGATCCCGTAGGGATTGTCGAACCGGGCGGCACCACCCGTACCGTCAGTAGTGCCCGAGGAACCGGCGGCCCCCGCGAAGGTGGAAACGGTCGCGTCACCTAAGGAAACGTCGATTTTACGTATCGCGTGATTAAAGGTGTCAGCGACGTAATAGATATTGTTTGAGGCGTAGACGATTCCCCACGGTTGATTAAAACGGGCGGAAAGTCCCGTTCCGTCGGCAGTTCCTGACGTGCCCGCCAGCCCCGCCACGGGATACGAGATTCCCGTGGCGCTCGCGACCTTCCTGATGACATGGTTGTTCGTATCGGCGACATAGAGATAGGTGCCGTCACCGCCAGTAATGCCCTGGGGGGAATTGTAACGGGCGAAGGTGCCGTCCGAAAAGCCTGAAATTGATGCAGCACCGGCGAGCGTGGTGACGACGCCGGTACCGGGGACTATCTTGCGGATGGTTTGATTGGTGGTATCGGATACGTACAGATTGGATAGGACCCAGTGGATGCCGCGCGGATGATAGAATCGGGCTACGCTGCCGATTCCGTCGGTGGTACCGTTGCTTCCGGCGGTGCCCGCGAGCGTACTGACTACACTCGAAGACACCACGATCTTTCGGATCGTACTGTTCAAGACATCCGCGATAAAAAGATTCGTTCCGTCGTAGGTTATCTGCTCGGGAGCATTGAAACTCGCCGAGATGCCCGTTCCGTCGGCGCTGCCTGAAGAAGTGGCTGTTCCGGCGAGAGTTGATACTATAGCACCAGAAAGAATGATCCTGCGAATCGTGTGGTTTCCGGTATCTGAAACGTAGAGGTCCGTTGTCCCGGCCGCTACAATACCCTGAGGACAATTGAATGTCGCACTGCTCCCGGCACCGTCGGCATGGCCAAGAGTTCCATCACCCGCGATCGTAGTCACGGTTCCATCAGAAATCTCAACCCGACGGATTGCGTGACTAGGATAGTCCGCGACGTAAAGAGTCGTCGTTCCGACAACGGTGACGGCTACAGGCCCCTTAAACCTAGCGGCGGCCCCGACCCCGTCGGTTAAAGCGGAGACCCCTGCAAAACCCGCCAAGGTCGTAACGACTGCGGTATTTACATTAATTTTTCGGATTGTGTAGTTCACAAAATCAGCAACGTACAAGTACGAGCTTTGGTAGTCGATACCGATTGGAGTATTAAACAGGGCGGCGCTGCCCGTACCGTCCGTTGAGCCGGCGGTGCCGTGGTATCCCGCCAGCGTGGTGACCTCGCCGGTGGCGATGACGACCTTCCGTATCACATGATTTGACGAATCCGCTATGTAGAGGTTCGTACCGTCCGAACAAACCCCTTTGGGATAATTGAACCGGGCGTTGACGCCGGGGCTTCCCGTGCTACTAAGACCGGTGGTGCTGCCGGAGGACGAAGCGATACCCGACAGTGTTGTTACGACGCCTTGAACTCCGGCCGGAGGCGTCGAGGTTGTCGGGGTAGTATCGGTTGGGGTACCAGTATCGGTGGGCGTATCAGTATCGTTGGACGTATCACTCGGCGTACTGGTAGGAGTAAAACAACTGACGCAGAAAGCCAGAATAAACAGACCGAAAATCGTTCGTTGAAGTTTCATTCACGACCTCCGCTTAATAAACTTTACATCTATTTTAGCACTTTTTTCTTATAAATACTTATTTTTTTATATATAAACATCCTTTGATGCCAACATCCGCCGCGGGTCATAAAAGAATTGATGCGGCTCATCCCGATAATCAAAAATGCATCATCAGGGCGCCCTCAAGCTTGATTCCGTTCAGCAGAACGTTGGTATCAAAGGAATGGTGGCTTTTCGAAAGTTCGAAGGGATATACGAAATATCCCGTACCGATATAGAACGAGACCGGATTTTTCTCAAGAAAAACCAGGTCGAATCGAAGCTGCGCGACCGGGCTTGCCCAGAGGCTCATCGATTCGACATAAGAGGAATCCGCCGTTCCGCCTAACGGAGTCCAGGTATAGTAATTTTCCTGGGCGTTCAGGCCGCCGATCACGGCGCCGAAACCCAAACTGGGCTGGATTGAGATCACCCGGCTGACTGAAATACGATAGCCGTATTCGGCAAGCATGACGAAGGTGTGGACCAAGCGATAATAACTGGACGCGAAGGAATATGACGTAATGTAGTCACCCGTTTCTTTTGAGTCGTAATAGCCGTAATGACCGAAAAAATAGATTGTTTGAAAAGAAAGCCAATGATTGTTAGCGATTTCGTAGGAAGCGCCCATGGTGAGGCCTATGGAATAAGTGCCGAGAGAGGCCTTCGTCGTCGCGAACCAGTTCATGGAGCTGCCGATAAAAAGACGATAGCGGGGTGGCTGGTATTTCTCAGTAGCGCTTTCCAGGAGTTCGGCGTCGATCTCCACGGAATCCGAGATGAGGATCGACCCGGTCTCAACTTCGACGATGCGTACGGAAACCCGGTAAAAACCAGCCGTTTTTATTATCGATCCGACCATCAGAAACCGGGCGTCGATGAGCTTGCCTATCGCCGCGGCCTTGTCGGAGTCGTAGAGGCCCGAAAGTTGCAGTTCCATAGTTCTAAGAATTTGCTGCAGCTGTTTTTTTTCCAAAACCAGAAAATAACCTGAACGATGAAAATCCTGCGTGACAATTTCAGAAACCGCATAGCCGAGATTGAGCTTTTTCGACGCGTCGTCGGCGTTATCGAAGTCGGCGATCGCTATCGCGCTTCCTGTTCCGGTCTTGGCTTCAAGCTGAGCCGACAGGGTTCGTGTAAAACCGGACATTTTGGCGGAAAAGACGCTTTGCTGCGCGGAAACCACGGAAACTGAGATAAAGGCAAAAAAGAGGAAAACAAAAAAGGGATTTGTCGTACTTTTCAAGCAAACCCTCCGTCTTCACTTTCTATAAGTTTAAAGCCGCAAGTCCGACCTGTCCAGGAACATTGCCGAGGATATCAACACCTGATAGGAATCGATGAGGACAAAAAACAACCCCGCCGAATGGCGTGGCACTTATACGCAGCGGCTGATGGGAGTCCCCTCCAATCGCCGACCTCACGTCGGCTCATTCCGGGCCGCGCTCGGACGCTGCCGCGGCCATCCATGGCCGCTAATCCTCGCTACCGCAACGGACCTCCGGTCCGTGTTCCGAAAGGAACGGATTGAGGCGTCGCGTTTCCGCGACGCGGCGTAATCGGCGCGTCCGAACGATCGACTCCCATCAGCCAATATAAAAAAGCCCCGCCGAATGGCGGGGCACTTATACGCAGCGGCTGATGGGAGTCCCCTTCTCTCGCCGACCTCACGTCGGCTCGTTACGGGCCGCGCTCGGACGCTGCCGCGGCCATCCATGGCCGCTAATCCTCGCTATCGCTCGGCGCGTCCGAACGATCGACTCCCATCAGCCAACATATAAAAAAGCCCCGCCGAATGGCGGGGCACTTATACGCAGCGGCTGATGGGAGTCGAACCCACGTCTCCAGCTTGGAAGGCTGGGGTAATAGCCGTTATACGACAGCCGCGATTTAACGTCGTCGCTTGCGCGATGGATGGGAGAATAGATGGAAAGCGGGGGGGATGTCAAGAGAAAATCAATTCGGTTACGAAGCCGGAAGCGGGAAAACGATATGGAATCCAGCTCCGGGGTTCCGCTCAACAGTAAGCGTTCCGCCGAGTTGGTCGACGTAGCAGGCGACGATCTGCATTCCCATCGACGAGCATTTCCTTGAGTCGAAATCGGGTGGCAGTCCGATCCCGTCATCGTGAAAACTTAGCGCGCAGTTTTTGCCGTCGGACCTCAAACGGATCGATATCCGGCCCGACCGGCTGCCTTGAAAAGCATGTTTGAGCGAATTGGTCGTCAGCTCGTTTATTATCATTCCGCATGCTGTCGCGATCGCGGGATCGGTCAAGATATCCTCCATTTCATCGACTAATTCGATTCCGATTGAATTGGTCCGATAGACTTCGAATACGGCGCCGATCAGGCCGCGCAAGAATACCGCTAACGGGATGCTGGCCAGATCCGTCGCCTGATACAACTTCTCATGGATAAGCTTCATCGATTGTATCCGTGCCCGG
Source organism: Treponemataceae bacterium (assembly GCA_041666155.1). Taxonomy (GTDB): domain Bacteria; phylum Spirochaetota; class Spirochaetia; order Treponematales; family Breznakiellaceae; genus SZUA-426. Next base: position 28,867 of record JBAYHM010000002.1, read on the forward strand.
CTTTCATCGAGGCGGCTGCGTACCGCAGGATCGGCGGCGGCCGATGCTTGAAGATTAAGCAGCGAATCTATGGCCATCAGGTTATTTTTTACTCGGTGGTTCGTCTCGCGGATCAGCAATTCACGTTGACAAACCAACGCCTTGAGATCCTCTTTCTGGCGCGCTATTTCCGATCCTGCTTCAAATTCACTTCGGCGGTGCCGATTAGTCCGGCTGGAACCGACGACTCCGACGAGGTTTCCGAGCGAGAAGCAGACGACTACCGCAAACTGATCAATTGGGGGAATGTACGCCGAATCAAGAACTAACCCCCACAATACCAAAACGGTAAAAATAGATGCCGAAGCCGTTCGCAGAAGCACTGTGTTGGGAATCAGAATGTAAAAACCGATGATATTCAGAAGATTGGCAAGGAATCGACCGGTATAGGCGGGAGGACGCGATAGGTCTATGACGATGACAAGAATCGAATACACTATCGTCCACACGAAAACTATACGATCGAAGCTCCGGTAGCGCACTACCCGCTTTAAAGAAAACAGCAATACAATGGTCGAAATCGCGAACACGGCCTTTCCGACCACCAACGCGACAAATACCGGCCCGAAGCCGTTCGCAAGGTAATCGGAACGGATGAATGCCCCCAAGCCTATCAATACGACGATCGCGAAAATCTTAAATTGGACTATGTCGACGCGCAGCAGTTGTTGCCGATATTTATCTTCAAGATATTGGGGCAGTCGAGGTTCGAAGAAAGCTTCCAGCCGATCCAGCGCGACCTTGACATGCTTCATACTCCAAGTTTGAGGGAGGTGCGGCTCGGTGTCCAGTTATTTCGGAAAAACCCTAGCCCGCGGCTCGAACGCGAAGTATTATACGCAAATGAACGATACGGACCGGATTCTTCTACAAACCGCGGTAGCTCGCGCCCGCAAGTCGCGGGACGACGGTAATCATCCATTCGGCGCGATTCTGGCGGACGCGACCGGCGCGATTCTACTCGACGCGGGCAATACCGTGCCGACCGATCATGATTGCGTCGGTCACGCCGAAACAAACCTTGTTCGAGCCGCCTCGCGGGCCTACGATCGCGATTTCTTGCGGTTCTGCACCTTGTATACGAGCGCCGAACCGTGCGCAATGTGTTCGGGCGCGATTTATTGGTCCGGAATCGGGCGCGTTGTGTATGCTCTCTCCGAAGCGGCGCTAAAAGTTCTTATCGGTGACGATCCTGAAAATCCGACGCTCAACCTGCCGTGCCGCGAGGTTTTTGAGCGAGGCCGGCGAACTGTGACTGTTGAGGGCCCCGTAGAACTTCCCGGCGCGGCAGCGGTACATGAGGGCTTTTGGCACCCATCGGCCGATTAGAATTGCAAGTATTTCCATTACGCTATTTCATACACGCCGGCTTTCTCGGCTACCATGCCTTCATCGGCTAACGCAGATAAAGCCGCGGCAAGCCGATCATCTGAAATTCCGGTTCGTCGGGAAAGTTCGCGGATGGAAGATGATCCTTCCGACGCGAGCGATCTCAGGGCTGCGCCGCGAGCTTGGCGAAGAGAACCTTCAAAGCGGCTCTGGCGGACGTGATGCGCGCTGCGGCGGCCGGGGTTGACGGTCACGCGTTTAAGGGCGGCACCGTAATCCATGAGCGCCCAATACCAGCACCTGGGATCGGAACGGTCAAGCGTTTCCTCGATCAAGGGCATAAGACGTGAGTCGTTAACTTCCGATTCATTCGGGAAAAAGAAATGAAGATAAACGGCGCGAATATTGGTTTCAATGAAAACTTCAGGACGTCCGAAAGCGAAGGTCGCGACCGCGCGCGCGGTATAAGGGCCGATGCCGGGGAGCGCGTCCAAAGCTTCAGGATCGTCGGGAACGATCCCGTCGTGGCGATCGCGGATAACGGCGGCGGCATCACGCAAAAAACGTGAGCGTCGGTTGTAGCCGAGGCCACTCCACTCGCGAAGGACCTGATCGAGCGGGGCCGCGGCGAGCGTTGTAGGGGAAGGCCAGAGTTCCAGCCATCGCCGCCAATAGGGAACGACTCGGTCGGTCTGCGTCTGCTGCAGCATGATCTCGGAAACGAGGATTGCCCACGGATCGGTAGTTTGGCGCCAGGGAAAGGTCCGCCCGGATTGACGGTAATGATCTATAACAGTCGAGTGGAAGTCGATTATTGATCGATGATCCATCAAGCGCCGCGTCTGGAAACTAAAAGCTCATGGAGGCCGAGCGCCGCTTCCTTCCCGTCTTTGGAAACAAGGGCAAGGCGGCGGATCGATTCCGCGATGGCGGCGTTTTCCGTGACAATACCCGCGATAGATGTCCGTAAGTCATCAGAAAGGGCTACTAGTTCGGTCATTCGTTCTTGGGCCTTCACCCCGTCGCCGTCTCGTCTCTCGGCTTCCCCGCGGATAGCGTCCGCGGCCTTGGACAACTCGCTTAAAGACTGACGGAGCCGGTCCGTGGCATCGCGTTGAGAGGCTAATGCGACACCGATGCCTCCGATACCCGAGGATGCGGTTTTCGCGCCTTCGGCGACTGAAGTCAAAGCATCCCGCACGCGTCCGTTGGATTCCACGCCTTTATCGATGCGCACACCTATTTCCGCTACCGATTCTCGAATACGGGAAGCGCGGTCGGCGGACGCGGCGGCGAGTTTCTTAATTTCTGAAGCGATGACCGCGAACCCTCGGCCGAAGGCGCCCGAATGCGCGGCCTCGATCGCGGCATTCATCGCCAGAAGGTTCGTTCGTTCGGCGAAATCTTCGACGGCGTCGATTATCGATGATATACCCTGAGAAGTTTCGGTAATACGTTCAATCGCTTCGCTAAGCGTGCCCGCGGCTGCCCTTCCCCGCTCTGCGGTTCCGTCCAGGCTTCGGGCAAATTCGGCGGTTTTTTCCACGTTCGATGCGACTGCTTCCGCTTCCTTCGCGATTACCTGAATTGAGGCGGACACTTGGGCGATACCGCCCGCTTGAGAATCGACACCCTTGCGTATCGATCTGAGCGCTTCAATGAGATGGGAAACAGCCTCCGCCGATTCCGTGGATGCCTTCGCTTGTTTTTCGGCATTCCCTCCGATACGCTCGGCAGCCGCGGATAGTTTTTCCGCCGATGATGCCGCGGTATCCGCATCCGAGTCGATACGCTCCGCGATCACTGTCACCGAATCGGCCACGCCGCCTATGCGTTCGACATAGGACGACAGCTGGGCTGTTTTTGCCGCGACATCGGCCGAGTAGCGTTCAAGCTCACGGCTGAGCCGAGAAGAACGGAGCGTCAGCGTAACGAACAAAGACAAGTTCAAACAAAAGAACCCAACGCCCTGGAGCCAGGCGAAGGGTTCGACACCCGTCACCTTGTGTACGACGTCGTAAGTACCGAAACCGACGCCCAGAGCGACACCGAACAATAGGGGAATCGACTCGCGGTCCCCCCGGAATACTCCGCGGATCGTAACGAAGGCGATGAACACGATCGCTATCTGCACGTACAAAAGACCGATGGTGAACACGAGACTGATTTTTGAAAAATCGTGAGCGGAGGCAATAAAGGCGATGAGCGCCGCGACGGGTACCGTGATAAGGGTCGGCGCTAGCCAACGAGGGCGCTTCACTTTGAAATACACGACGAAAAACGCGATGAGAGCGGACATCGAAACCGTCAAACAGGATTTCGCCAGCGCGCGCCGCAAACCGTAATCGATAATCGATCCGAAAGATCCCATATCGGAGAAATAATAGGCGATTGCCAATGAGGAAAGAGCGTACCAAAGGTTCGTGTATTCATTTCGGCGGAACGTCCAAAGAAGGAGAAAATATACGCCGATAAAAGCGCAAAGAACTCCGAGGATGGCATATAACTGCACATTGAAAAAAGCGATTATATTCGTCTGGTATCGAGCCGATTCCGCGTTGGCGACGCTGATACGACCCAGATGAATCGAAGATGACGGGTTTGCAAAGCGAACGGCGAGCATGGTTTCGCCGTCAGATTTAAGTAGACCCGAAGGTAGCAAAAAGACGCTCGGATTGTTCGCGTTCGATGCGTAACGCGGCGGCATTGAGCCGCGGAAACCGATGAGGCTTCCGTTCAGGTAGACTTCGGCCGCGGCGTCTATCTTTCCCAAAAGAAGGTAGGCGCCCCCGGGGATCGCGGACGTCCCGACGGGTAATATCGCGCGGAGCCAGAAAGAACCGCCCATCTCTTTCGTGGAAACGGAAGCGGGGAGTTCCAAGGTTTTCCATCCGGAATCATTGAAATCGGGAGCCGCCCATTCAATTTGGTCGCCTTCGGTAAAACGCCAGGTTGCGAAATCATCCGAGAAAGCGAGAAACGAAGAGAAAAACAACAATACGATTGCGAACGATTTCCTAGCGGTGATGCCGAACGATCGTTGATTTCCCATGTCTCGCCCCTTAGTCTTCTAACCTTTTGATGATGCGCTGCACAATTTCGTCCGGACCGATCGCGTCGGTATCAATCACCAGGTCGGCCTGGGAATAGTCGTCATTGTCGATCTGGTAAAGCCGCCTATAACGATCGCTATCCTGCCGGTCGCGTTCCGCGGTGAAAGCCTTGATCGATTCCAAGTCCCCGTTCTCACGCTTCTGGATTCGGGCGGCGCGCGTATCCGCGGAAGCGCGCAGATACACCTTCAAATCGGCTTCAGGCAGCATCCAGATCGCCAAGCGCGAACCAAGAACACATCCGCCCGCCTGACGCGCCATGGCAACTTGACGCTCGTCGACGGTTCGGTCCCAATAATCGTCGGTCTTCGCGCGCTTGAGCACTTCTTCAAACGTTATACCATGTTCGACCGCGAGCGTACGGAAGGTGAAGTTGATGAAACGAAGATTAAGGCTCTCGGCGAGAAGCTTGCTCACCGTAGTGTTTCCGCAGCCGCTCTTACCCGATATGGCGATGCGGGATTCCACGGTATTCATTCGACGTTTCTCAATTGTTCGCGTACGTTTTCCAACGCATCCTTCATTTCAACCACGGCGCGGCTTACTTCAAGGACCGGGCTCTTGGAGCCGATAGTATTGATTTCCCGATTGATTTCTTGGCAAAGGAAGTCCAGCTTTTTCCCCGGCGCCGGATTACGCACAGTCTCCTCGCGGAATTCACCCAGATGCGTTTTAAGCCGGGAGAGTTCTTCTGAAATAGTGTACTTCATCAGAAGAACGGCCGTTTCCGCGAGCACCCGGTTTTCATCGACCAGGTCTCCAAGGACCTCCTTGAAGCGGGTACGGATATTTTCCTTGATTGTTGCTTCAAGTACCGGGGCATGGCCGGCAACGACGGCAAGGGCATCCTCGATTTTGCCGATATGACCGAGAATGTCCGCCTCGGTATCTTTTCCTTCCTTTACGCGCGCGCCTTCAAAACCAGTGAATGCCTCGGCAAGGAGGGGCTCAATCGCGGCCCAAAAGCGTTCGGGATCACGCGTTTTGTCTGTCTGAAGCACGCCCTCCAACGAAAGTATCGATGAAAGACGGGGCGTTTCCTCAAGACCGAGTCGATCGGCGATTTTCTTGATTGCGCCGTAGTACGCGACCGCCGTGCTTTCATCAACCATTATGGAAACATCGCCTTGGAGTTCCTTGGCGCGGATTGAAACCTCAATTTTACCTCGAAGACAGCGTTCAGAAATGAACTCGCGCACACGCGGTTCAAGAACCGACAAGAAAGGCGGCAAATTGACGAAAACGTCTAGGAATCGATTATTGTAGCTTTTTAATTCCACGGATACGGAAAGACGGTCATCGCTTTTCTCCTTGTGTCCGTAGCCGGTCATACTTTTCAAGAGGAGCTCCTTGCTTTCAACGTTTCCAATACGGCTTTTCCAAGCTTCCAATTATCGCCCGCGCCCATCGTGAGAAATAAATCGCCGGGGCGCAGCTTAGCGGTCACATCGGCGGCGGCCGCTTCGGGCTCTTCGATAAAAGAGACATTCGGCCGGAGCGCGGCGGTTTTTTCAAAAAGCGTTTTGCCGGTAACGCCGCCTGTATATTTTTCACGCGCCGAACCGTAAATTTTGTGCAAAATTACTTCGTCGGCCGCCATGAAGGAAGCGGCGAATTCATCCAACAACGCGGCTGTACGGGTATACGTATGCGACATGAAGCTTACCACGAGTCGGCGCTTAGGATAGAACGATTTGAGGCCTTCAAGCGTGGTACGGATTGCCGTCGGGTGATGCCCATAGTCATCCATTACCAACACCCCGTCCGCTTCCCCGACGATTTCCGATCGGCGGCGCGATCCGCGAAAACTTTCAAGCGCGACGCGAACCGATTCAAGGCGCGCTCCGGACAAGTCCCCCGCGATGGAGGAAATGAGGGCGAGAGCGGCGACAGCATCCATAGCGACGTGACGGCCGGGAACGCGGATTTTAAAATCGCCGGGGAAACCGGAAAGATGGAAAATTGTTCGTTCTTCGGCGTTTATGAGCGATTCGATATGGAACGGGCCGGCTGCTTTTTTTCCGTAAGGTATGGACAGAATGTCTTTTCGTTTCAAGCCGACGATAGCGGCTACCTCGAGCGCGCCCGGATCATCGGCGCAATAGATAAGACTGTCGCCTGGGGGCAGCTTGCCGATGAAATCAACGAAGGCATCGCGTATCGATTCATACGTGGGGAAAAAATCCTGATGGTCGCTTTCAACGCTGGTTAGAACGATGCGACGCGGACGGAACGCCATGAAATGCCTGCGGTACTCGCAGGTTTCGGCGATGAAAAACTTATTGCCCAGGGACAGGGTTGAACGGCCGCCGAAGTCGCCCACGGCGCTGCCGGCCAGGATCTGCGCGGGAAGAGAAACCGCGCGCGCAAGAACTCCCGCAAGCGCCGTGGTGGTCGTCTTTCCATGAACGCCCGCGATCGCCGAGGAATCGAAGCGGCCGGAAAAACTACCTAGGGCGTCGGTGTACTTCATGACTGGAATACCGCGCCGAAGCGCCTCGGCGAGTTCCGGATTGGTTTCGCTCGCATACGCGGCCGAATGGACTACCCACTGGGTGTCTGAGGGAAGATTATTCGCGTCGAAACCTTCAGTATAGGGAAGACCGAGGGCTTGCAGAATCTCGTCCGTGTAGAAGACGTCGGTCACGTCCGAACCGGTTATCCGCGCGCCGGCGCGATGCAGCAATTCCGCAAGAGCGCACATGCCCGTGCCTTTTATGCCGACCAGGTGGACGCGAGCCCCCGAAAGGTCGGGGGGAAGCTCAAATATCGCCATGTACGGATGGTATCCGATGCGAGCGGCTTTTGACAACGGAGCGAAATAGTGCTTCACTCGCTGCGGGAGGACGCCATGAAAGACGTGTTCGGCTGGATAGACGGATTCATCAACTTTGAACGTGGACAGACTTCTAAAAGTTTTCGTTTGGATCGCACCGAACTGCTCGCTCGTTTGGCGGGGAACCCCGAACTTTCCTATCCGACGATCCACGTCGCCGGGTCCAAAGGGAAAGGGTCCACAACAACGATGATCGCGTCGGTCCTTGACGCCGCGGGCATGAAAACGGGGCTCTACGTCTCGCCGCATATTGTAGACTACCGCGAACGCGTGGGGCTTTGGAATGGACCTTTCTCCGAGGAAATTTACGAGGCAGCCGGGGACGAACTAAAAGCCATTCTTGATCAAGCGCTGTCTCCCGGCCACTTTATGCCCGGCGATGAGGAACCGACGTTCTTCGAGCTTATGACCATGCTTTTCTTTCTTTCTTGCCGACGCGCAGGTTGTGTGGCGGCGGCGGTGGAAACCGGTATGGGCGGCCGGCTCGATTCTACCAACATCGTCATGCCGCTGGCGTCAGTCATCACGCCAATTGAGCTTGAACACACCGAATACCTGGGGAACACGATCGCGGCGATCGCCGGAGAAAAAGCGGGCATCATCAAACAAGGACGCCCGCTCATTCTCGCGCCGCAAAAAGAGGAAGCGCTCGCCGTGTTTAAGGCAAGGGCGAGAGAAACAGGTTCCTTAGTACGATATCTGCCGGAACAAACGTCGATTACCCGTGTCGGAGTAGACCGCGACGGTACGGCCGCCCGCATCGAATTTACCGATCGGAAGCTCTATTCCCGGCCGCTGGACCTCCGACTGCGACTTGTCGGTGAAATCCAGGCGAGCAACGCCGCGCTCGCCGCGCTCGCCGTTCGCGTCGCCTTTCCCGATATTCCCGATGCGGCCGTTATCGCGGGCTTGGAGCGGGCGACCCTTCCCGCACGCTTTGAACGCGTATCCGATCGGCCTCTTGTGATCGTCGATGGCGCTCACACTGAAGCCAGCGCTAAACTTGCCGCAAATACGTTCACCACTCTCTACGGCGAAGGAGGCCTCTTGTTATTCGGCTGCGCGCTTGGGAAAGATGTAGCGGCCATGGCTCGTATCCTCGCTCCCAATTTTTCACGCGTGATCGTGACAAAACCCGGCGATTTCAAAAAAAGTATTCCGGAAGAAGCTTTCCGCGCGTTTTCAGCTTACCATGACCACGTGGAACTCATCGAAAATACCACAAAGGCAGTTGAATACGCGTTCGGCATCGCCCTGGGTCAAAATCTGCCTCTTTTAGTCACCGGATCCTTCTATTTAGCGGCGCTAGCCAGAAAAAATCATCTTTAGTAAAATACAGTAGCGCATAACGTAAAAAGTCCGATATTCTACTTTAGGCTGTATCTTTTTGAGGTGGACATTTTGGAAAGAGAAACGGAATCGGACGTAGTACGAGTAATCGCTCAACTGAAAAAAGAAATTATTGAGCGGAAATGGGCTGAGAAAAAATCCCGCGACGCTCTCGATTACGCAGAAAGCATTATAGATTCCGTAAAACATCCGTTGCTTGTCTTGGACGAGGAACGAAAAGTCATCTCGGCGAATATGGCGTTTTACGATCTATTCACCCTCACACCCGGAGCGGTTCTGGGACAATCCTTTCTCAAGTTGGCTGACGGGCTTTTTAGTTTTGAAGAGATGAAATCACTGCTGGGATCAAAGCTGGGAACCGAGCCCCGCATAGTGGATATCGATCGGAATTTCCAATTTGTCGGCAGAAAATTTCTCAAGGCCGGCGTCCAAGGTTTGCAGTACAACATAAAACACCTGCGTTTCGCTTTTCTGACGATAGAAGACGTGACCGAACAGAAACTCGTTGAGGCTCGTCTCAAGAAAGCCTTAGAGGACAAGAGCGTTCTGGTCAAAGAAGTGCATCACCGCGTCAAGAATAACCTTCAGATCCTATCAAGTCTTCTCGCGCTCCAAGCCGCCGGCATAGAAGACTTAGAAAAAAAAAGAGTATTGGAAGATGGCCGGTCCCGGGTTCTTGCGATTTCCGCCGTACACGAAAGCCTGTCGGCAAACGGGTCGGTCGAACGTATTACCCTTACGGGTCCTATAACTCGCTTGGTCGATAACATTGATTCTATATACGACGACGGGGTTACTTGTGAAATTGACGTATGCGATTCTTCCGTCAGCATCGACCAGGCGACGCTCATCTGCCTTGTGTTGAACGAAATCATCACCAACGCGCACAAACACGCGTTCATTGGACGGGAAGACGAGGCAAAAAGGATTGCGGTTAGAGCCGCGGCAGAGAATGGCCACTTAATTGTCCTGGTGTCCGACAACGGCCGAGGTATGGTAAACACCAATACCGAAACCTGGAGCGAAACCCTCGGGTTCACCCTCATCAGAAATCTTGTGGAAAATCAATTGGCCGGGCAGTGGTCGGTAAAAAATTTCGACGGACTCACCCACGAACTCCGTTTCCGGATAACGGACGACTACGACCTGGCTCCGGCTGATGGTGCGGAACCGCTGTCCAATTAGTGTAGATCGATCCTGACCGGCGACCCATTCTCCGGATCGGGAAACATGAGAGCGACCGCCCTCAGGGCAAGATTCTCACCGTCCGCTTTTCCGTACAGCTCGTCGCCGACCAGAGGAAGTCCGATCCAGGCCAAGTGGCATCTCACTTGATGGCGAAAGCCGCGAGCAAGACCGGCGCGGACCAGCGTTCGTATGTTCCCTGTAGAAGACGCGTCGGAAAGAGCTAGAACATTTGTGCGGTACGGGTGACCGCGGTCTAAAGCGAGCTCCAGAACGCGACCGGAAAGAGCGTTACCATCACCGTCGGTTTCCACGGGACGTACGACACGCCGTCCGGGACCAAAGGGTCTGAAACCGCTTTCTATCGCAAACGGAAGGGTCCTATCAACAAGAACGGTCGATGACGATCCGACGCAGAGTGCCTCGTATTCTTTCAAGAAAACACCCCGCTCCTGGCTTTCGCTCAAGGAATCGTACGCCCTCTGAGTTTTGGCGAGAAGAACGAGACCTTCAGTATCACGATCCAGCCGGTGAAGGAGTCCACGCTCCACTTCCTTTCGGCCTCGGACCGAAAGGATGGCCGGACAGAGCCGCGCTCCCCACGAGAGCAGAGTTCCCTCTTCTCCTTCAGAAAGCGGCGCGCAATGCATACCGTGCGGCTTATACACGACCAGATACGCGTCCGTCTCGGCAATGATTCGAACTACCGTTTCCGTCATCGACCGACTATACGCCGAATGAGCTCCTTGCGTCAAAGTCGTACCGCTCGTATCATAGACCGTCAACCTTTTCGGCCGCAACGAATTGGCAAACTACGCCGCCGCCGGCGTTTAACGGTTTTTCAAACGTAGGATACGGAGGACTTTCCGGAAACGTTCGGGAACGGGCGCAGTGAAAACCGAAGGCGTTTCTGAACCGGGAAGGCAAAGCGCTAATCGATACGCATGCAGCATGAGCGTTGCCTTCGGGAAAAGAGGGTCCTTTCCTCCGTAGATCGGATCTCCCAGGATTGGGCAGCCGAGATGACGCAAATGGACGCGCAATTGGTGCGTACGACCCGTTTTCGGGTGTAAAACAACAAAGGCATAACCCTTGAAACGCTTGAGCACTCGGTACTGTGTGATCGCCGATTTACCGAGTGCCGGGGAAACGGTGAAGCGTTTGCGATCAGCTCTGTCACGTGCGATAAGAGTGGAGACAAGGCCCCTGTCCTCGGGCGGAGAACCGGTAACCACGGCTATGTACGTTTTCCGTGTAGTACGCGCCTTGAATTGGTCGGCGAGGAAGGCGAGCGTCTTGTCGTCGTACGCGGCGATGATGACGCCCGACGTATCCTTGTCCAGCCTATGAACGATGCCCGGTCGGAAGCCCGGATTCGCATCGATCAACCCACTCCGTTCAAGCCTTCGATATAAAAGGGCATTCGCAAGCGTACCCGATCGGTTGCCGGCGCCCGGATGGACAACCATACCCTGCGCTTTATTCACCACTACCGCACTCTCGTCCTCGTAAAGTATGTCCAGCGGAATATTCTGCACTTCAAGCTCGGAGGGTTCCACTTCATTCCATTCGATCTCCAATCGGTCATTCGGCAACAAAACGCGGGATATTTTTACCGTTTTGCCGTTTACGCGCGCGACTAAGCCCCTCGCTTTAATTTGGGATCGAGTGAGAACTGCCAGCCGTTCGGCCACGAAGCGGTCCAGGCGAAAACCGCTCTTTATGTCGGCGGGAACTACGAGCGTCATCGAAGGCATCGGGAACTACCGCTCCCCGACTTTAGTTTCGGCGTCGCCTTCGGAAGGAACCGCCGCTTGCGGGACGGTAATCGGTGTGGACGGAGATCGTTCAACCGTATAATCGGCTTTCACCCGTTCGTCAACGGCTTTTTGTCGACTAGTCCGCTTAATCGCGACAATCGCGAAATCGACAAGAGCGATAACGACCGCTCCGACGCAGGCTGCCGCGAACAATTGCACGTATTCGTCTTGGCTCATGGCGACCGACCCCGCCGACTTTAGCGGCCATGGCGCGTAGTTCCTATCCCAATTATGTTGAGAGCATCGATACGTATCGAGCGCGAATTGCGAAAAGAAGAGTGAGAAAGGTAATGAGCCGAAAGCAATGGCCTCAGCGCGCCGTAAATCGAGTGTCCATTGCGGGAATTCCATTGCGGTGTACGGTACGGGTTTTTTAGCGTCTGCGGCGGCCTGGGAAGCTGTTGGTTCGGCCACGGGATTGGTCGGTGTTGTGGTGGTCGAAGTAGTCGTCGTCGCCGGAGTCTCCGCCCCAAGGAATCCAGGGAAAAAGCAGAAAGACAGAAGCACGAATGCGGCTGTGCGCCCCAGCTTCATACATCGCCTCCGGAACGGGGTCCAAAGATCGCGGTGCCGACCCGAATTAAAGTTGAGCCTTCCTCAATAGCCGTTTCAAAATCGTTGGTCATACCCATCGATAAAATACCGAGATCCGCATCCGGATACAGACTTTTAAGCCGTTCGCCCGCGGATCGGAGCGCGCGGAAGGACGCGCGTATCGGGAGCGAATCAGCCGTATAAGGCGCCATGGTCATGAGCCCGCGCAAGGTGAGAGAAGGCGAAGACAACACCAGTTCAGCGGCGCCGCGCAACAAATCAAAGCCGTCATAGCCTGATTTCGATTCCTCTCCGGTGTGCAGCTCAAGCAGAATATCCAGCTTACGGCCGAGCGCCGCGGCGTGGCGCGCAAGCTCAACAATTAACTCGTCGCGGTCGGCCGATTGGATGCAGGAGAAAAGGTCGACGGCGGACTTTGCCTTGTTCCGTTGTAGGCTGCCGATTAAATGGAGATCGATATCGGGCACCTCTTCTTTATAGGCGGAAAACTTGTCTCGCGCTTCCTGAACGCGGCTTTCACCGAAAAGGCGTATTCCCTCTTGATAAGCTTGTTTCACTTCCGAAAGACCATGAAACTTAGATACGGCCATCAGTGCGATTTCTGAAGGGTTCCGTCCGGAACGATGCGCGGCCGCCTCCATTCGTTCACGGACACGCTCGATATTTTCAACAACGGAAACGGGAATGCTCATGGTTTTTCCCCATTTGGCGCTGATTCACGGACTGCCGCCACCGCGGCGGCCAAACGGGAGAACGCATCCAAGTCCATTTTTTCCGCGCGAACGGCGGGATCGACACCCGCGGCATCCAACGCGGCCGCGGCAAGATTCGCCGATGAAAGAAAGGCTTCCAAGTTATTCTTGACCGTCTTCCGCCTTGAGGAAAAAAGAGAGCGAACGAGGGGCCGGAATACGCGGAGGACCTCGGGAGGAAGGTTAAAGGGTCGGCGATCCATAATGACCGCTTGTGAATCGACGTTCGGCGCCGGATAGAACGAGTGCGGCTTGAGCGTCATCAAAGGACGCACTTCGTAGGCTGAGGCGCAGAGCACGGAAAACGACGAATAATCGTCATCTCCGGCTTTCGCGGTCATGCGTTTGGCCACTTCCTTTTGCACCGTCACGACCGATCGTTCGAAAAAAATATCGGCCTCAATAAATGAAGCGATGAGAACGGCAGCGATGTTGTACGGCAGGTTGCCGAAAAAGTAACGGGGTGCGCCTGTTCGGCGCGCTTCAACGGGCCAGGTCTTCAGCGCATCGCCCTCAACCAGACGAAATTGAGGCCTATCGATGAATATTTCCCGAAGAGCCGCGGCAAAGCCGCGATCTATCTCAAAAACGGTAAGAAATAAACCCCTATCCAAAAGCAGTTCAGTCATCGCGCCCAGTCCAGGCCCGACTTCCCAAGCAGCGCCGCCGCTTTCAGCGCCTAAAGCATCAACGAGCCGTTCACGAGCACTACGGTTTACGAGAAAATTCTGGCCGAATTTCTTCTGCATGCCGAAACCGCGTTCATCCAGGAAACTTCGTATAGCGACCGGCGAATCATAATCAACTGATAGGCTCAAAACGGTTCCTTGTATTATTCCTCAAAATTCGACCATACACGAGAAGGACGGCGATCGCAATAGAGCCGATAAGAACCGGCAGCGCCGATTCCGTACGAAAACCGGGGAAACGGGAGGCGGTATCAACGACCGCATCGTTTGCTTTTCCCAACACGCTCAACATCGTGTCGATAGGAACGCCGAGAACCGGATGGAGACCTGAGAGTGCGAGGTACGCCATCCCCCCAATCATAAGAACGTTTGCGGCGGGTGTCAAAATGATGGATGCGACCAGACCAACCGGACGCAGCATCCCGAAAACGGCCGCGGAAACCGCGGCTGTTGCGAGAAAAGCTCCAAAGGAAGCGGAAAGAGGCGTTCTGAGAAAATCTGGAATCCAGGCGCGTGAAAGGTCGTCAGCCGCTTCGGTGAAAAAGCAAAGTCCCGCGAGTGCGAGGTAAGAAAGGACAAATGACATACCCCCGGCGCTTTCCGGATCAAGGACAAGTTGTACAATAAAAGCGATTGAAAGCAAACAGAGAACCCGGCGAGGAAAATTAAACACAATGCCGACCGCGGCGACGGCGTACATCAAAGCGGCCCGCACCAGGGAAGCCTGGGCGCCGGCAAGATACACGTAGGCGACAATAACTACGAAACCGGCAATAGTCGCACGCTTCAATCCCAAAATGGGTTTGAGGAAAAACGCGAGCAGCGCGGAAATGAGCGCCAAGTGCATTCCCGACAGCGCGAGTACGTGAGCGCATCCGGCAGCAACGTAGGCATCGTTCTCTCCGGAGTCCAGACCGTCTTTTGAACCTAGAAGCAAGGCCCCCGCAAGACCGCCCCAGGACACAGCATCCAATCGTTTAAGGATACTCCTGCGAAACGCCGAACGAGACTGTTCCAGAATTCCCGCTTCCCGCACGACAACGACCGATTCAGCTTTAAAAAGCGGTCCGAAGCGTCCTTCAACGACACGGCCGGTCATTCTGACCAAGCGGTCGCGCTCGGCACGCGGTGAATTTTCCCGCGATGAAGCGGAAAACACTGCCGCGATCTTTCCGGAAGCACTCGTCCGCAAACCCATTGGACCTTCGGCAATCTTAGGCTCTATATCGGCCAGTAGCCCGCCGCCTTTGATCATCCGAGGATCGGAAACGACACGGGCGACAATCGAGCGGACCTTGTTTTTTTCCATTCCCCAGTAAGCCATCGATGCGGGACGATCGGCTGCGGCGATTCCGACGCTCGCACCTACGCAGAACGCAAGCGAGAACCGGGCAATCCGTCGTACGCGTCTTTCATAAGCCGATGACAAGACAAGGGAAATAGAGGAAATAAAAAACAATACAAGGAAAAGCCCCGCGACAAGAATGAGGGAAGGACTCGTTATCACGTCGGAAGAAAAAACTGTCGCGCGTAAGGAGTAAAAACTGACCGCGGCGCCGAGCGCGGTTCCGACGATGGGATCTAAGCCTACCACTTAAGGCGGTTCAGAGCTTCACGAGCCGCCGCTTTGATATGGTCCGGGTACGGCAGATACCCGATGTATAAAAGATAGTCGAACGCGACTTTATCGCCTAAATCGCCAAGTGCGGTAATGACGGCCAATAATATGTCCTGATCAAAAGTCCGCGTCCGTTCCATATCGGAATTCAACAAGCCGATTTGTAACGAAAGCGCTTGAGCGGCTTCGGAACTGCCCATCGCGCCGAGAAACAGAATGGCGTCAATAAAGCGGTCCTTTAAAGCTTCGTCTTTTCCATAATCGGTCTGTACCCGATAGAAATGTTTAACCGCAAGGGTCGTTGCTCGGGTCCACCGGAGAGCGGCCAATTCACGGATTGCCGAATATCGTAAATCGGAAATGATGTCCTGCTCTTTCTTTTCGGAAGGGAACAAACCGAGGGATATTTCCAAAGCCGCTTCAGCCAATTCTCCCCGTTCGGAAGCGCTGAACGCCGGATTATCCATTCCCGCGCGGAACGCGGTCAGCTTTTCCGGTGGAATGTTACGTTTGACGACATCAATCAGGAATTTCTTATAATCTCCCCGGATCAAACGCAACGCCTCGGCGGCGCGGAAACTGATTTCCTGTGGATAAGCGGCAAGCATGGTCGCGAACAAACTCGGGTACGAAGTGCCGTCGCCAAGGGTAGCCAAGGAATCGATGCAGGCCGAAAGTGTCTGCAAATCCGGGGCAAGTCCGGTGCGCTGCAGATTATTCTGATTCGTCAGGAATTGGTTGAGCGTCTCAATGACCTGACTGTCGCCTTTGCCCAGAATCGCTAAAGCCCGCAGTGAAGCGACCCGAACCGAGGGGTCCCGGAATACCATAAAAACGCGACGCAAAATGGGTAAGGCTTCCAAATATTTTAAAGTGCCGACCGCTCCGGCGGCCGTCGCGGTGATTGAGTTCAGCGCGCTTTCGTCCCGCAATAGATCGGCGTTGCGCAAAGTGAAATCAAGGACCGCCACGTAAAAAGGTCCCATAGCCGCACTCTTCTCCGCCTCAGCCTTCGCGACGACCTCGATTTTTCCCTCAAGACTCGCCTTGGCAAAATCACGCTGGAACGAGAGAATGACGGCATCAGGTTCTTGAGCTTGTAGGGAAACGACCAAAAGAAACGCGACGAACGCGCCAAACAAGTTCTTCATTGCGCTAGTCCTCCGACTCAGGTAAGACCGAATTAGCTTCAGCGCTTGCTTTTTCCAAGGCAGCTTCAACCGAATTCGGTTTTTGGTCGTCATCGAATATAGAAAAAGCCGCTTCAAGTTCGGCATCCGGGTTGACTCCGAACACTTCCGCTGAAATTTTGTTGCGGGTTTTCAGGCTCAGGGGCAAAGCTTCAATGTGAAGGAGAGAACGGTTGTGCTCCTCGCTGAATTCGGACGATTTTACCGTTCCGGATATCGCGACCGTATCTCCCCCGATGGTGAACTGGACTTTCACCTTAAGCCCGGTAGCAGCCTTTCCCCCAACGGTCAACGCGCATCCATCCTCCGAAAGGTCTTCGATTATGCAGCGCATCCCCGGCGCGCCCTCAACCAGTTCGGGGTAATTTTCGTCCTTAGGGAGATATAGAAACGCGGAAATGCGGATTTTCGCACGAACCGAGCGCCTCTTTTGCGTACGAAACAAAGAGTCGGAATGAGAAAGCTGAAGGATGGATCCGGATACCGCGGGGACATCGTCGAGTACATAGGTGTCGAACACGTAGCCCGCATCATCGCGACGCCAAAAGTAAACCGCGAGGCGTCGACCCTTCCAAACGAAAGAAGAAGGGATTTGCGGACCTGCCGGCTTGGTAATCGTAATAAACCGGTCGGAATTACGTACGACCGCCGCATCGAAAACGCCGGCGCCATCAACCAGGATTCGCAGGCGCTGGATCTCGCCGATCGACCGGGAACTCAGAATACCCTTCCGGTAACGCGGTTGGTCGAACTCGATTTTTTTCCGGTACTCATATAGTTTAGCCAGAAAATCTTGCGTTTCCAGTGAATTTTCGTCCCCGGTCAGTCTCGATTTTCGGAGAATGCCCTTGATGCATTGATCCAATTGTTTTACCGACCAAAAAAGAGCCGTCGGATCCTCAACTTCAGAGCGGATCGCGACACGGCGGAGCAGTTCAATCTCTTTAAGACTAAACCCTTCATCTTTGCCTTTCGCGAAAAACTGTACCCAGGAATAGCTTTTCTTACCCCTGGGGCCGCCCGCGATGAGAAGCGCCAGCAAGCCGAGGATGGGAATAGCGATAAACAACAAGTAGAGCGTCATCCTTGCGTATCTCCCGACGTGCGAGCTA
>JBAYHM010000003.1:0-43280 GCA_041666155.1 Treponemataceae bacterium
TCACGGGCAACGCCGCGTTTCCCTTCCATACGGAAGCGGACTCGGCGTCCGATCGACGACGTTTGTCGAACTTATCCGCAGATAATATACCAAGAAGAGGAAAGAGAGGCAAGCGGGGTGACTCAGACGAGCGAACCGCGATAGAGCCGACATTAGTCTATGGTGGGCTGCCTTCAAGAAATCCGAATACTCACTGGTCCTCAGCCCTGCGGGCTTGCGGGAAGCGTTCGTATTCGGATTTCTTGGGCGCGCCCACAACAGGGGCGAATGTTGGACTGAGCGGTTCGCTGCGTATCGTTCTAGGGGGTGGTCATTGATGGAGGTGTAGTGATTAGTTTCGGTTTTGCTGCAAATTTGGGTCAGTTCCGTCGGGTGGGGGCTTTGTAGGAGAGGCTGGCGGAGGGACAGGCGGAGACGCAGGCGAGGCATTTGGAGCAGGCGAAGGCTTCGCCGGGGCGTTCCTTATCGGCCTGGAACAAGCTGTAACGGGCGGGTTCAAGGGTGGAGAGATAACAAGCGGAATCGCACACACCGCAGTCCTTGCATTCCGTTTTGTTCAGTCTGATTTTGAAGAGAGAATATTTGTTGAGAAAGCCGGAGGCCCAGGCAATTGGACAGCCCAGCTTGTGATATTGGTAAAGCTGCTGGAATTTGGCGTTTTTATCGCCCATTCCGGTAATTGTTTCCATCACGAAACCCAGCGGACACATCCAGCGGCAAAATACTTTCCCGAATAGGATTCCCGTCGCGGCTCCGGCGGCAAGCACCCACCAGAGATGCCCAAAAAAGAAACGATTGCGTACATTCCTACGCCGACTGAGCCTTGTACCCATCGACGCCGAGCAGCCAAGAAACGCGTGATCCGGTTCTTTTCTATCATTTCTACTCTCCTCATACTGGTATTGTTTAATGTAGTATGCTATATATATTGACAAATGTATATACTGTTATTATTATTCGGCCATCGATATTGAATTATTTGAGGAGCTTTCATGGAGCCTAGTACTACCGCCGCCATCAATATCCGGTACAGCGAATTAGCGGATACTTCCTGCTGCCTTTCCTGCGGAGGGGCGATCAATTATTCGCAGCCGATAGAAGGCGAGGTGTGCGTTGACCTCGGTTCCGGCAGGGGTACCGACGTCATCCGCATGGCGGAAATGGTGGGGCCGAAGGGATTCGTGTACGGTATAGACATGTCGGACGGCATGGTTTCCAAAGCGCGAAAAAATCTTGAAAAGTTCGATGTAACGAACGCGGAGATCCTCCAGGCTAGCCTTGAAGCTCTTCCGCTGGAAAGCGGGAGCGTAGATCTTGTGATTTCCAACTGCACCATCAACCACGCGGAAAATAAGGAAAAGGTCTGGTCGGAAATCCATCGGGTGCTCAGGAGCGGCGGACGCTTTGTCGTTTCGGATATTTATTCTATGGAAGAAGTACCGGCGGCCTATCATGCCGATCCCCAAGTCGTCGCGGAATGTTGGGCTGGAAGCGTAACTCGCGAACGGTATCTGGACCAAGTACGCGGTGCCGGTTTGGATCAGATCAAAATAGCCGATGAATCGGCGCCGTACGCGAAAGGAAAGATTCAGGTGGCAAGCTGGACTGTCATGGGTCGTCGACCCGATACGGTCCGCTGCCGATGTCAACGATAGGGAGATCTCGATGAAAAAGGGAATGAAGTCACTCATTACCAAAAATGCCACGGGTGCAAAGCCGGTCGCGCAGTGCTGCGCCAAGGTATCCGCCGCGGTCGCGGGTTGCCACGACTGAGTTTTTCGGAAGCCGCGGCGCGGCGTGCCCGCCGTGGCTTCCTCATCGTCGATCGTTGTGTTCTAGAATACGGAGTTTAGACGTGCAGATTTCCTCCCACAATATTTTTTCCAGGCTACGAGATTCCGATCAGCACTTCCTGATCAACCCGCTCAGTCGTCAGGCCGACATCCTCGATGCCGAGACCGCCGAGGAGTATCGGTCGGGGCAATTCGCGGACCCTTCGGTTTGGGTTGAGAAAGGGTATCTTGTCGAACCCGCCGAAGAAGCCAAGCGATATAAAGCCGCCTATTTGAATTTCATTGAAAACAGGGACCGGGATGAAGTCCAGATTTTCTTCCTGCCGACTTACGCTTGCAATTTTGCCTGTTCCTATTGCTATCAAGAAGGCTACGAACCGCACCGGGAGGTATTCCGGGAAGACGTGATCGATGCATTTTTTACTTATATAGACGCGGAATTCGCGGAAAGACGAAAGTATATTACCGTGTTTGGAGGCGAACCTCTCCTTTCGGGCGAAGCGACAGGGTTGACCGTGGAACGCCTTATTCGCGAAGCGGGAAAGAGGGGCCTGGAACTTGCCTTCGTTACTAACGGTTTCCATTTGGAGGAATACGTTCCCCTTCTGAAAACCGGCAAAATCCGCGAGATCCAGGTGACGCTCGACGGAGTCGGGGACGCGCATGACCGCAGGCGCCCACATAAAGCCGGGGAAGCGTCCTTCGACCGGATTGTGCGCGGAATCGGGGCCTGTCTTTCGGCCGGAATCCCCGTCAACCTCCGCATGGTGCTGGATAAGGAAAATATCGAGGAACTCCCCCGCTTGGCGCGTTTCGCCCGGGAGCAGGGATGGACGGCGAGTCCGCTCTTCAAGACCCAGCTGGGCCGGAACTATGAACTCCATTACTGCCAAAAGGGTTCGGGGAAATTGTACGACAGGGTCAGCCTTTACCAGGACATCTATGACCTCGTATTGAAGAATCCTGAAATTCTCGAATTCCACCGGCCCGCTTTTTCCATCAGCAAATTTCTGTGGGAAAACGGCGAAATGCCGCAGCCGCTCTTCGACGCCTGTCCCGGCACCAAGACGGAATGGGCTTTCGATTTTACCGGCAAGATTTACTCCTGCACGGCGACCGTCGGAAAGCCGGGGGAAGAGCTTGGGACTTTCTATCCGGTCCGGACACTCAAGAGCGAAATTATCGCGGAGTGGGGAGAACGGGACGTGACCGGTATTCCGGAATGCGCCCTCTGTAACTTGCGTCTTGCCTGCGGAGGTGGCTGTGCTTCTGTGGCGAAGAACAAGAGCGGCCGGATCCTCTCTCCCGACTGCCGGCCGGTGACGGAATTGTTGGAGCTTGGCCTAAGTTTGTATTTTGAGAAAGAGGTGGTTTAATGTCCGCACGAATAAAAGAAATCGGCGCCGTCGATTTTTCCAAAGAAGTCCTTGAGGCGCCTCTGGCCATAGTCGATTTTTATTCTTCTGAATGTCCACCCTGTGAGGCTTTAGCCGATAAATTTGAAGGCTTAAGTGAAGTCTACGGCGACCACATAAAATTCGTCAAAATTTTCCGCCAGGAAAACCGGGAACTAGCCAAGTCGCTCGACGTATCCGGGAGTCCGACGTTGGTGTTCTTTCAAAACGGGAATGCGATCGGTCCCAAACTGAGCGGGGGTATTCTTCGCAGCAGCATCAAAAAGCAATTGGACTCCATGCTGCCTAAGGAAACGGTAAGTAAAATATCCAAGGCAATCGTCCCGAAAACTACAGAAACCGACGTGGTCATACTCGG
Source organism: Treponemataceae bacterium (assembly GCA_041666155.1). Taxonomy (GTDB): domain Bacteria; phylum Spirochaetota; class Spirochaetia; order Treponematales; family Breznakiellaceae; genus SZUA-426. The sequence goes on from JBAYHM010000003.1 coordinate 3,567, forward strand.
CGGCGGTCCTTCCGGTTTGACCGCGGGTATCTATCTCTCCCAGGCCCATATCCGGACCATAGTCGTGGACACCGCCCTTCCGGGAGGTTTCGTCGCCACCACCCACCAGGTGTCGAATTTCCCCGGCTTCATCCAACCTTTGAACGGGTACATGCTCAGCCACCAGATAACGGAACAGGCCAAGGGCAACGGGGTCACTTTCCGCGCGCCGGTGGAGATCAGTTCCGTTGACTTGGAAAACAAGATCATCGTGATCGACGGGATAGAGACCATCCGCGCGAAAAGAATCATCGTCGCGACAGGGTCCAGCGCGAAGTCCCTGGGAGCGGCGGGTGAGAAGGAACTGATCGGGCAGGGCATCAGCTATTGCGCCACTTGCGACGCGAAATATTACGAAGGCAGGGACGTCGTCGTCGTGGGCGGCGGCAATTCAGCCATCGAGGAATCACTATTTATCGCCAAATTCGCGCGCAAGGTAACCATCGTCCACCATTCCGACAAGATGCGGGCGAACAAGGCCGCTCAGGAAAAAGCAGCGGCCGAACCGCGCATCGAGTTCCTTTTCCATACGAAGGTTAAGGAAATCAAAAAACACGGAAATATGGATATGTCTCTGGTGATCGAAAACGTCCAGACCGGAACTGTATCGGAAATGCCGACCAACGGAGTATTCATCTTCATCGGCTTTCTTCCCAACCTGAAGGGGCTCGGAGACAACCTCAAAGTGGATCAATGGGGCTATATACAAACCGATTCGAAAATGCGGACGAACGTTCCCGGGATATTCGCCGCGGGAGACGTAACCTCCAAACACTACAGGCAGATTACGACCGCGGTAGCCGACGGCACCATAGCGGCCATGGCGATAACTGCTGAAATAGAATAGGGACAGGATCGATGGAAGCGTGGGACGATCCTTTGCTTTTTTCCGATGCGTATCGGCGTTTTCTCGACTCCGCGAAAACGGAACGGGCGGTAGTCGCGAAGGTCTTGGCCGCGGCGAAAGCGGAAGGCTTCCTCAGCGCGATAGAACAGGCCGAGCTAAAGGGCGGCGATCGGGTCTACTTTGAAAATCGGGCTAAAAATGTCGTTCTGGCCGTCATCGGCAAACGGCCCCTCCACGAAGGGTTCCGTCTCATTGCCGCGCACGCGGATTCTCCGCGTTTGGACCTGAAGCCGAACCCGCTCCAGGATGAGGGCGGCTACATACTTTTAAAAACCCAGTACTATGGCGGCGTAAAGAAATATCAGTGGGCCGGTATTCCCCTGGCCTTGTACGGCGTGGTCTTTCTCGCGGATGGCCGGAAGGTCGATATCTCCATCGGCGACGGGGAGGAAGATCCCGTCTTCTCCATTCCCGATCTTCTTCCCCACTTGTCGGAAAAAATACAGAACGACCGTCCATCAAAGGAGACCCTCAAAGGTGAAGAATTGCGGATCGTTTTCGGATGTTCGGATTCCGGTGCGCTGAAAGATGAGATACTTTCCAAACTGAAAAAGGAATACGGTATCACGGAGGACGATTTCGTAAGCGCGGAACTCCAGGCGGTCCCGGCGGGAAGGTCCCGGGAAGTCGGCCTCGACCGCAATCTTATCGGCGCTTACGGGCAGGACGACCGAGCGGGAGTATTCACCGCGGTTGAAGCGATTTTTTCTCTCGGACGCGAAGTAGTTCCCGAACATACGGCCCTTTGCTTCATCGTCGACAAAGAAGAAGTCGGCAGCGCGGGATCGACGGGCTTGGAGTCGCGATACCTCGAAGTCATTGTCGGCGAACTGCTCGACCGCACCGGGCACTCCTGCAACGATCTGATGCTGCGAAGGGCTCTCTGGAACAGTCGCGCTCTCTCGGCCGACGTCACCGTCGGCTTTGACCCCGTATTCAAAGCTGTCCACGACGAACAAAACGCCGCTCGCTTGGGCCGCGGTATCGTATTGACCAAATATTTCGGGGGCAAAGGCAAGATGCATTCGAACGACGCGGACGCCGAATACCTGAACGAAATCAGGCGTTTGTTCCTGCGCGAAGGAGTGCGCTTCCAATTCGCCGTATTCGGCCAAGTGGACGAAGGCGGCGGAGCGACGGTTTCCCGGTTCCTTGCCAATCTCGGCATCCGGACCGTCGACGCCGGTCCCGCCGTTCTCGGCATGCATTCGCCTTTTGAACTAAGTTCTAAAGACGACATTTTTCAAACCTATAGAGGGTTTAAGGCTTTCTTCTTGGAAGTGCCGTGAGGGTCTGTTTTGGAGCCTCGTTATTTTATTCGCGAACCTTCTTCCAAATCGGCTCTCCCGCGATAGATACCTTCCTGAATCTAGCTACCAGTTCATCCTGCTGATCGCCGCTTGCGCCGGGACGGGAAATTTCGATGCATGCAGGCTCACTTGGGTGCTTGCTGCCCAATAATAAACCCTCTTCAACGTCGCGGCAGGCGACAACGACAGGCCACCGAGTTTTTCCCGCAAGAAGTATCGCGAATAAGTTCATAAGAGCTCCAACGCCGAAGCGTTCGTCTGAACGAACGCTTCGGCGTGAATAATGGTGATTCTTTTGTTTTACGGCAGCGCGATATTCTGCACCGTATTCTTCGCGCTTTCGACGAGCACGTCGTTCGCGACTTGGCCGACAGTCCCGTCGTCCGCTTTGACGAGCACGAGGTCATACGTCCCGGCTTCCAGGAACGCGAGCGTATACGTGCCGTCCGCCTTGACGGTAGCGCTTGTGTAGGCGCCGTCGTAGGCAGCGGATTCGGCGTCGTTCGCCGGATCGGTGAACGAGAGGCTGATGTCCGTTCCGACGCTTGATGTATACGCGAATACCAGGTATCCGACCGGCGCGGTCCCGTGGATTTCGCCTGCTTCATTTTCGACAACCGCGCGCAGAACGGGTTTCATCTTATAACCGGTTCCGGTATTCACCAGCGATTTCCGGACATCGAAATCCGCGACCAAAGTGACGCTTCCTGAAAGGGGAATATCGAACGCGTTCACGATTTTAAGGCCGGTACTGGAAGAGAGGGTCACCGCGTGTCTGGGCGCCCCGACGGCGTCGGCGGTTTCAACTAGTTCGATTTTTGAAACAGCAAACCTGATCTGGTTGATTTGAGTCCCGCCGCTTAACGGCACCGAGCCCAGAGCCGCCGATAGTCCGTTCGACAAAGACAACAGCTCATACTCCTTCGTCGTGTCGATAGGAATGGAGGTCCATCCGCTGCCGGTATCCCCCGCTGAAGTTGAATTGTTGATGTCGAGTGCGGAGAAGGTCACATACACTTCCTTGACGGAAGCCGAGGCAACCGGCGCGTCCGTCAGGCTGAATTGGACCGTGGTTTCTCCGGTCGTAGCCGATGTACACGCTGCTAATCCGATCGCACCGATGATCGCAAATAAAAAGAACTTCGCATATTTCATATCCGCCTCCTGTGGTGGAAAATCGTATTGGATACTTCGCGAGACGCCGAACGGTTGCGTTCATTTTTATTTTTTTTGCGATATTCAAACGGAAGCGCTATAGTGACGCCTATGGCATCGCTTGATTCCGACGAAGAGGATGTTCGCGCCGTTCATCGAGCGCTGAACGGGGACGCACAGGCGTTTCGTTTTCTTGTCCTCAAATACGCGGATCGCATGTTATCGTTTTGCCGCTCCCGTTCTCCCAGCGAGGAGGATGCCGCGGACGCGGCCCAGGAAACCTTCACGCGCGCGTACCGTTCCCTGCGGACCTTCCGCGTCGGCTCGTCCTTTGCCGCCTGGCTGTTCGCGATTGCCGCGAATAGGACCCGAACGAATTGGGCGCGTCGTTTTTCCGACCGTATAAAGGTAAAACGCGCTGAGGCCGAAGCTTTCGCGCGCTCAGCGGATGATCCTGAGGAAGACGCCTTGCGTCGAATTGAAATCGAGCGAATCCGCTCATCCGTGTCCGATCTGTCGGCGGATTTACGGGTAGCGGTGGAATTGTATTATTTCGGGGAACTTTCGGTATCAGAGACCGCGCAAACTCTCAGCGTCGGTGAAGAGACGATCAAGTCACGTCTTTTCCGCGCGCGAAAAAAACTGCGCGTAATGCTTGAAGGGCGCAACCGAAAGACCGAGGACGAGGTATTATAAAGTATGAACTGCGCGGATATGCGGCGAATCGCCGCGGCTTGGGAAAGCGGAGACGGACTCACGGATGCGGAAACAAGGGAAGCGTTAGGTCATGCCTCCTCGTGTGACGTATGCCGGTCAAAGTATCCGGTCTTCCTCGCGCTTGCTCCACGCGATTCGGGACCAGCGCGACGGGCTGAACCGAGCGGAGAAGCCCGGTCGTTGGCCGAAAGGGTTATGGCGGATATCGGAACCGCGCCTCGCGCCCGTCCTGTTCGGACCTCCGGCTCACGCCTGCGGCGGAGATTGCCCTATGCGGTGCCGGCGGCCCTTGTCGCGTGCGCCTTATTCATCGTCGGCCTACGAGTCCGGGAATCCGATACGGTGGAAATTCGGTTCGTGCTTGACGCGCCTAACGCTAAAACAGTATTTCTCGCGGGAGATTTTTCATCTTGGGATACTAAGAATTTGGAACTCAATAAAACGGCGAGCGGCATCTGGGAACGGAAAGTCCGGTTGCGGCGTGGGCAAGCGTATTCTTACAATTTCATTGTTGACGGAGATTCCTGGGTAGTCGATCCAGCGGCGCCGGAGCGGATCGAGGACGGGTTCGGCGGCGAAAGCGCTCTGATACGGTTGTGAGGGGAGGCCCGATATGCCACGTTCATTTGTATATATTCTGACGATCATCACCTGTACGGTTCCGCTCCTTTTCGGCCAAACCGGGCAGGGCTGGGAAGCTGCTTGGAACGCCTCTTCGTCATCGTCTTCCTTCGTGCCGTCGGGACTCGCTCGTGAAATCGTCGCGACTGAACTCGGCGCTCGGAATGGGGAAAGCGAAACCCTGCACGCGCGCCGGTCCTTCGCCGCCGCGCTCGATGTGGAGCGGGCGCTCCGTTTCGGCTATACCTCCCAGGAAGCGCGCGCCCGTCTGCGCCAGTCTCTTCGTTTAGAGGCAAGCGCCGGTACCGAAGGAGGGGGACGTATGGCCGCGAAATTAGCCAAAGTGGAACGGAAAAATTCGCAGAGCGGTAAAGCCGGCGCTGTCGGTACCGGTTCCGCCATCGGCACCGGTTCAACCGGTACCGGCACCGGAAAGGGTAAGAACGGGCAATGAACAGCGCGTTCACTCTTCGAACGATATGCGTTGTTGCTCTGTTCTGCCTTGCCGGCGCCGTTTTTGGTCAGCAAACGGCGCGGTGGCTCTCAACGTCCGACGAAGCGAAACCCTATTCTGCCATCGCCCCCCGCTTGATCGCGTTGGCCGAAGCCGTCGTCGCGGCCGGTATCGATGAAAAACTCTATCTTGATCGCCTCATTGAAGGTGTGCGAAAACGCGCTTCCCCGGAGCGGATTGGAAAAGCGCTGGAGGAAGAGACGTCCCGGCTCTTATTCATGGCGAAAGAACTGGATTCATCAGGTATCCGTATGACCGCGGAATCCAGGGAACGCATTTTAGCCGACGGTGCGCTTTCCCTGCGCGCTTCGATTTCTCGGGATGAATTCAGCGCGGTTGTCAAGAAAATCGCCGTGAAAGGCGCATCGCTCGATCGGCTAGGTTCGACGCTTTCGGCGCTAGCGGCCGCGGATCCGGCACGAATCGTCGGTACGACATTACGCTTAGAACTCGCCGAAGCGATCGCGCTCTCGGTCATACAGACGGATCGACTTGATTCGCTGGCGGCCGTATTCGCCCGAGGCAGGTCGTTCGGCTTGGCTCCCGATAGGATCGCGCGCATAGTCGCGACCGAACTTGGTTCAGGAGGATCTCTCGCGGCGGTGGACGCGGCATTGAACAGGGAGAGGAGACAACGATGATCGTACTTGGATATTCTACAAAAACCTGCGCCGCGTGCCGTTTTCTCGTCATTGCCATACTGTTGGGTGTCTCCGTTTCCGTACACTCTTATGATGTCGAGTTCGATATCGGCTCTCGTTTCGGCACTTTGCAGCCGAGGGCCCTCGGCGCGTTTTCCTTGAACGCAAGCAGCATATCCGGCGCGTTTGCGGTCGGTACGACCGCTGACGGCGAAGTATCAATTGATACCGTAGGGAATCCTGGTATTGACGCCTATTTCCGGGGGGACGCCTCATACGCGCTCGGCTCGTTTATTTCGGGGCTCCGGCTGGAAGCGACAACCCTTCGTTCCGTCGAAACCGGAGAAGAGGCTATCAACCTTTCTCTTTCCGCTCCGTTTACGCTGAACGGCCGCGATCTTTCTCTTTCGTTCGCTCCCGCCTGCGGAGTAGGGTTCTACGACGACGAATCCTTCAATTTCGGTGCCCGCCTGAATGTTTCCTATTTGGCCGGGGATTTCGTTCTAAAACCGGGCGCCACTTTCTCGGAGACCTTGTTCCCGGATGGATCGCGGACCCTGGCGATCGCGCCTTCACTGGGCTTCGTCTGGTATCCGGGGATTCCCTTATCGGCGGATTTTTCCGTCGGCTGGTCGCGGTCTGAAACCGATAGCGGAACTGTATCAACGTCATTCCCGGTCTCGGCGATTTTTTCGGCCGTTCCTCTCCCTTGGCTTTGTGTAAGTGCAAAACTAAAAAGCGAAGCGGATATTTCCGGATTGATGTCTTACCGGGTGGATGGAGAGTTGGAACTGATCAAATACGTCCCGAACGGAAGGGCGTTCCATCTCCCCATCGCCGCATACTATTCTTGGACGGATGGCGGAAGCGCGAACTTCGGAGTGAGTATTATGGTCGGTTTCTCATTCGGGCAAGAATAGGCGACCTAACGCCCCACGTACCAGGCGTTGGCTGGGGCGACGTCGATGATTTCCAGGCTGCCGAAGAAATTCGCCATTTCCTTCTCGGCAAAATTGACGAAGGCGAAATAATCGCCGCCCTCAAGCCGTTCTATCAATTCCGTCGTCCAGGACTGTCTGCCGCGATAGTCGTGAATGATCACGGCTTTTCGGGCTATCCGCCTCGCTTCCCGGAAGAGTGTCTCCCTGAACGCGGAGTTGATTCCGTGGGCGACGTAAGACGAAATGACGAAGTCGAAGGACCCGTCCGGGTAGGGTAGGCCGTTTCGAATATCGCCGAGCTCGCATTTCCACCCCGCTTTTCGCGCGGCGGCAACCATTTTGGGCGCGGCGTCGACGCCTTCGGCTTTGAATCCGGCTTCGGAGAGTACCGATACAAGCGCGCCCGTCCCGCAGCCGACATCCAGGAACGAATCGCCCTGATCAGCCCCGATTTTTTTCGCGTTGGCCGCGACGATTGGTTGGAACATGCGCCGCTGCATGCCGTAAAACTTGCGATACGCTTGGGCTATGAAATTGAAAAGGCGGATATGTGAATCCATATTTCTAATGTAGGGCTAAAGTGTGAGATCATCAATATCATAATGTTGATTATATATTAAAAAATATATATTATGATTAGGCTAATCACTCAACAACTAGCAAATCGAATTTACTTTCGGAGATTTCATATGAACATGTTTGGGAAAATCATCAGACAACGAAAATGGAAGGTTCTGTCCGTAGCTTTCGTAGCGGTTTTCGCCGGCGCCGGCTATTTCTTTCCCGTCCTCGGACTGGTAGTCTTGGCTCTTATGATCGTTGCTCTCGGTATGAATTTTAATAAGCGCCGATCGTTTTGCGCGGGAACTTGTCCGAACGGAACATTTCTTGCTTCCGCGCTTAAACCGGTATCCCGAAACAGGAAAATGCCGCGTGCGCTCGTGAGCGTGCAATTCCGACGAATGCTCTGCGGCGTGATGATGTTCTGTATGATCGGACTCCTCGTCCGCGGATACCCGAACCTAGCGAACATAGGCAGAGTATTTTGGGTGATCTATAGTATCGCTTTATCTTTGGGTGTTTTGGCCGGGCTTTTCTACAAACCGCGCGCGTGGTGCGCGTTCTGTCCGCTGGGCACGCTGCAGGACACGATTGCCGGAGTATCAAAAGAAGCGGATAAATAGGACGCGGGGATACTCGTCCGACTTATCCCGCTTATCTCTTTTCTACTTAACTTCATACTAACCTAACAATTTTCTCATATTTAAGTACCCGTATATAGCTGTTTTTGCTTATTTGAGTGTTACTATTTTAGTCATATTTACTCTAGGAGGTTTCTATGAGTAACGGTAAACTGAATAAAGTGATGAAAACAGTATCCTTAACGAGCATAATTCTGATTGCGGCGTTAGCTTTTTCAGGGTGTCCTTCGGGCGTCGCTTCCACCGGTACGGCGGGAGTCAGCGGATACGCGAAAGGCGTAATCACCGCAAAGGGCAGCATTTTCGTCAACGGCGTGGAATATGAAACGACCTCCAGCACGGTCACCTTGGACAACGCGTCAGGCGGGGAAAACGATCTTCAGGTAGGCATGTATGTCGAATTGACTGGCTCGATTGATTCGAATACCGGCAGGGGCGTAGCCAACGCGGTCAATTATTCCAGTTCTATTGAAGGGACAATCGACGCGGCGAGCATCAATGTGTCGGCTGGAACATTTACGATCTTCGGTACGACCGTGCAGACCGATGCGGCTACGGTATACGAACATACGACCGGATTTTCGGGAATCGGTCCTCTGTCCGCGGGGAATCTGGTCGAGGTGAGCGGAACGCTGAACTCCGCGACAAATTCGATCCGAGCAACCAGAGTAGAGAAGAAATCCGTTTCCGAAGATTTTAAGCTCAAGGGAACGGTGAGCGGCCTTTCGGGATCGACGAACGGAACGTTTACCTTGACGCTTGAAAACGGAACTACGTTCACCGTCAATTTTACGGGCACCCTCAACCCGAGCGTCGTCAACGGCGTCCGAGTGAAAGTTGAGTTCGCCGCGGCGCCTTCACTCAACGTCGTCAATACCACAGCGGCCAAGATTGAGGCGAGGCATCAGTTGTCCTCGAATGAAGGAGATAGGGGCGAAGTGAGCGGGATAGTGTCCGCGTTCAATGGGACGACGGAGCCGGTAACCTTCGTTGTAGACGGCACTACGGTAAACGCCGCTTCTTCCCTGGTCGTCGGGGTCGCGAACGGGATCAGGGTCGAGGTAAAAGGTTCAATGACGGCGGGAGTGCTCATCGCAACCGAAGTTCGCATTGAAAAAGACGCCGACCTTGAAATGAAGGGCGTCCTTACCGCGGTAAATCCGAGCGCGGGGACTGTCGCGGTTAACGGAGTCGTCCTCTATGTTGAGGCGAGCACGATTTTCAAGGATGACACAACCGTTCCCGTCGTGCTTTTCGGGTTGGCTAATCTGAGCGTCGGCAACTATGCTGAAGCGAATGCTTTCGTCGCCGCGAACGGAAAGACGACGGCCGCTAAAATTGAGCGCAAGGAAATCTCGACTGAAGCTGAATTGACGGGCATCGTTACGGCGATAAGCGGCAATGTTATCACTGTTCTGGGACTGGATATCGATACCTCATCTTTGACAAGGAATCCTTCCGGCCAGACGGCTTTCCTCAGCGCGATTACCATCGGCTCCACAAAAGTGAAGCTGTCCGGCACAATCGCCTCGGGGGCAGTTTCCTGGACATCGGCCGCGATTGACTGAAGCCCGGAATAAACGGCGCTAAATTGGAACGGCTCTGAAGGTTTCCCTTCAGAGCCGTCCTCTTTTCTAGACCGGGTACCGTGCTGCCAAGGTTTTTGAATCAACCCGGTTCAGGAGGATTGACTCCTCGTTTTTACTCCTAGTTAAAGGAATAGTTCTTATCTCCAATTACTTCGGAAAATCACCGAACAGGAAGAAGGTCTTGATGAAATTGGGCTTCAGCTTACCGAGATTTTCCGAGAAAGCTTTTTCGTCGCCGGTTTCCAAAGCTTTTTTGGTGCCGGACATGACCGTTTCGATAGCCTGCCACTGGGTCCGGTACACGCCGTCCGCTTTCGCCGACAGTCCGGCGTCGGTAATGAGTGCTTCCACGGATTTCACTTTATTCCAGCGGGCGATAGCTACGTCCAGGTCGGCGGCGACGCCCATTTTTTCCGACGCGCTCCATTCGGCGAATTTCTTTGCCGGTTTGTTGTTCAGAAGGTCTTCCATCGCGTTGTGGTACAAGGTTAGGGCGTCGATGAAGTAGGGGACTTTCTGACGGGTCCGGGATTCGAGGAGCGTCATTCGGACGCCTTCGAGCGCTTCATGAGACGCGGGACCGTTCGATTTCTCGAAGAGCGCCGTTTTAGCCTTGGCCACTACATGGTTGATCTTTTCAAGGTCCTCCGCCCATTCTCCGTCGAAGCCGGCTTGGGTAGCGAAACGACCGGTGAACGCGGTCCATTCGCTTTCAAAGGAGGAGAAGGCGATCTTGGCTTTCGCCTGCTGATCGGCTTGCCCGGTCAGTCCTAGCGCCGGAATGTACACCTTGTCCAATTTGGTCATGGCCGGCACTAAATCGGCCGGTACGGCGAAGGACCCGACGGTAACCAAAGTCCCGAAAACTAAACCGAGTGATAAAATACGCGCTTTCATAAAAACCTCCAAATAGTGATGTACTGTGAGAAAATCAGTTCTTAGAGTCGATGGCGGCCTTCATCGATTTGAAGGTCTCCGCATCGATCTCTCCGCGGGAAAAACGTTCGATGAGAATTTCGAGTCCGTGTTCTTTCGGGTCACTAGCGTAGTTCCGGGATTTGTTCATTTTGAAGAATGCGACAATCGCGAAAACGGCAAGCGCTATCAGTATCGCCGTCATTAGAAAACCTCCAAAAGGAAACCCGAACGCGTATCCGCCCTGGCCCCATCCTCCATTCCAGTTATGCATCATGATTAAACCTCCATGATTTCTATATTCAATTATTACTATGCAGTTAGCGTGCCAAGTAGAAATTCGCCTAAAGATGCGTGTTTTTGATGAGTTTTCCTTTTGTTTTGGGGCTTCTTTGCCGGTTGCCTGGGTAATTGTTTCCCGCCCGCTATGCTTTTTTTACCCGATTCACCTTGACGATAGTCGATCGATACCGTATATCTATATTGTGTTGATATCGACATGATGTTGATATCTGGAGGTGAATGAACATGAAAATACCGAAACTCTTACGGCTTCTCGCGGTCCCGATCGCCGCGGTCGCTTTGATTGCGCTGTCTTTGCCCTCCCTGCTTTCCGCGGCCGGACTGCATCCGAAATATTCAGGACCCAAGTCCGCGGTGCCCCTCGGGCGCGCGCTTATAGTGACGACCAGCCGGGACACACTGGGCGATACCGGCAAGAAGACCGGCGTGTACGCGTCGGAAATGACGGTTCCCTACTACGCGTTTCTCGACGGCGGGATGACCGTGGACGTGGCGAGCATCCAAGGCGGGAAGATACCGATAGAACCCGTTTCCTTGCGCTGGCCGCTGCGCACAAGAGAGGATTCGCGTTTCCTTAAGGATGAAGGCTTCAAGCAACAAGTTGAAGCTTCCCTTAAGATCGATGGGGTCGATTTTACGAAATACGATATCGTGTTCATGGCTGGAGGGTGGGGCGCCGCCTACGATCTGGGCTTTTCCGATGTCCTAGGCGCAAAAATTACCGAGGCGAATGCGGCGAATGCCGTTCTCGGTTCCGTCTGCCACGGGGCGCTCGGCTTTCTTAAAGCGCGGGATACAAGCGGAGCTCCGCTCGTGAAGGGCCGCAAAATGACGGGGGTAAGCGATAAGCAGGTTCGGGAGCTTCGAATATCCATAACCCCGCAGCATCCCGAACGGGAATTGCGCGCGGCCGGCGCTCTCTATGAAAGCGAAACGGCTTTTCTGGATATTTTCGCGGGCCATGTAGTTATCGACGGAAACATCGTCACGGGTCAGAACCAGAACGACGGCGCGGAAACGGCGCAGCTCTTGATGGAAAAAGCGGCGAAGCGGGGAAAGAAGTGATACGAGGGAAGGTTCTGAAAATAGGCGCGATCGCGATTGCCGTACTTGCGCTTGCGGCGATAGGCGGTTTGGTCTTCCGAAAGCAGCTGACACACGTGTTCGTCGCATCCGTGGTGAAGTCCAATATGGCTAAGCCGAGTCCGTTCCTTGAAGACGGCCTATACGCGGGACTTTTCGGCACCGGCTCTCCCATGCCTGATGCCCGCCGTGCGGGGCCGAGCGTTGGAGTTGTCGCGGGAACGCATTTCTTCATCGTGGACGCGGGTTCCGGCAGCACCCGGAATATTCGCCTGATGAATTTTCCCATAGGACAAGCGGAAGCGATCCTCCTAACCCACTTCCATTCAGACCACATTTCCGACCTCGGCGAAATGGAACTGCAGCGTTGGGCGGTCGGCAATACGAGTCCGCTCGACATTATCGGACCGCGCGGCGTGGAGGCGGTGGTTGAAGGTTTCAATCTTGCTTATAAGCAGGACGACGGCTACCGGGTGGCTCACCATGGGCCGCGGACGATGCCGCCGCAAGGGGCCGGCGGTATCGCGCGCCCGTTCGACTTAGGCCCGGAGAGCGACGCTGCCGTGGTGGTTCTGGATCGGGACGGAGTGAAGATTACCGCGTTCAAGGTCGATCATCGGCCGGTGGCGCCGGCAGTCGGCTATCGCTTCGAATATAAGGGCCGTTCGTTGGTTATCAGCGGGGATACTTCTTTTTCCACATCGCTCATCGAGCACTCCAAGGGAGCTGACGTCCTCTTCTGCGAGGCGCTGAACGCGTCCATGGTCAAGGCGATCAACGACAACTCCGCTTCAGCATCGACGAAGAAAATCACCGAGGATATTCCCAGCTACCATTCTACGCCGGAGGACGCCGCGAAGATGGCCCACGCCGCCGGAGTCGAACGCCTGGTGTATTACCACATCATTCCGCCGCTTCCCTCATCGATTTTGAAAAACCTATTCCTCGGAGACGCGAAAAAATACTACAGTAAAGTCATTACCATGGGTGACGACGGAATGCTGATCAGTCTCCCGGCTAATGCGAAGACGATTTTAGTTAAGCGACTATTCTGAGGCGGTAGAGTGAGTATGAAACAGGTATATGCGGCGCTGGCCGCCGGTGTTTTGTCCGTGATCGGGGTATTGAACGTTTTCAACGGCTTCGGCGGAGCGTACCTTGGTTTTGCGGTTTGGCTTATTCTCGCGGTGCGGCGCGAAAAACTAATCGAAGCGGCGGCGTTGAGCGTCGTCGCCGTGATGTCCGGGCTTGCGGCGGGCAGGATCGTAAGCCTTGCCTCAGGCGGAGAGACGGGGCCGAGGTTTTGGGTTTCCGCCGGAGTGGAACTGGGTTTTGCCGTATGGGGACTCTTTCTCCTGCGTACATCGGCGGACAGGTAGCCGTATGGCGCGATTGACCAACCTGACGGAACGGGGCCACGAGACCCAGCGGCATCTACGCGACGTGCTCATGAACCTGATACGGGAGAAGGGCTATGAGCGGGTTTCCATCAAGGATATTACCGAACGGGCCGGCATCGACCGTACTACGTTTTATCTTCATTTCAAAGATAAGGACGATCTGTTCGAGAAAAGCCGTCAAGGTATTATCGATGAGCTCATCGAGTTCCGCTCCCGGGAAACGGGTCCGTTTCCCGGTGTGTCGCTCACTTTCAAGCACATGGCCGCCAACGCGGACCTGTATCTCGCGCTCTTCCGGGCGGAAGGCATCGCGACGGAATCGCTCGCGCTTCAGGAATACATCGCCCGAAGTCTGGTGCCGATACTGGAACCGCTGCTCCGTGAGAGGGGCATAGGATCAGCCGTGGGGACTGAACACGCAGGGCGGGAACCCCTTGCGGAGCCTCTTGCTCGCTACCTTACCGGCGCCCTCTGCGGCCTTTCCCGGTGGTGGCTGGAAGCGGGAATGCCGAAGAGTCCTGAACAGATGAGCGAGCTTTTTTTAACCCTGGCGACGCACGGCATTGAATCTTTGAAAGCCGCGCCGTAATCACGACCTCAACGGCATGTTGAGCGCGCCCAGGTCCAGCGCAAAGGCTTTGCTCTTCCTCTTTTCGTCGTAGATGCGGCGTTTCTTTTCAGGAAGCGAGGCAACGGGCACTTCCTTGAAGCCGAGGGCTTCAAACCAGTCGTGGGTCCGCGTGGTGAGCACGAAAGCCCGCTTGAAACCGGTTTTAGCCGCTCGTTCAATCAAGTATTTTACGATTCGCCTACCGAGCCCGAGATCCCCGTAGGCGGGGTCGGTGGCTATGGCCGCGATTTCCGCTTGGCCTTCGCCCCAGTCGTGAAGGGCGCCGCAGGCGTGGACTGACCCGTCAACCTCGTAGACGACGTAGTCGTCCTTTTTTTCAAGCACGTCCTCAACGCTCCGGCGGATCAGAATGCCTCCGACCATGAGCGGTTCCATAAGCCTGATAACTCCGGAAGCATCCTCTGCTTTCATCGGCCTGATCGATTCGTATTCATCCGCGTAGATCATCGTACCGACGCCGAGGTTGGAGAAGAGCTCCCGCAGGAGACCGCCTTCTTCCCGGCCGTCGACCAGGTGGACGCGCTCGGTGCCCGATTGGCAGGCGCGTACGGCGATACTGAGTTCGGCGATGGCGCGCACGGCTCCTCTATCCTGCGTATCGTCCTTTCGAGGCGACGGGGGATTGAGCGCGAGGATTTCTTCCGCTTCGGCGGGCGTGAGTCGGGCGACGCGGCCGTTTTCGTCGGCTTGGATGGTTTCAGGAAGATGATGACGGCCGGACCGAATACCCTGGTCGGCCGACACGATAAAGAACTTTACGGCGCCGAGCGCTTGACATGCGGCAAGCGCGATTTCGTCGCTGGGTAGGTTGTACGGTTTTCCGGCGGCGCTCCAACCGATGCAGGGCAGGATAGGCACCATGCCTTCGGAGAGCAGCTCATTGATCGGATCGATCAGGATGCGGTCGACTTTTCCTGAATTGCCGAAGTCCACGCCGTCCATAACGCCCAGCCCGCGCGCCCGCACAAAGTTGCCGATAACGGCGTTGACGCGGTTTGCTGAGAGTTCGGTCATAAATCGGGTGGCGACGTCGAAGGCCGCCATCTTAACGAAGGGAATAGCGTCTTCGGGGGTTAAGCGAATGTGTCCTGAATAGGCCGAGACGATGTCGTATTCATGGAGAACCGCGTCAATCCATTCTTTCGCCCCGGGAACGATGACGACGCGAATACCCGTTTCCGCCAAGAGGGCAAGATCCTTCATGAGGAGCGGAAAGTGCGGTGTTTCGGTGACGGGAAAATCGACCTTGAAAACCATGGTGGAACCGTCAAAGCGGCTTTGGTAATAGAAGGCTTCTCGTATGAGGTCGACCTGGGCTCGGTTCATCTCGTCCATATTCTTAGTGTATACGGCCTCCGCTCAAACGGGAAGACCTTTTTTTGTCGATTCAGATAGTCCATTTTTTACCTTTTGCGCTCTGTTCTTGCCTTTCTGACCGATTTATACGATGTTTTAACCACGGTTTTACGTTTTATTCCCCCAAAAGGACGAACATCATGAGTGAGCAGAGCATTATCCCCATCGATCAAATTCTTCCCAACAAGCTCCATCTTGTGGCGCTTATGGGGCGCCCCATATTCCCCGGTATCTTTACCCCTATCATGATCGGCAATCCCAACGATGTGAAAGTTGTGGATGAAGCCGTTTCCGGTGATGGATTGATCGGCTTGGTAATGCTGCTCAATGAGACGGAGAACCCTTCAATAGATGACTTGTACAAGGTCGGGACCGCCGCAAAAATCGTCAAGAAGATCAATCTCCCCGACGGCGGGGTCAATATCTTTATCTCCACGCTAAAGCGTTTCCGCGTCAAAAAGGCTCTCAACCCGCAGAATCCGATCGTCGCTGCCGTGGACTACCTGGAGGACGAGGAAGACGACACCAGCGAGGTGAAAGCCCTCACCCGCGCCCTGATAAGTGAAATGAAGCAAATCTCGGAGAACAATCCGCTTTTTTCCGAGGAAATGCGTCTCAACATGATCAATATCGATCATCCGGGTAAGATCGCGGACTTCATTTCGTCCATTCTCAACGTGGACAAGACCGATCAACAGCGCATTCTTGAAATCACCAACGTACGCAAGCGCATGGAACAGGTTCTGGTCTTTATCAAGAAGGAACAGGAACTCCTCAAGATCCAGAAGAAGATCCAGAAAGAGATCAACGAGAAGATTGAAAAGAGCCAGCGGGAATATTTCCTCAAGGAAGAACTCAAGGCGATCAAGACCGAACTGGGCATGACCACCGACGCCAAGAGTTCCGAATATCAGCGTTTTAAGGACAAAATCGAAGAGTTCAAGTTCGAAGGCGAGATCAAGGAAGCGGTGGACCAGGAACTGGAAAAATTCAGCCTCATGGATCCGAACTCCAGCGAATTCATCGTTACCCGCAATTATCTGGACACGATCGTCAGTCTTCCTTGGAAAGATCCCGAAAGCGAGCACTTTGACCTGAAGCGCGCGCGGGAAATCCTGGAGGAAGACCATTACGGTCTTGACGACGTGAAGGACCGCATCATCGAATACTTGGCTGTCCGTAAGCTCAGAAAAGATACTAAGGGCTCGATTGTGTGCCTGGTGGGTCCTCCCGGCGTCGGAAAAACCTCCGTCGGCCGGTCCATCGCCCGCGCGCTTGGAAAACAGTTCTTCCGTTTCTCCGTCGGCGGCATGCGCGACGAGGCCGAGATCAAGGGACATCGCCGTACTTATGTCGGCGCCATGCCGGGCAAGATTATCCAGGGACTCAAGATCGTCAAGAATAAGGCGCCCGTGTTCATGATCGATGAGATCGACAAGATGGGCGCGAGCTACCAAGGCGATCCATCCAGCGCGCTCCTTGAGGTTTTGGACCCGGAGCAGAATTACAGTTTCCGCGACCACTACCTGGACCTGCCCTTCGACGTGTCGCATATCTTTTTCATCGTCACGGCGAATACTCTGGATTCCATCCCGGCGCCGCTCCTTGACCGTATGGAAGTCATTCAGCTTCCCGGTTACATCGACCAGGAGAAACTGGAGATCGCCAAGCGCTACCTCATTCCCAAGAGCCTTGAGAAGAACGGCCTCAAGAAGACACAGGTGAAGTATACCCGCGACGCCTTGATGTATATCGCCAACGGCTACGCGCGGGAGGCCGGCGTGCGCAACTTTGAAAAAAATCTGGACAAGATTCACCGCAAACTCGCCAAGCAGATTGTCTCCGCGACCGAAGAATCCGCGGCGCTTGCGACCGCGCAGGCGCTTGAAGCCGCCGCGCGTGCTGCCGCCAAATCAACGGGAAAGAAAAAAGCTCAGGCCGCCGCGGAAGCGGTAGCCGGCACGAAAACCGCGGCCGTTAAGGGCCCCATCGAGAAATTTTCAATTGATAAGTCTTCCGTGGAAAAACATCTGGGTAAACCGATTTTTGCCGAAGAGGAAGTGAAAAAAGCCGATCGCCCCGGCATGACCGTGGGTTTGGCCTGGACGAGCATGGGCGGCGACACCCTGGTGATTGAGGCGGTCTCGGTCCCCGGCAAGGAAGGGCTTACGCTTACCGGCAAGATGGGCGACGTCATGAAGGAATCGGCGACCATCGCCTACACCTACGTGCATAAGATGGCGGTGGAAAAATACGGGATCCCGATGGATTGGTTTGAGAAAAACCATATCCACCTCCACATCCCCGAAGGCGCGACGCCGAAAGACGGACCTTCGGCGGGCATCACCATGGCGACGGCTCTATTGTCTCTGGTGCGCGGCGTGACGATCCGGGATCGGTTCGTGATGACCGGCGAACTGAGTCTTACCGGCCAAGTGCTCCCCATAGGTGGGCTCAAGGAGAAGACGATAGCCGCGCGGCGCAACAACGCGCGCGACATCATCATCCCGAAGCAGAACTTGCGCGATCTGGACGAGATCCCTGATCACGTGAAAAAGGGAATAACCTTCCACCCGGTGGAACGATTCGAGGAAGTAGTCGCGCTCATTTTGCCCGATTAAACGCTTCCGACCGCTTGCTTGCGGGCCTCCGTCTCCCCGATACTGGAAGGACGGAGGCTTTTTGCATGAACACTCTCAAATTCACCGATTATTATTCCGACGCGTCGCCGGAAATCAAAAAGAAAGCCCCTATGCTCAGAATCGTTATTCTCATTGTGATGGTTCTGATGCCAATTGTCGCGATCACCGACTTTCTTACCGCGGACATCGTCAACTCAGCAATAGAAACTCTTATTTTCGCGCTATTCGCGGTCTCATATTTTTTGTTGAACTCCGGGCGTTACGACGCGGCCTCCCGTATGGCCGTCTATTCCGCCTTTTCCTTGCTATTTTTGATGACGATCATCGTGTCCGACCCGAATCCGATGCATCTTTATCGGAATAGTCTGCTCTTCATGCTTGCTATTTCTTTCGGCGGCATGTTTATGACCGCGCGTAAGCAATTAGTTATTATGGCATCCATCGGAGCCGTCGCTCATATCGCTTTCGTTCTTTTTCGCCTTTTACCCGCGGGACTCACCATCCGTGAATTAATCAATTATCTCGTGGTCAGCGAGGTGGTATACGGCCTCGCTTGTTTTTTCGTCATCAAATCCACCTTTCTCTCTTGGACCATCAACCGCGAGTTGGATGCCGAACGCGCGCAGAGCGCGGACCGAATCATTAGGCTTTCTTCTGTTGTTGAAGGTTCTCGAATAAATATGGAATCGATGAGCGATATCGCGACGCGGGTTAGAGAGATCCGAAGCCTTATAGCTGAGTCTACCGAAGCCGTTCGCGCGATCGAGGTACGTGTTGGGCAACTGGAAGGGGCAACCGATAACGCTACGGCGGCCGCACAGCGTATCGCGCAGCGTGTTGACGGTTTGAATGGCAACATTGAGGAAGAATCGACGGCTCAGATCCAGTCTTCCGCTTCCATCAATGAAATGGTCGCGTCCATCCGTTCGGTCGCCGATTCCGCCGGAAGGCGGCGCGTTTCCATGGCCGGCTTGGCCGGCACGGCGGAAGAAGGGATGCGCCGACTGGACGCGCTTTTGGCGTTCATCGGAAAAATAGAGGGCAGCATCGATTCAATACAGAGCATGGTCGCGGTCATCAACGGGATAGCCGGTTCCACGAACCTCTTGTCGATGAACGCCGCGATTGAAGCGGCGCACGCCGGAGATGCGGGACGGGGGTTCGCCGTCGTCGCCGATGAAATCAGAAAGCTCGCCGACACTTCAGGCAAGAACGCCAAGGAGATCGGCAGACAACTTAAGGAAGTCATAGCCGTCATTACGAACGCGGCGGAGGAAAGCGGCAGGACGCGCGACGCATTTTCGGAAATTCACTCGGAGATCGACGGCGCGATGAACGCGTTCGAAGAGATCACCAGCGCCACCGGGGAATTGGCCGAAGGCGGGAAGCAGATACTTGACGCGCTCAAGACCTTAAGCGAAATGTCGGCGCTGGTAAAGAACGGCGGTGGGGAAATAAGCGAAGCGCAACAAACGCTCGCGCAAATTCAGGTAAATATGAGAGAAGCGCTCGGCGCCTTGCGCACCGACGCGACCACTGTACTTCGCAAGGACGATGCTGTATTGGTCGCGGCGACGGGCGTCGCCGAAATCGGTGAGCGCGGTATTCGCTTTGCGGAAGATTTGCACAAACGAAGCGCCGCGGCGGGGGTGTAAGGGCAGCCGTGGATTGAACGCAGCCAGAAGGCTTCCGGAGAGATCGGGGAACTGTCCAAGACCACCGTCGGCACCGCGACGAAAGCGGGTGAGATCATCCAGGGAATCGTACCCGATATCCAGAAGACCAGCGACTTGGTTCAAGAGATTTCCAGCGCGTCTCAGGAGCAGACGACCGGGGTCGACCAGATCGCCAAGGCGACGACCCAGCTGGACAGTGTCATACAGCAGAACGCGAGCGCGAGCGAGGAGATGGCCAGCATGGCGGAGGAGCTTTCCAGCCAAGCCGAACAGTTGGCCAAAACCATCAGTTTCTTCAAGGTGCAGGGTTCGGGAACCGAGACGTCGGCACGCCGTCTCGAGCATACAGTTTCCATAGCTCATATCGGGACTAAAAAGGCCGCTTTGCCGCTCCCTCCCGCGGTAGAAAACAAAAAGCCGCGTGTCTCCACGGCTTTGACTCTCAGGAAAGAGCCGACTGATTCGGGCGACGAGGAATTCGAGGAATTTTAGCGGAGTTGTCCAGTGTCGTCAGTGAATTGGGGCTGGGCCGGAAATTTGTTGTTTCCGGCCGGCCATTCTTATTTTCTACACGGCCTTCAGCGCTTTTTCCAGATCCGCCAAGATATCTCCGATCGACTCGATTCCAATTGAAAGCCGCACGAGGTCGGGGGTCAGGCCTCCTTCCTTCTGTTGCTCTTCGGTCAACTGCGAATGGGAGGTACTGGCCGGATGCAGGGCTAAGGACTTCGCGTCTCCAACATTTGCCAAGTGCGAAAAAAGCGAAAGGCTTTCAATGAATTTTTCACCCGCTTTTCGCCCGCCCTTCACGCCGAACACCACCATGCCGCCGAACCCTTTCTTCAAGTACTTGGCTGCGACCGGGTAGGAAGGGTCATCCTTCAAGCCGGGATAGCGTACCCAGGCTGCCTTAGGATGTTTTTTCAGGAACTCGGCGACGGCCAGCGCGTTTTCGCTGTGGCGCGGCATGCGTACGTGCAGGGTTTCAAGGCCTTGCAGGAATAGCCATGCGTTGTCGGGCGACAAGCACGCGCCGAGGTTGCGCAGCGGAACCGTGCGGAAGCGGAGCGCGAACGCGATCTTCGCCAATTCCGGCGGTAGGTCCAAAGCCCAGCGCAAGCCGTGGTAGTTCTTGTCCGCTCGCGTAAATTGGACGAACTTGGGATCGGTCCAGTCGAAGTTGCCTCCGTCGGTGACGATGCCGCCGATCGCCGTGCCGTGTCCGCCCATCCATTTGGTGAGCGAGTTGATGACGACGTTCGCGCCGAGCTCAATCGTTTTGAGCAGGTACGGCGTGGTGAAGGTGCCGTCCACGACCAAGGGCAGCTTGTGCGCTTTGGCGATTTTCGCCACCGCGGCAATGTCAGCGACGTCCAACACCGGGTTCCCGATGGTTTCAAGGTACAGGAGCCGGGTCTTGTCGTTTATGGCTTTTTCGAAGGAATCAGGATCGCGTGCGTCCGCCCATTTCGTGTTTATGCCGAGGTCAGGCAGAATCGCGTCGAACATCGTGTAAGTACCGCCGTAGAGGTTGGTCGCCGATACGATCTCGTCACCCGCTTTGGCGATGGTGATCACCGTGTTGAAGATGGCCGCGGTGCCTGAAGCTACGGATACCGAGGCGGCGCCGCCTTCCAGCGCGGTAACGCGATTTTCTAAAATCTCGTTCGTCGGGTTTCCCAGACGCGAATAGATGTTGCCGAATTCTTTGAGGGCGAAGAGGTTCGCCGCGTGTTCGGCGCTCTTGAACACGAAAGAACTGGTCCGGTAGACCGGTACCGCCCGCGAAAGAGTCGTAGGATCAGGGCTCTGTCCCCCGTGTACCGCCGAAGTATCAAAATCCGCCATATCGCCCTCCTAAGAAACGGAATAAATATGATCTAGTTAGTAATATATAGCCTCCGAGCGAAATTATGTCAAGGATAGTATGAGGATGCAGTCATCTCCGTGAGTTCCGTCTCGGCGGACACCGGAAAAAAGACCGTGGGCTTCCGCGACCCATTCAGTATATACTTTCAGTATGGGATCGAAAACTGTTGAGGACCGGTTCTACATCCTCGACAACAGCGCCGTCTTCACCGCCGCCATCGCGGGCGCGGCGGGTCCGTTCGTCTTTCGGCTTTCCTGCGAGTTGGAAGATACGGTGCGGCTTCCCTTCCTCAGTCTTGCGCTCGAACGTCTTCACCCGCGCTTCCCGTTTCTTTTCGTCGCTTTGGGACACGGCGTTTTCTGGCATTATCTGGACCCCGTCACCGATGCTCCCCGAATTGAGAGGGAAACCGATTATCCGGCCGCTCCCATCGCTCACCGCCGCGGACGCGCGCTTGTTCGCGTGATCGCGTACGGCAGGCGGATAGCATGCGAATTCCATCACGCGATCACCGACGGTTCGGGCGGTATGGCCTTTCTTCGAGCATTGGTGGTGGAGTACCTCCTCCAGCTCGATGTGGGAATCGACGTTCCGCGGTCTGCTTTCCAGGATATTCCCCGGCCGGGCGACCCCTACGATCCGGAAGAAGAAGAGGACGCGTACGATAAATACTTCAGGAAGGAAGCGCCTCTTCCCGATTCTTCGCCTCCCGCTTTTCTTATGCCGGGACGACGGCAAGTTATCGGCTACAGCGAAACGGTCGGAAGACTTTCCCTGCCGAATGCTCTGGCCGCGGCAAAAGATAGACAGGCGACGCTGACCGAGCTTTTGGCCTCCGTACATATCGCCGCTCTGCAGGATTTGTACGAAGCCATGTCCCCGCTCGCGCGACGGAAGGCGCGAAAAACTATCACGGTGCAGATCCCCGTCAATCTTCGCAAGATGTATCCGTCCCGAACGCTCCGCAATTTTTTTCTGTTTGCCGCTCCTTCCATCGACCTGCGTTTAGGATTCTGGACCTTCGATGAAATACTCCGCCGGGTACATCATTCTATGCGCATCGGCTTGGAACCGAAGGAATTGCTGCGCCAAATGAGGCGGAATGTCGGAAGCGAGCGCAATCCGTTCAACCGTGTAGTGTTTCTTCCGCTGAAAGAGGTGGTCTTACGGATCGTGAATAGTATGATCGGCGTCGGTTCGTATTCAGGTTCCCTGTCCAACCTAGGCGCTGTTTTTCTGCCCGAGCCGTTTGCTTCCAAAGTAATCCGCTTCGGTATTTTACCTGCTCGTTCACGTGTACCAGGCGCAAACGTCGGTGTGTTGAGCTGGAAAAATGAACTCTTCATCACCATCGGGAGTCTCGTCGAGACTCCCGACTTTGAACGGGCTTTTTTCAGACGTCTGGTTTCTCTCGGCCTGCCGGTTGCCGTAGAATCAAACCGCCGGTTTGTAGGAGTCCGATCATGAATTATTGCCCCCGCTGCGGAGTGGTACTAGCGGAAGACGCGACCCGTTGCCCCTTGTGCGGTTCCGTCGGAGTGTCCGAAAAGCCGACCTCAGCCGATTCTGGTGGACTTGAATACCCCGGCTCACCGCGATTTGATGCGTCGCGGGACGACCCATCGTCGAACGACGCGTTGAGCGACGACGACCGCCGGAGGGTGGCGGTGGAACTTCTTTCAGTCGCGTTCGGCATCGCGTTCGCGGTGACGTTACTCGTGGATCTTTTCATTAATCGATCCCTTTCCTGGTCTCTGTATGCCGCGACCGCCATCGTGGCGGCATGGCTTGTCGGCGCCATGCCGCTCATTCTCTACCGGCACCCGTGGATTCTGTTCGCCGTACTCGGCCCTTCGCTCGTTTTTCTGGTTTTTCTGATGGACGTGTTTGACGGTCGCCTCGGCTGGTTTCTCTGGTATGGACTTCCGATTTCTCTCTGCTTTGAAATTTCAGTCGTCTCTGTCGCTGCCCTCATCTGCACCCAGCGCCGCAAGGGCCTCAATGTAGTCGCTCTGATCCTCTGCGGCTCGGCTTTTTTCTGTTTCGGCATAGAGACCGCGGTCGATCTCAATCAGCCCCATTCTCTTTCCTATGATTGGTCCGTCGTCGTTGCTCTCGCGTTGGTTCCAACCGCCGGGATTCTTTTTTACCTGCACTATCGCATTGTCAATCGAGCTTCTCTCAAAAAGTTGTTTCGGCTGTAACGCCGCATAGTCCTTCAATCGCGTCGGTTGCTTCCCGGCCAATTTTTGGGTATTATGCGTTCTACAGGAGAACGCGAGAATGCTCGACCGCATGCGCAACATCGGTATCATGGCCCACATCGACGCCGGCAAGACCACCACGACCGAACGTATCCTCTTTTACACGGGGAAAAGCCACAAGATAGGCGAGGTCGATGACGGCGAAGCCACGATGGACTGGATGGAGCAGGAGCAGGAACGCGGCATCACCATCCAGAGCGCCGCCACGACAACCTATTGGCGCGACCATCAGATCAACATCATCGATACTCCCGGCCATGTAGACTTCACTGCCGAGGTTGAACGATCGCTTCGCGTCCTTGACGGCGCGGTCGGAGTTTTTTGCGCGGTAGGCGGCGTTGAACCGCAAACCGAGACTGTTTGGCACCAAGCCGATCACTACAAGGTTCCCCGCATCGGTTTCGTGAATAAGATGGACCGCACCGGCGCCGATTTTTACGCGGTAATCGACGAAATTGTAGCCAAGCTGCATGCTCCGGTTGTGCCGATCCAGATTCCCATCGGCAAGGAAAACGCCTTTGAAGGCGTCATCGACCTCATCGAACAAAAAGAAATCCGCTGGGACGCGGACACGGACGGCGAAAAGATGGAGTATTCTCCTATCGCCGTGGAGCGCGAGACGCTCGCGTTCGAATGGCGGGAAAAGCTTATCGACGCGCTCGCCTCGCTTTCCGACGAAATCACTGAGCTCTACCTCGGCGGCGGGGAAATCCCCTCGGAGCTTATCCGCAAGGTGCTCCGAAAGGCGACGATCGGCCGTGCGCTCATTCCCGTCCTCTGCGGCGCTTCACGTCGCAATGTAGGCGTTCAGCCTCTGATCGACGCCGTCGTCGACTTTCTTCCCGCTCCCGACGAGGTAATTCCGGCAATCGGCCACCACCTGAAGAAAGAGGAAGACGTCACCGTCCCCTGCGATCCGGCCGCCCAAGCTCCTCTTGGGCTCGTGTTCAAAATCCAGTACGACCGGGAAGCCGGCAGCCTCTGCTACGTTCGTATGTATTCGGGCACTATCAAGACAGGCGCCACGGTTTATAATATCGGTAAGAAAAAACGCGAACGGGCCAACCGCATCCTGCGCATGCATTCAAACAAATCGGAGCCCATGGACGAAGTGAAGGCCGGCGATATCGCGGTCATTGTCGGCATGAAGCTAGCGCAGACCGGCGACACGATAGGCAGTGAAGGCTGGCCGGTCCTGCTTGAGAAAATGCATTTCCCCGAGCCGGTCATTTCCGTCGCCATCGAACCGAAAACAATGAGCGAACAGCAAAAGCTGAAAGAAACCTTGGAAATCCTGGCGAAGGAAGACCCCACCTTCACCACACGTGAAAACGAGGAAACCGGACAGCTCATCATTTCGGGCATGGGCGAACTCCACCTGGACGTTCTGGTAACCCGTATGATCAAGGAATACAAAGTCGCCGCAAAAGTCGGAAATCCGCAAGTCACCTACCGTGAATCGGTTTCCCTTGCGGTAACGCACACGGAGTCGTTTTCCAAAATGTTGGCCGGAAAGGAAAACGCCGCCGAACTTACGCTCCGCGTAGAGCCGCTTTCACGCGGGTCGGGCAACCGCTATACCTGCGCCGTCAAGAAGACCGCCGCTCCCGAACTCATCCTAGAATCGATCGAGCGCGGTGTGATGAACGCGTTCCCTTCCGGGATCGTCCTCGGCTATCCCTGCATCGACGTCGGAGTCACGCTCACCGATATCCGCTACTCGGACCTCACCGGCTCCGAGTTCGCTTTTGAAGCCTGCGCCAGTCTCGGTCTGGATGAAGCCTGCCGAAAGGCTGCTCCCATCCTGCTTGAACCCATCATGACGGTGGATCTTCTATCCCCGAAAGAATTCGTCGGTGAAGTTATCAGTCTGATCGTCCAGCGCGGCGGTCTTGTCCAGAGCATGGACTCCCGTCCCACCATCGACCACGTGAAAGCCCAGGCCCCCATGGCCAAAATGTTCGGTCTCATGACCGCGCTGCGCTCCGTAAGCCAAGGCCGCGCAACCTTTGCTATGGAATTCTCACACTTTGAGAAGAAGGCTGAAAAAGACTTCTAATGTGCGCGGCCTTGGGCGGCCATGGAGGGCCGCTGTTTTTAGTCCTGGAGAACGCTTCCGCGTTCTCCCACGGCATGGATGCCGAAGCGACATTTGCCATGGAGTTCTCCCACTTTGAAAAGAAGGCGGAGAAAGACTTTTAGTGCCGCAAGAACTCGGCAGAGAAAATAAAGAAATGAATCAGCCTGTAAAAGGCATGATAATAATTCTAGGTTCTCCAAATAACGAAGATGGAGAATTATCCAGTATTGCCAGGGAACGTTGTGAGTTGGCACTAATGGAATTCTCAAAGCGTGTTGCTTGGAAAATTCTTTTGACAGGTGGCTATGGAGAACATTTCAATAAAACGGAAAAACCACACGCGGACTACTTAAAAAAATATTTAATCAATCGCGGTGTTACAAATGATGCCATCGTTGAATTTGCTGAAAGCTCATACACCCTGCAAGACGCATCACTTTCAAAACCAATAATACGGAAGTATGGTGTTTCTGAAGTCATTGTGGTTACCTCGGATTTTCATCTGGAGAGAGCACGCTATATTTTTGAGAATGAATATTCTGATATGGATGTCAGTATCAAATTTTCAACAAGCCATACTGCAGCGGATACCTGTGACTTTGATCTATCTGATTTGCGGAAACATGAAGCGGATGCTCTTGTAAAATTAAAAAAAATTGAATGCTCAAAAAGAAACAGAAATCTAACAATTCCTTCCACCTGACTTGCCTATTGTCACGGGTTGTGCGCTTCGCTTTGGTCCGCTGACGCACAAACCGCCACAATTACTATTCAACGCTTAAGCAAATGTTCGGTACACAGCCGTGACAATAAAATTTCCATCATGTGTTTCTTATTTTCAAAATCCTAATCCAACAACGGGTTGAAGCCGTCTTTTCCCTTATCCGCCGAATTGCCCGACCCGGTACTCGGTTTCGGCGTTCCCGTCGAACTGTCAAGTTTCAGTTCCGGCATTTTTAGCGTATCGGTTACGCCTTTGCTATCGATCGCCAGTGAATCCTGCCACATGATATCCAGGGACCGCGTTTGTTTTTCTACGGCTCGATCGTGGATATCGCAATAGCCGGTGGGCTGGGTGCCTTCAAGAAAGGTCGCGGTCACTGATCCGTCCGAACAGTTGGGCGTAAGGAGCAGCCCCGATTTCGCGCACACCTGAACATCGATCAGGCCGGTGCTCGGGCGGGGGAATTCCTTGGGCGCCAAGCCCTGGTGGATTTCCCGCATGTAGTCTGCCCAAGTGGGACCGGCAATGACGGCACCCGTCTGCGTTACGCCCAGGGAGTTGCCCGGCCGGTCGAAGCCGAACCAGACGGCGGTGGCGTAATAGGGCGTATAGCCGACCGTCCACGCGTCTGCCCAGTTTTGCGTTGTGCCCGTTTTACCCGCCGCGGGTATCGCGTACTTTTTGCCGTCTTTATCTCTGAACGAGAATTTCGATCCGTAGCCGGAAGCCCAGGCGAGGGTGCCCGACTCCACCGTCTTTTGCAAAAGGCTTGTCATCACGTAGGCGTTCTGCCGACTGACTATCTGCATGTCGCCGCCCTTGCGTTTCTGCTGCAGCCGCAATTCTTTTTCAGGGTCGAGTATGACGCGGCCGTTTCGGTCTTCAACGGCGCGAATGGCGATTGGCGTGACTTCCTTACCCTGGTTCCCGAATATGGAGAAGGCGCGGGCAATCTGGAGAGGAGTGACGGAAATAACCCCGAGTCCGAGCGGATACACGCGGGGGAAGGTCTTTCTGATGGTTTCCCGATCGTCGATGCCCAGAAGCAAAGCGGCGCGGTCGATCGCCGCGTCGAAGCCGATGCCGTCCAGGACTTTGAGCGAGGGAACGTTCATCGAGTGCGCCAGCGCGTACCAGAGGAGGACGGGACCCTTCCATTCACCCTTGAAGTTGAGCGGAATGTACGGAGTTCCATTCTCGTTGTAGAAAACAACAGGCGAGTCGTAGATTAGGGAAGCGGGTGTGAATTTACGCGAATCGATTGCCGCCGAATAGTAGAGCGGTTTGAAAGCGCTGCCGGGCATGATGCGGCCCTGCGTGGCGCGGATGAGCTGGTTCGCCTGATCGTACTTTGAGCCGCCGACGAGGGCTTTGATATAGCCGGTCTCATTTTCAATCGTGACCATGGCGCCTTCGACCGTGTTCTTCTCCGCGACTTTCTTCAAGTTCGCGTAAGCACCGTTGGTTATGACTTTGAGGTCACGCACGTCGAAGAGCAGGGCGGCCGCGTCGATAATAGGATTCAAGCGTTTAACGAAACGCGATTGCGCGCGTTCTTTCGTCTGAGACTCCGAACCCTGGAGTTCGTCCAAGTCGAACACGAGAGATAGCGCATCGATGATGGGCACGTAGACTTTTTCCGCGGCATCCAGGCGCGCATCCTGCGTTTTCTTGTATTCTACATTTGCCTCTTCAAGACCTCTCGCCATGTACTTTTCCGCCGCCGCTTGGTAGGTAAGGTCCAGCGTTGTGTGGACGACGAAACCGTCCTTGTAGATATCCAGCGATCCATAAATCATGCCCTCAAGCTGGCGCCGGACGTATTCACTGAACCACGGCGCTTTATCGTTTCGGGCGAAATAGGCAGACGTCGATACGCGGCTGTAGTCGTAATTGTCCCAGTATTCACGGAAGGAGGTATCGGCTTCTTCTTTAGACGCGTATCCGAGGTCAACCATTCGTTTCAGCGTTTCCTGCTGTCTGTCGCGCGCGACGTTCGGGTTGTCCAGCGGGTTGTAGCGGGCGGGACTTGAGAGCTGGATGACCAGGATGGCCGATTCGGCCATGGTTATTTCCTTGGCGCTGTGACCGAAATAGTATTTGCTCGCGGCTTCGACTCCGTAGGTGCCGGCGCCCATGTACATCTTGTTCAGGTACAGTTCGAGGATCTCATTCTTCGTGTAGCGCCGCTCCAATTGCAGCGCCCACCAGAGTTCCCGTATTTTTCGCCAGATTGAATACTCGGATCGATCCGCGTATAAGGTTCCGGCTACCTGTTGCGTGATGGTTGAACCACCGCCCATATTCCGGCGGACAAGCACGCCGAGGAACGCGCGCAAAATACCTACGGCGCTGAACCCGTGGTGCTTGTAGAAATCCTTATCTTCCCTGGCGATGACCGCGTGAATGAGGTGCCGCGGAAGTTCGTCAATGGAAACAAGTTCACGCTTTTCCTCCGCGGAAAATTCGGTAATGAGTTCGCCGTGTATGTCTAGGAGTTTGGTCGGTAACGCAGGGGCGAACTCGACGAAGTTCTCCTGGTTTTTGACATTGACGGTCTCCGCGATGGAAAGCCCGGCTATAACACCGACCAAAACCGCCGCGATGAAAGTCGTTACCGCGACGATCCTGATGATCAGGGTCGTTTTTCGCGGACGGATGGGTGTGGAGGCCATGGGAGAGAGCCTACGGATACAGGGTGATTTTGTCAATCGCCGGCGCGTTGGAAGGCAGGCAATAAAAAAGGCCGGCTTGCGCCGGCCTTGCCCCTTGAGGCTGTGTCGGATGTATAGCGCTTGGGAGGGGAACTATTAGTCCGACATATTTATTATCGGATGAGCCGGGGCTCCGACTTGATGGTTTTCGCGAATGAATCGTTGTTCTATTCGCTTTCGTCGATCGCGACGTCGATGGACAGGGCAATTTTATAAGTCCGCCCTTTTCGCACGCTGATCGGCTTGACGACCGCGTAGTCGCCGATGACGAAACGCACTTCATGTTCGCCCGGATCGACATTGAACGGCTTTCTAGGATCGGCGATAACGCTTCCGTTGAAGAACACTTTCGCGTTTTCGGGCGCTTCCACGGAAACGACCGGGGTAGGGTCCTGCAGTTCAATGACCAGCTCCATCGATTTAGCCCGCTCTACCAAAAAACGGCGATTCTCGTTCCGATAAAAGTCGGAAACAATGGACAACACGTGCTCACCAGTGCCTAACAGCAATTCTTTGGTCGGATCGGAGACGACGGTATCATCCATCAGTACTGTGAGAGGCTTGTCCTTCAGTTTTTCCGGATACTTGAGCACGATGCGGAGGGCTCCCTCTTCCGTGAGTATCGGCTTTGCGTGCAACTGAAAATGAAAGGTCTCAATTTCTTCGGGCAATCCCTTTATTACGGGCATAAGACGGAAAAGCGCGGGGAAGGAGGCAGGGGGGATCACTGAGGTCGGGATGGATACGTACGGGGACGCTTTCAGCCCATGTTGCTTTTTTACCGGAAGTAGAAAGATTGCTTGCAGCTTGTTGGGCAGGATCGCAAATCCGATCCGTTCAAGGGTCAGATCGGCGACCCCCTCGGCGGGAATAGTCTTCACCGGCGCGTAAAAAGAAGCCGCAAGGCTGCCGCGATATTTCAGGAACGGCTGAGGCACGCGGATTTCAAGCTCGATTCCGCGCAAGAAACGTCGGTCTCCCTCAAGCGCGATCAGCGCCGAATCTATATATGAAAGGGAAAGTGTCGATCCTTCGGGCGCGTCTGATGAAACCGTCAATTTGCCGGCAACGATCGTGCGGAAAGTTTCACCGCCGGCAGCCGCGACGATTAATAGGGAAAAAATGACGGCCGAACCGTAACGATTCATCGCCCGATGCCTCTCGGAAGTAATGATGAGGGATCCCGCGCTTCGCCGTTCCTGCGCAACTCAAAATGGAGATGCGCTCCCGTCGACTGTCCGGTCGATCCGACACGTCCAATAATCGTACCGGATCGTACGCTTTTTCGCAAGTCCGTAAGCACGGAGCTGAGATGGCCGTACAGGCTTTTCCACGAAGCTTCATGTTCTATGACGACGTAACGTCCATATACAGGGTCATCTCCGATGTCGATGACGACCCCATCCCTTGTCGCGAATACTTCAGTCCCCTGCGGCGCCGCAAGGTCCACGCCGTCGTGTCGTTTCAGGTTGCCGGTGACCGGATTTATTCGCAGGCCGAAGACGCTTGTTACACGCGCGGAGGGAAGGGGAAAGCGGAAAGCGACATTGAGGAAGAAGGCGCGTTCGGTCGGAGTGAATTCCGCTCCCGGGAAGAAATGAAACTTGATCGGCTTTCCCTCGCGGCGGAGCGTAACGACACCCGATGCCGCGTTTTCCGCGCGTGCGCCCGCTACAATTCGTTCCAGATCGGAAGCGGGTGTTTGGGGCACGAAGAGTCCCGGCGCGGCGGGAAGGAGAATGATTCTGCCGGGAATCAGGTCGCCCCCGGCGGGAATACGGTTGGCGGTGACGATCGTTTCGTACGGGATGCCGCAACGCGCCGCGACCGCCAGCAAGGTATCGCCTGTTTTCGGTGTATACGAATAGACGGTCAGCATCCTGATGGACGCGTCAACGTCAATCGCTTGTCCGGATTGCAGACGGCGCGCGGCTTCAACGTCTGCCGACAATTGCGCGAAAACCGTATCCGACGGCGATAAGTGCCGAATGATCGGTTCCTGCGCGTATAAAGGAAACACACGGAGAATAAAAAAAAGGCAAGCGATAACGCTTGCCCAACGGGTGTGGAAACCGGCGGGACGCGCAAAGGCGTCCCTTCCGTTCATTTTCAGCCCTCGATGATGGCTTCGGTCGGACACACGCCGACGCACGCGCCGCAGTCCTGACATTTCGCCGCATCGATGACACGTGCTCCGTTTTTCTCGGAGATCGCCTCAACCGGGCATTCGGGTTCGCAAGCGCCGCAATTGACGCAAGCGTCGGTAATCTTATAGGCCATGGGATACCTCGCAATCAATAATAGGATATAGGCACTTTAGCATATTGGAGTATTTTGGTGCAAGCGTCCGCGTTGCGGCTCCCGACCTCTTCGGATATACTTACCGCATCGGGGGGCACTGTGGCTGAACAGCTTATCCTTAAAAACCTGCCGTTCATAAAGATCCTTCCAGCGTGGGCTCAGGAACTTTCCTATAAATACTGCTCAAAGACCGCAAATCTATACCTGCTTCACGGAAATATTCGGGACTTTCTACCGCACAAAATGAATGAGGGCGAGTTTATCTTTGTCCGCATTCAGGAATATGTGTCGGAAGTGTTGTTCGGCAACCGAGACATCATCGTGTTCTATGATAGATCGAGCGGCGTTTCTTTCTGCACCGTGGAGATGGCAAACGATTACAAAAGAACCATGAAAGTTCGATTCCCCGACGTAGAAGAGGATGATCTGGTTTCCTCCGACCCGGAGAAGAGTTTTTCCTATCTAGAAAAATACTTCCTCCTCAACATCCCCAAGAAACAGCGCATCGTGCTTATCTTGGACTATGCCGAGACCATCATCCCCGCCAGCGATATCGCGCGGCTGTCGGAGGAGGATCGGTACTGCCTGGTCACGCTGAACCGTTGGTCCCACGACCCGATATTTACCCGCGGCGACGTATCGGTGATCATCCTTACCGAAAACCTCGCGGATATTTCCCCGCGCATCGTGGGGTCGCCCTCCACGGTGAAAGTGTCCATTCCCATCCCCGATTTGGCTGTCCGTACCAGTTTTCTGCAATTCCTTGAGCGGAAGGACACCATCATCCTGGACAAGGGGCTGAGCGCCGACCGCGTCGCGGCAGTGACCAGCGGCCTCAATCTCATGAACCTGAACCGGCTGGTTTCCGAAAGTTATCAAGAAGGCAAAGCGCTTTCCATGGAATATATCCGGCTGAAAAAGAAAGAGATCATTGAAAACGAAGCAGCCGGGCTTCTCGAATTCATGGAAACCGAGCACGATCTTTCTTTCGTATCCGGGCATGATTTTGTTAAAAAGCGATTCAAAAACGCCGCGCGGGCGATCAAATCCGCCCGCTTGGACGTCCTTCCGATGGGCTATCTCATCGCCGGCCCTATCGGTACGGGAAAGAGTTTCATGGTGAGCGCCTTCGCGGGAGAAATCGGCATCCCCATGGTGAAGTTCCGCAACTTCCGCTCAAAATGGCAGGGCGTTACCGAATCGAATCTGGAAAAAGTTCTAAACATACTGAAAGCCATGTCACCCGTCGCGGTAATGATCGATGAGGCCGACGCGTTTTTGGGTGACCGCGATCAGGAGGGCGACTCCGGCACCTCCAACCGCGTGTTCGCGCAGATCGCGAGTTTTATGGGCAACACCGAGTACCGCGGCAAGATCATCTGGTTCCTCATCACCTGCCGGCCGGATCTCATCCCCATCGATCTCAAGCGGCAGGGCCGGGCGGAGGAGCATTTGGCTCTTTTCTATCCGGACAGTGACGTGGAAAAGGAAGCGCTTTACGAGACCTTGGTGCGCAAGCTTGACCTTTCCATCCGAAAATTCTCCATAACCGACGTTCTCAGGCGGTTCAAGCACGAATTTTCCGGCGCCGACTTGGAAGCCGTGCTCATCCGCGCAAAATTCCGCGCCGCCATGGATGACCGCAGCTTCGTTACGCGCGAGGACATGGAAGACGCGATGGGGGATTTCGTGCCGCCTGCGTATCCCTTCGAGATCGAACTGCAGAATTTGGTCGCGGTGCTCGAATGCACGTCAAAGGAAATGGTTCCCCGTCGGTTTCAAAACTTGGATCGGACCAAACTAGTCCGAGATATCATGGAGTTGAAGTCCCTGATCGGAGAGCGGGCTTAATCCTTTCTCCTTCTCCGCTGGCGATAGGACTGTCTTTCGTGTATGCTTCCCTACGTAAAGGAGTGTAATAATATGCCCAAAGAATGGAACAAGGCCGCCGTGGCCAAAGCTATTGATCACACGCTGCTTAAACCAATCGCGACTGCCGAGCAGATCCGAGAATTATGCGCCGAAGCCCGCGCTAACCATTTTGCTTCCGTCTGTATCAATCCCGTGTGGGTACCTGTCGCCGCTAAGGAACTTGCCGGATCGGACGTGCTGGTATGCACCGTCATCGGTTTTCCCCTTGGCGCCAATGCGACCGAAACGAAGGTCGAGGAGGCCAAGCTCGCGGTCAAGCACGGCGCGAATGAAGTGGATATGGTCATCAACGTCGGTGCTCTCAAGGCCGCTGATGTCCGAACCGTGGAAGAGGATATTCGCGCGGTAGTGAAAGCGGCGGCTCCGAAGGCCGCCGTGAAGGTGATCATTGAGACTTGTTTCCTTTCCGACGACGAAAAGCGCATCGCGTGCGAGCTTGCCGTCAAGGCCGGAGCTAATTTTGTTAAAACGTCCACTGGGTTCGGCACCGGAGGCGCAACCACCGAAGACGTCCGCCTTATGCGCAAAACCGTCGGAACCGCGTGCAAAGTGAAGGCTTCGGGCGGCATCCGCTCCTACCATGACGCGATTCTCATGCTCGACGCGGGAGCCGACCGGCTCGGAACATCATCCGGTGTCGCTATTATCGCCGAACTCCCGGACTGATCTTTTTACCGGCCGCTCATTGACCGAGTCGAATGACGGGCGTATAGTTTTCGATATTGAATCAGAGCATTTTGAACAGGAGGAATCATGAAGCGAAGTCTCGTTCTTATTTCCGTGTCCGCCGCGGTCGTCGCGCTTGCGTTGACGGCGTGCGCGCCCAAAAAGGCCGAAGCCCCAAAACCCGCCGCTCCGGCCGCTCCCGCAGCCTTCCGCGTCGGCTTGGTGACCGATATCGGCGGAATCGACGACAAGTCCTTTAACCAGGGTACCTGGGAAGGCGTCGTACGTTTCGCCACCGAAAACAATCTTGTCAAAGATCAGGATTTCAAGTATCTGCAATCCGCCGCGGAGGCCGATTACGTTCCCAACCTCACCACCTTTGCCGGTGAGAAAATGGGCCTCATCGTGGCGCCCGGCTTCCTGTTTAACAAAGCGATGTACCAGGTGGCGACCAAGTATCCCGAGCAGAAATTCCTGATCATCGACTCCGTCGTGCAGACTCCCCCGGACAAAGATAAAGACGGAAAAGACGTTGCCGGCACCGGCGGAAAGAACGTTCCGAACGTCGCCAACGCGGTATTCGCCGAACACGAAGGATCCTACCTCGTCGGCGTCGCGGCGGGCATGAAAGCCAAAGCCGCCGGCAAGAAGACCCTCGGTTTCCTCGGCGGAATGAAGTTCCCGCTGATCGAAAAGTTTGAGGCCGGTTTCAAGCAGGGCGTCAAGGCCGTGTATCCCGAAGCCAAGATCCTCGTGGATTACGCCGGCGATTTCGGCGCTCCGGACAAGGGCCAGGCTATCGCTCAGAAGCAATTCAACGCGGGCGCGTTCATCATTTTCCACGCCGCGGGCGGTACGGGCAACGGCATGATTAAAGAAGCCAAGGAGCGCGCCGCGAAGGGCGATATCCGTTGGGCTATAGGCGTCGATAAAGATCAGTACGCCGACGGCATGTACGGCGACAAGTCCGCCGTGCTCACCTCCATGATGAAACGAGTCGACGTCGCCGCCTACGAAGTCGCCAAGCTCGCCAAGGGCGGCCAGTTCCCCGGCGGCCAGGTGCTTGTGTTCTCCATCAAGAACAAAGGCGTCGGCGTTCCCGAGAAGAATCCGAACCTTTCCGACGACATCGTCGCGAAGGTGAAAGATTACGAAGCCAAGATCGCCTCCGGCGAGATCAAGGTTTCCGAGTCCCCCGCCAAGTAATTATCATCGCGCGCCGTAGTACGGCGCGCGCCTTTTCATCAGCGCTCCGGAAGCCGCGTTCTTCCGGGGTGTTTTTTTATGTCCGCATGGCATCGGCGAAAGGAGCATGTTATACTTGCCCCATGGCTTACATCATCGAAATGCTCGATATCGTTAAGACGTTCCCGGGGATTCGCGCCAACGACGGCGTGACGTTAGAGGTTGAAAAGGGAGCCGTTCACGCCCTTCTCGGAGAGAACGGCGCGGGCAAGTCGACGCTCATGAGTATCCTTTTCGGCCTGTATCGGCCCGAAGCCGGAATAATAAAGGTCCGCGGTGAAGAAGTCTCCATAAGCGATCCGAACGTGGCCAATAGGCTCGGTATCGGCATGGTCCATCAGCATTTTAAGCTGGTGCATAACTTTACCGTCACCGAAAATATCGTGCTCGGATTGGAACCTCACAAGGGGCCGCTTCTGGACATTAAAACGGCCGAAGAGCGCGTTGCCGACTTATCTAAAAAATACGCTCTCGATGTCGACCCGCGTTCAGTTATAGAGGATATCTCGGTAGGCATGCAGCAGCGCGTTGAAATCCTCAAAATGCTCTACCGCGATGCGGAAATCCTTATTTTCGATGAACCGACCGCGGTGCTCACGCCGCACGAAATCCATGAGCTCATGGGAATCATGCGGCGCTTGGTGGAGGAGGGGAAAACCATTCTCCTCATTACGCATAAGCTCAAGGAAATCAAGGCCGTCGCCGACGTTTGCACGGTACTTCGCCGCGGGAAACTCATCGGCACGGTGAAAGTGAGTGAAACGAGCGAAGAGCGCATGGCTGAGATGATGGTAGGTCGCGAGGTGAGCTTTACCGTAGACAAGACCCCAGCGATACCCGGTGAAGTACTTCTGGAAATCGAAGGTCTCTCGGTAAAAAATTCGAAAGGTTTGCTTTGCGTCAGAAACCTGTCGCTCAAAGTTCGCCGCGGCGAGATCCTCGGCCTGTGCGGCGTTGACGGAAACGGCCAGACCGAGCTGGTACACGCGTTGACCGGGCTAGCCAAAATCGAGTCCGGGCGAATTCTTCTCAAAGGTCGCGACATCTCTCGCTTGACGGTAAAGCGGCGGACGACGGCGGGTCTCGGCCACATCCCGGAAGATCGGCAGCGCTACGGGCTGGTTCTGGATTTTCGTTTGGACGAAAATTTGGTCGTTCACGCCTACGGAAAGCCGCCGTTCTCTCATTTCGGAGTGCTCGATTATCGCGCCATTAAAAAGAACGCCGATCGGCTCATTGAGGAATTCGACGTGCGTTCCGGTGAAGGCCCCTCTACGCCGGCCCGCAGCCTTTCGGGCGGCAACCAGCAAAAGGCGATTGTCGCGCGCGAGATCGACCGGTCTCCGGAAGTGTTCGTCGTCGCCCAGCCGACGCGCGGTCTTGATGTCGGCGCCATCGAATACATCCACAAGCGCATCGTCGAGGAACGCGACAAAGGGAAAGCCGTACTGCTGGTGTCCTTGGAACTGGACGAGATTATGGATTTATCCGACCGCATCGCGGTTATCTTCAACGGGGAAATCGTCGGTGAGGTTGATGCTTCGGCGACCGACGAAAACGAGCTCAGCCTCATGATGGCCGGCTCGAAGCGAAAGGCGGTGTGACGGTATGGGCAAAGATCGATCGAAAATAACCGTACCGCTGGTCGCGGTCCTACTCGGTTTTATTACCGGCGCCATCATCATCATGATCACCGGAAAATCCCCGCTCGGTATGGTTCAGGCGATGGTCCGCACTCTGACCGGTTTTGATATCTACGGCAGGTCAAGCTACAACCCCTACTACATAGGTGAGTTCCTGCTGCAATCCCTACCGATCATCCTGACCGGCTTGTCGATCGCTTTCGCCTTCCGCACCGGCTTGTTCAACATCGGCGCGGAAGGGCAGCTCATGATGGGCTCTCTTGCCGCCGTCACCGTGGCGCTTCTGCTTAAGGCGCCCTTCGGCTTTCATTCACTTCTCTGCCTCCTGGCCGCTGCTGCCGCCGGAGCGCTTTGGGGCGCGATTCCCGGTTACCTGAAGGCTCGCTTCAACGTACACGAGGTTGTGGTCACCATTATGCTCAACTATACCGCGCTCCATTTTTCCAACTGGGCGCTCCTCCTTTTCGGTTCGGTCGATAGAGTGAAAACCTCAGAATTTCCGGCCTCGGCAAGCTTAGCCAGTAAATTTCTGGCGGATATGACCAACGGCTCGCGGCTCAATTGGGGCATCATCCCGGTCATTATCGCGCTCGTGCTCTACTGGTTCATAATCGAAAAAACGACCTTCGGATTTTCTCTTCGCGCGGTCGGTTTCAACAAGGACGCCGCGCGTTACGCCGGTATGAAGGTGGAGCGTGATGTGGTCATGTCGATGGTGATCGCGGGGGCCTTCGCGGGGCTCGCCGGAGCGGTAATAACCCTGGGCACCTTTAATTTTGGGCGCGTGCTGCCGTCGATGGAAGGCTACGGGATGGACGGCATCGCGGTTGCCTTAGTCGGCGGCAACGCGGCCGTGGGAGTGCTCTTTTCGGGACTGCTGTTCGGCATGCTGAAAGCTGCCCAGCCGCTCATGCAGTCGAGCCAGATACCGCGAGAGATCGCGGGCATCATACAATCGTCCATCGTTTTGTTCGTGGCGATGCGTTTAGGTATAGAGGCCCTGCTGGACACGCTTAAGCGAAAGCGGGAGGGACAAAAATGAAACTGTTCCTGGAAATGTTCCCCATCGCGCTTATGTTCGCCGCCCCAATAGTCATCGCCGCGCTCGGAGGTCTTTTCAGCGAGCG
This sequence comes from Treponemataceae bacterium, assembly GCA_041666155.1. GTDB lineage: Bacteria > Spirochaetota > Spirochaetia > Treponematales > Breznakiellaceae > SZUA-426. Next base: position 41,775 of record JBAYHM010000003.1, read on the forward strand.
TTCAGGTATAGTTAATGTCGCCCTGGAAGGCATCATGATGGTCGGCGCCTTTGCCGCGGCCGCCGTCACCGTCGTGCTTGAACCGGTGACACCCGCGGCTGCCTGGATAGGACTTTTCGTCGCCGTGCTTTCGGGCATGGTCTTTTCCTTGCTTCATGCTAGTGCGTCCATTAATTTTAAAGCAAACCAGGTGGTTTCCGGCACCGCGCTCAATATTCTGGCAGGAGGACTCACGGTCTATCTCTGCCAGATCTTTTTCCGTCAGCAGCGGACAAAAGCTTTTTCTTCCGGACTTCAAAAAATCACCGTTCCGGGTCTTTCGGATATTCCGATCATTGGCGAAATGTTCTTCAACGGGGCGTATCCTACGTTCTATGTCATGGTCGTTCTCGTGCTGTTGACCGCTTTCATCGTGTACAAAACGCCGCTTGGGCTTCGTCTCCGCGCCTGTGGCGAACATCCGCAGGCAGCGGCCTCAATGGGAATTGATGTCTACGGCATGCGCTATTTCGGCGTCGTCGCGTCTGGCGCGCTCGCGGGCTTAGCCGGCGGCGTCATGGTGCTTTCCGCGGACATCCAGTACACCGTGACTTCCATCCACGGAACCGGCTTCATCGCGCTTGCCTCGCTTATTTTCGGGAAGTGGAATCCCTTCGGCGTACTCGGCGCGGGAGTATTTTTCGGTTTTTCCCAAGCCTTGTCTTTCTACGCGAAGGATATCGATTTTCTCGCGAAAATGCCGACCGAGTTTTTCTATTTCCTGCCGTACGTGCTGACTATCGTCGCGCTCATTGTGTTCTCAGGTCGATCGGTCGGCCCGAGAGCCGCCGGAGAAATCTACGACGCGGGAAAACGGTAACGCGGCTCGGCGCTTGACGAGGGGGGCCTCGCCCCCCTACTATTGCCGCCTATGGACGCGAACGAACTCCGCTCGAAATACATCGAATTCTTTAAATCGAAGGGCCACGCCCAGATTCAAGGCAAGTCCCTCCTTCCGGATAACGACCCCACGGTCCTTTTCACGACGGCCGGCATGCACCCGTTGGTTCCCTACCTTTTAGGTGAACCGCATCCGGCGGGTACGCGTTTGACGGACTACCAGAAGTGCATCCGCACAGGCGACATCGACGCGGTAGGCGATCCCAGTCACCTGACCTGCTTCGAGATGCTCGGAAACTGGTCCCTCGGCGATTATTTCAAAGAAGGCGCCATTACCATGAGCTACGAATTCCTCACGGACAAGAAGTGGCTCGGCATCCCGGTTGAAAAACTTGCCGTCACCGTATTCGCCGGCGAGGAAGGTATTCCCCGCGACGACGAATCGGCGGCGATCTGGAAACGCCTCGGGATTCCCGCGGACCGTATCAAGTTTCTTCCGCGGGAGGATAACTGGTGGGGTCCCGCCGGTTCCACCGGTCCCTGCGGCCCGGACTCCGAAATGTTCATAGATACCGGTCGTCCTTCCTGCGCCGATCCCGACTGCGGTCCCGGCTGCAAGTGCGGTAA
>JBAYHM010000004.1:0-43240 GCA_041666155.1 Treponemataceae bacterium
ACTACTTTCTGCTGCAGGTTTCTTCAAGCAAGGATATGTTATTTGATCCCAAGGAGTCGCTCGCTTTCAATGGAAATACCGGTCCGTATTTACAGTATATGGGGGCTCGAATTTCCTCTATGCTTGCTAAAGAAGCGGGTAGCGCGGCGGCGAAAGGAACGGTTCGGCCGGAGCTTTTATCCGGCGAAGCCGAGTGGGAACTCTTGAAGACTATTTCCGAGTACCCTGTCGCGGTAGCTTTGGCGGCTGAAAGGATGGATCCTTCTGCCCTGACTTCGTATTTGTACGATTTATCAAAGGCGTTCAGCCGTTTTTACCACGATTGCCCTATACTCAACGCGGATGATGTAGATGTCGCCTCTACGCGACTAGCACTCGCTAAAGCGACGCTTCGGACACTCAGGGAAGCGTTCCGCCTCGCTTGCATCCCCTTTCTCGAGGCTATGTAGGAATACTATGTAGCCTGAGGTACTTGACCCACGGACGCTCCGCGGTGTATAAACGCCGGAGACTATTATTCGCTCATATAGAGGACAATTGTTCATGTACGCACTTGTAGAATTCAAGGGAAAGCAATACAAGGCCGAGAAGGGTGCTTTGCTTAAGGTAGATAGGATCGCCGCCGAGAAGGGTGCAGCCGTCGCAATTGATACGGTTCTCCTTGTCTCTGGGGATTCCGTTTCCGTCGGTGCTCCGTACGTTGCGGGCGCTAAAGTCACGGCCATAGTCGAGGACCACGGAAAAGACGATAAAATCATCGTCTTCAAGTATAAGTCCAAGAAAGACTATCGTCGTAAGCGCGGGCATCGACAGATGTATTCACTGATCCGCGTTCAGGACATCGTCGGGAAGTAAGAATCCCATGATCGTCGCCGAAGTGTCGCTCGATGAAGCGGGGATTGTTTTTTCCTGCTCTATTGAGGGACATTCGGGGGCGGGACCTCGCGGCAGCGACATCGTTTGTGCCGCGGTTTCGATTCTCGCCCGGACGGCCCTGACGACGCTTTCCAATATGGAAGGAGTCGTGGTTTCGGCCAACGCTCCGCACAGGGGCGTTTTGGGGTTTGTCGTGGAAAAGGCGCCGGAAAATGGTGCCGCTCCGGCAGGCGCGTCGGCTTTCCTTGTTGAAGGATTGCGATCCGTAGCGCGGGATTATCCGGATTTTTGCATCGTACGCGTGCGTACGGAACGGAGGCAGGACAATGGCAACTAAGAAGGGCGGCGGAAAAACAACTAACGGTCGGGATTCAAACCCGAAGTACCTCGGAGTAAAAGCTTCCAGCGGTACGACAGTCACTGCCGGTTCGATCATCATTCGCCAACGCGGCACGAAGATCCATCCTGGAGTCAATGTGGGATGTGGTACCGACCACACCTTGTTTGCTCTCGTCGATGGTAAAGTTTGTTTTAGTCAACGTGGCGGGCGGAAACTGGCCGGAATCACTCCTTTAGCGGAAGGCACGAAATAATCGTTACCGCTCGGAGGATCGCAAAGATGCGTTCCACGTGGTTCCGTGAACGGCGCGCCTACTGGCGCGCTCTTTTTTTTATAAGCGGTATTTATGGTAAAGTTCGCTGACGAAGCCCTCATTGAAGTATCCGCCGGCAACGGCGGGAATGGCTGTATAGCCTTCCGTAGAGAAAAATGTGTCCCTGAGGGCGGTCCTTCAGGCGGCGACGGGGGCCGTGGCGGCGATGTCGTATTTGAAGTGCGACGCAACCTACGTACGCTTGCCCATCTTCGATATAAACAAACTTTTCATGCGGAGAACGGGCGTGACGGAGCCGGGCAAAACAAATTCGGTAGGCACGGTGAGGATATTGTTGTACCCGTCCCGCCGGGAACGATCATTAAGGATACCGAAACAGGCGAAGTAATCCGAGATTTCGGCGGTGTCGAAGGCCGTTTCCAGTTTTTAAAAGGTGGGAATGGAGGGTGGGGCAATGTACACTTCAAGTCATCCACCAACCAGGCGCCAAGAACCGCGCTGCCGGGCAAACCCGGTGAAATCCGCAAACTCCGTGTGGAGTTGCAGGTTATGGCGGATATCGGCTTTGTCGGTTTTCCTAACGCCGGTAAGTCGTCGCTGCTTGATCGCTTTACCAATGCCCGACCTAAGATCGCGCCGTATCCCTTCACGACGAAGATTCCGAACCTCGGTGTTTTAACCGTCGGGGATCGCGATATCGTTTTAGCTGATATTCCCGGGCTGATCGAAGGCGCGTCGGATGGTCATGGCCTTGGTATCCGTTTTCTAAAACACGTTTCCCGCGCTGCCGGTCTCGCGTTTCTTATCGATCTTTCCGAAGATTCATACTCCACGGCCTTTGAAACATTGAAGAATGAACTCATGGCTTTTTCCGAAGAATTAATCGGCAAGTCGCGCGTGATTGTCGGTACGAAAATGGACATAGAGGGAACTGAAGGCCGTCTTGAAGAGCTTAGATCGCTTTATCCATCTGAAAAAGTGCTCGGAATTTCTGTTTTCTCAGGGCTCGGTTTGGATGAGTTGACCCGCGCGTTTGCGGATCTTGTCAACGCTATGGATGCGACGGAGGAGTCAGGGGTGTGAAAATCGCTCTTTTGGGCGGCAGTTTCAATCCTGTCCACCTCGGCCATTTATTGATAGCCGATGAAGTAGTATCTCGATTCGGCTATGACAGCGTCATTTTTATACCTGCATTCATTTCGCCGCATAAATTAAACGCGGATATGGCTTCACCCGATGACCGGCTGGACATGGTGAATGCCGCCATAATGAATGAGAGCCGATTCCTTGTCGATAATTGCGAACTTCGCCGTAGCGGTGTTTCTTATACTATTGATACTGTTGATAATATTGAACGGCGGTATCGACCAAACGGAAAGTTGGGACTGATTATTGGGGAAGATCTTGTCTCTTCTTTTTCAACTTGGCGTAGGGTTGACGAACTGGTTTCGCGCGTGGATATCATTCTGGCGACGCGCCCCGGTTTTTCCGGGACCGATTTTGCGTATCCACATCTGAAGTTAGAGAATTCGACATTGGCTATTTCTTCTTCTGGAATTCGTGCCCTTATCGGCCGAGGCGAGCCTTGGCGTTTTCTGGTTCCCGATGCGGTACGTGAGAAAATAGAAGAGCGCGGTCTGTACGGATCGAAGAAAAGGCAGATTTCTTTTGCGCGGAAGACCAGTATGGCCGTTGAAGCGCATGCTTTTTCTGAACTCGGCACTTCGAGATACTTGCATTCGCGCGGTGTTGCGTACCTTGCGTCCGAGTTGTGCGTCAGATTCGGCTTGGATCCCGAGCAAGGCTATTTAGCCGGTATCGCACACGATATTTGCAAAGAACTTTCGTCTGATCGGATTATCTCTCTGGCTTTGTTGGATGGCAATCCCATTTCCGATATTGAAAAAGCGAAGCCCTCATTGCTTCATGCCCGGGCTGCGGCCTGTTTCCTTGAATCTCGTTTTGGGTATCGTGATGAAACAGTGCTGGGAGCCATTCGTCACCATACCTTCGGGACCAGCGGTATGAGCGCTTTGGGGAAAGTTGTGTATATCGCCGATAAGATCGAGCCGTCGCGTTTGAGCGTTTCCCCGCATTTACATGAAATGATCAGAACAGCGGAGCTGGATATTTTGTTTGCGGCAACGGTTGAGGATACTATACGGTATTTGCGCGAACGGGGGAAAATAGTATCGGAGGATACTAAACGATTAGCGGCGGAATGCCGGGAGCATATGAATGAAAGTCGCCCGTGTTGACGCAAGCCTTTTGATTCTCGGTCTTATGCTCGCCTTGCTCGTCGGTGGTGTCGCCGCCGTTTATTTCGCCGTTCGCGTCGATCCAATGGAAGTTGCCTTATCGGGTGACCGCATCGTCAATACACTTATCGTCATTGAGAAGGATAGTAAGCCTGTTTCGTCTCATGTTCTCATGTATTACCCGGAAACTAAACGCGCGGCTCTCTTTGATATTCCAGGGGAATTGGGGCAGATAATTCATTCTCTTGGCCGTGTAGATCGTGTCGACGTTTTATATGATAGACGTCATCCGAAGCCCTATATAAACGAATTGTCCTCCCTGCTCGGAGTTGAAATTCCCTTTTTTATGGCGTTTGACCTATCCGAGGTATCTCGAATGGTCGATTTGATGAACGGTATAGAAGTTTTTATATCTGACCCCGTCGCTGCTTTCGGTTTGTCACCGAAGGTTCTGCTTCCCTCCGGCGCCGTTGTGTTGGATGGGGATAAGGCTTTGATGTATCTCGGATATGAACTGCCGGATGAGGATGGAGCGTTGCCGATAATTCGACGTCAACGTTTTATGCTGTCCCTTCTGAAACGGTTTGGAGAAGCTTACCAATTTCTTTCATCAAAGCAGGTACAGCCGTTTTTTCAGTCGTTGATTCACACAAATATGGATTCACGATCCTTTTCTCGTTTTTTCGCGGAACTTGCCCAGGTTGACGTGGATCGGGTTGGCGTTCAACGTATTCAAGGAAATCGCCGAGATGTTTCAGGTAAAACGCTCTTGTTTCCCTTCTACGACGGAACTTTGATCAAGGATATCGTTAAGCAATCGTTGGCCTCCTTGGCACGGGATACCGATGGTTGGTCCGCTGATCGCGTATATACGGTAGAAGTGCTCAATGGAACGAACAACCAAGGTCTTGCCAAAAAAACGGCAGACCTTTTGCAAGGATTCGGATACGATACTGTTAAGATAAGTAATGCCGATCGCATTGATTACGATTCTACGATGATCATCAGTCGGACGGGAGATAGCAAAGCGGCCCGATTGTTGGCGGATGTTATTCGTTGCGAATCTATCAGTTCGGAGTCGGGTAGCAGGAAAATAGAAAAGCCAGGCGACTCAAATCCGGATATCGGCATCGACGAAGGCGTCGATTTCACTCTCATTCTTGGAAAGGATTTTAATGGAAGATTCGTCGTACAGTAAAGCGAAAAAAGCCGCGGTCGGTATCGGGAAATTACTTGGCGACCATAAGGGCGGAAATGTCCTAGTGATGGATTTGTCAGGCCTGAACGCATGGACTGATTTTTTTGTCATCGCTACGGTGACAAGTTCGACCCATATGCAAGGTTTGCACAAGCATATCAAGGAGCATGCCGCTTCCGAGGATTTGACTATATTGCGTAGACAAAGAAAGACGCCATCTGATGAGGAATGGAGCCTTATCGACCTCGGGAATATCGTTGTGCACCTTATGACGAATAAGGCACGACTTTTTTATGAATTGGAACGTTTATGGAGTGATGCTCAGATCGTCTGGCGGGCGGAACCCTGAACGTTCGGTCGTAAAAATGGCTATTCGAGAGCTCGAATAGCCATTTTTACTAAAATGAGATCAGATTATTCTTCGAAATCGTCGTAATCGATATCTTCTTCATAATCGAAGTCTTCTTCTTCGTCGTCTTCGAAGTCTTCTTCTTCGTCGTCTTCGAATTCGTCTTCTTCTTCATCCTCGAATTCGGATTCGAAATCGTCGTCGAAGTCATCTTCTTCATCATCGTCGTCGAAGTTGTCGTCTTCATCCATGTCTTCGTCCTCAAAATCATCTTCGAAGTCGTCGTCGAAGGCGACGAATGGGAATGGATTCGTTTCTGATGAACCGAACGTTCCGGGCTGGGTTTCGAGCATTAGGTCCGTATGTATGGCCTCAAAAGGAACCATGGCTATCTCCGTTATTTCTGAAGGAATTTCCCTTGAAACATAAGGGAGAGCTTCCGCATCTGTCAACAGGTTCCGTCACAGACAATGAAAAAATCGCAACGGAACTAGATCACCTTGCTCCTCTTCAATGCGATCGCGCAATCGAAACGACCGAAGGTTCCCCATACCGGAAAAGTTAAGCGATCATCCGCTTCAGGAAGAGCTGTTTCTACACCTTGGCCGGTAATTACCGTCGGCGGCGTGATCATGCACTCAATCCCTTTAAGGGACAATAGCGCCACAGCTCTACCGCCTATCTGATTGGTGATCTCTCCCAGAAGGGCTTTTCGATAATGTGGATCATCCGGATTTTCATTGTGCATTTCAAGATGTCCGGACACTGATTTTACGAAAGAAAGAATGGAATTTGATCCGATAGAGATGACAAAATGACCTTTCAGGTCCCCGACCAAGCCAATCGCCGCGATCATATCGATACGCTCACGAGAATCGTCCTTCGTATTACCGACCGATAGTCCGGTAAAGCCTATTTCATTCAAAATAAGCGTAGCCGCCTCAATAAATGATGCTCGGATCGAAGTTTCCATTTCCTCAGTATAGGCGAGCCGATTTTCGGCGTCAATCATAAAAGCGTATCTAATGTAGACTTATCTTTAACGCGCGCATGGATGCGCGCGCACTCTAAGGCGCAGAATGCCTTCCCGGCATTCTGCGGTGGCATGGATGCCACACCCTTTGACAAAAGACGAATTATCTGTATAATTCGGCCTCGACTATGCAAGATGGTATTGTCGTTGCGGCCCCGTGTAAAATAAATATCCATCTTCAAGTCATGGGTCGTCGGTCCGATGGTTTTCACGATATAAAAAGTGTATTTCAGGCACTTTCTTTTGGTGATGAATTGCGGATCGATTCTTTGAAAGAACGCTTCGTCTGTGACGTCCGAATGGACGGCCCGGTGCCGCCGGAGCGAAATATTGTATATAAAGCCGTGTCGCTTTTTCGTCGGCGAACCGGTTTTGACGGCGGGGTAAGGATTCACGTTGAAAAACGTATTCCGTACGGCGCCGGACTCGGCGGCGGGTCAACCGACGCTGCTTCCACCTTAGTTGCGCTAGACCGGCTAAGCGGATTTTCCCTATCAGGGGCGGAGTTAGCTTCCCTCGCGGCAGAATTAGGCAGTGATGTTCCTTTCTTTTTGTGTGGCGGAACGGCTTTGGTTACTGGGCGTGGTGAGCTAGTTCGCTCCATCGATTCTAGGATCGATTATTGGGTCGTCCTTGCTCATCCCGGATTTTCGAGTGAAACCGCAACCGCGTATCGTTTGTTGGATGAATCACGACTCCATGAGTCCGAAGTCGTGATTCCTGCCGAAACTATCACGATGGCAGACAGTAAGACGCTCTCAAAAGCTGTGCTCTCAGTTCCTTCGAAATGGCCGTTTTTCAATGATTTTTTGTCGGTTCTAAGAAAAGCGTCTCCATTGTACGATGTTCTTCTTAATGATTTTGTTACTGAGGGAGCATGTTTCGCGAGCTTGTCCGGTTCTGGTTCTGTTTGTTTTGGAGTCTTTTCGGATCTGAAAACAGCGGAAATAGCGGTAAAGAGGCTTAATACTCGTTGGCCGTTCGTGCGTTTAGCGGTTCCTCTTGCGCGCACGGCCAAGGCGGTATTAGAATAGTTCAGCTTCTCATTCTGGGCGTGATAAAAAGAGGAGAACCGGCATGGAGATCACCGACATCAGGATTCGAAAAGTGACGAGCGAAGGTAAGCTCAAGGCGTACGTTACCGTCACTTTCGACGATTGCTTCGTGGTGCACAACGTGAAGATCATCGAAGGGAAGAGCGGAGTCTTCATTGCGATGCCGAGTCGAAAAACGAGAGCGGGGGAGTATAAGGATGTCGCACATCCAATACACCCCGATTTTAGAGCGTCATTGCAAAAAAGGATCTTAGATGTGTATGATTCGGGAAACGTTCAAGACGATCCCGGTTTGGAGTTGTAAGGCCCGATAACATCATAGGCCGAACGCTTCATTTTATTTTGGGACGTCGGCAAGCGGTAAGCCACCGGGTTTTGATCCCGGCATTCGTAGGTTCGAATCCTACCGTCCCAGGAAATACGCGGAACGCGCGTTAGTTAAGGAGTACTAGAATGGATCAGGTAGTCATTTTTGCCCAAAAGAGGGTTAATCTAGGTTCGCGCAATGCCGCGCGTCTTCGTAAACAAGGCCGCGTTCCTGCGGTTGTATACGGTCAAGCCGGGCAGTCCCTTACCATTGAGTTGGACGCGCTTGGTTTTTCCAAAGCGATTAAGGGTATTTCCGAAAGTACCATCGTTAAGCTCGACGTCGACGGCACCGCTCGTGACGCTTTCGTGAAGGATGCTCAGTTCAATATCCTTAGTGGGAAGGTCGAACATGTCGATTTCTACGAAATCGACACGAATAAACTGCTTCGAGCAAGGGTTCCTTTGCATCTCGTTGGAAGCGCCGCCGGTGTTCGTGATGGTGGTATCCTTGAGAACCCCATGCATGAAATTGAAGTTGAATGTTTTCCGCGATTTCTGCCGGAGAGGATCAACATTGAAATCGGCGAACTCAAGGCAAATCAGTCCATTCACGTCCGGGACCTCAAACTGGGCAGTGACATTAGAGTTATCAGTTCCGGCGATCAGGTCATCGTGCTGGTGAAGTTTGCCAAGGCTGAAGTTGAAGTTGCTCCTGTAGTTGTCGCCGGTGCGGTTCCCGCTGCTGGTGCGGCTCCCGCTGCCGGTGCGGTCCCCGCTGCCGGTGCGGTTCCCGCTGCCGGTGCGGCTCCCGCTGCCAAAGCGGCTCCCGCTGCCAAAGCGGCTCCCGGCGCCAAGGCCTAAAAAAAAGTTCACTTCACTTGAAAACCGCCTTTCCTTTTTTTGGGAAAAGGCGGTTTTTTTTCGGGGCTGTCGATGGCTAATGATTTGCCCTCTACCGCGATCGCGGCATTTGAATCAGTTGTTGAACGCGCGCTTGAACAAGACACGCGCGGAGCTCGTCTGCTCGTCGCCGTATCCGGTGGAGTTGATTCTTGTTCCCTGCTTGCATCTGTTGCCCGATTAAAAAAGCGTTTAGGATACACGCTTTTTTGCGTACACGTCGTTCATGGAATCCGGTCATTGGCAGAGAGCCGGAGGGATGTCTCCGTGGTTCGCTCTCTATGCGAACGGTTCTCAGTACCCTGTTCCGTTCTTTCCATTCCCGAAGGTGCGATAGTTAAACGTGCTCGATCCACGGGAAAAGGGATAGAAGACGCCGCTCGCTATTTCAGGCATCGCGCTCTGGTCCGCGAAGCCGACCGGAGCGGAGCGGATCTTATTTTGATCGGGCATACGAAAAACGATCTTCTGGAAACAACCCTGATGCGTTTTTTACGGGGATCCGGTCCTGCGGGATTGGCCGCATTGCCTCATAGCAAAGGACGGATCCTGCGGCCTTTACTCGATCTTAGCCGCGCCGATGTGATCAGTTATAACGCCTCGTTGGGTGTTTCTTTCGCTGAGGATTCGACAAACGCGGATCCCCGTTATTTAAGGAATCGAATTCGCGGTCGTCTTATTCCCGTTCTGGACGCTGAATTCCCCGGCTGGAAAACGGCCGTTGGTTCCGTATCAAGAACGCAAACTTCTGTTGCGCGGTTCATCGAGGAAGAGGCAAAAAAAAAGATTTCATGGGCGGTGCCGTTTGCCTTATCCGAAACATTAGAAACGAACGCCGTGGCTTTTTTTGCGGCTGATCCTGTTCTGCGAGCCGAGGCTCTTTACCAAGCAGTGGACTCACTGATGCGGGTGATTCGGAAAAGAAAATCGCGGATTTTGCCGGATGCTGAAGCACTAACTGAACGAGAACCTACGCGTAAGGCCGTGGAAATATTTGCTTCGGGTGCGGTGAACGCACAAAATCTGGGCAAAGTGAGGGCGTTACGACGCGGAGAATCGATCATAGTCGAATCGGTTTCGACGGCCGAGCGAGAAAAGGGCGTCTCGCTCGTTTTGGCCAAGCCCGGAACGTATTCTTTTGAAGGATTATCCTTCCTTATAGACGGTCATCATGTTGAAAAAGGCTTACCAATGGTGTTGCCTCTCGTCGTTCGCTCGCCAAGGCGCTCTGAACTTTCACAGTTGCGTTCCGCTTTTGCGGCCTTTCGTCCGACAATATCAACTCGTTTTGTGGTCGAAGATATGGTTGGGGTGGGGGCTTTGGTGCTTGCCCATGAAGATGGAACTATAAAACTTACCGGGGATATGCAAAAAAGCCGTGTAACCGGCTATGCGGATTCCGTGTTCTTTTCTATATTATAGGTTCGAGTATAATCATCCGGGGGTACCATGCTCAACGATCAGAACGATAAAATACCGCGGCCATCTGGGCCAGGAGGAAACGCGAATCGCTTCGCCCTCGTTTTCTTGTTGATCACCATAGCCTTGTTCGGCTATTTCTTTTTTGGAAAGGAAACGAAGACTCAAACTGAGATTCCTTATTCCTCATTTATCGAGTATCTCAATCGCGGTGAAGTTGATGCTGTAAAAATCGTCGATGAGCATTCGATCCAAGGAACTCTAAAAGGGCAGCAGGGTGATACCGGTTTATTCACTTCCGCCATTCCTTACCAGGATGCTGATCTGATGCGTTCTTTGCGCGAAAAAGGCGTTAAAGTATCCGGATCATCCGGTGGTGTCACGCCGATGCGTATGATCCTTGAACTTTTGCCGTGGATTATCGGCTTCGGCTTTATTTGGTTCATGTTCCGCCAAGCGCAAGGCGGCGGGAATAAAGCGTTCCAGTTCGGTAAAAGTCGTGCCAAACGATATTTGGAAACTAACAAGAAAATCACCTTTGCCGACGTCGCCGGGCAAGAAGAGGCGAAGTACGAACTACAGGAAGTCGTCGCATTTTTGAAGAACCCCCAGAAATTTACGAAAATGGGTGCCCGAATTCCCAAAGGCGTGCTTTTGGTCGGTATGCCAGGTACCGGTAAAACCTTGCTCGCAAAAGCGGTAGCGGGAGAGGCCGGTGTAGCGTATTTTCACATGTCCGGTTCCGACTTTGTTGAGATGTTTGTCGGAGTCGGCGCGAGTCGCGTCCGTGACTTGTTTGAACAGGGCCGCAAGAACGCTCCATGCATCATCTTTATTGATGAACTTGACGCGGTCGGTCGTACGCGCGGCGCCGGTTACGGCGGCGGTCACGATGAGCGCGAGCAGACGCTCAACCAAATGCTGGTTGAGATGGACGGCTTTGATTCCAAGGACGGCGTAATTCTCTTGGCGGCTACCAATCGCCCCGACGTTCTGGATCCCGCTTTGTTGAGACCCGGTCGCTTTGATAGACAAGTAGTTGTCGCCATGCCCGATATCAAGGAACGCGAAGCAATCCTCCGCATCCACGCGGATAAGGTCCCTCTTGCTCCCGATGTTGACTTTCAGCGTATTGCTCGGGGAACACCGGGGACAAGCGGCGCCGATATAGCCAACCTTGTCAACGAAGCCGCTCTTTTTGCGGCACGGAATGATAAAGCGGCAGTCGACACGAGCGATTTTGAGGAAGCCCGCGATAAAGTCCTTATGGGCGTGGCTCGTAAATCGATGGTCATTTCCGAAAAAGAACGACGTATGACCGCCTTTCATGAAGCCGGTCACGCACTTCTCCACTATTACCTCAAAAACGCAGACCCGCTACACAAAGTCACTATTGTGCCCCGCGGAAGAGCCCTTGGTCTTGCTCTCTCCTTACCCGACGAAGACAGTTACAGCCGCACGAAGGGCTGGATTGAAGACCGTATCACCATTATGTACGGCGGTTGGGCCGCGGAGCGCCTTTTCTATTCCGAAACGACGACCGGTACCAAGCAGGATATTCAGCAAGCGTCGGACCTAGCTCACAAAATGGCATGCGAATGGGGCATGTCTGCCGATATCGGACCAATCGCTTACGGCCAAGAAGATGAGCCCATTTTCCTTGGGAAAGAAATTGCCCGCCATAAAGATTATTCCGAAGATACTGCAAGACGTATTGATGCCGCGGTTAAGAGTATTTTGACTCGGAGCATAAACGCGGCGGAAAGTTTGCTTGGGGAGCATAAGGACCAATTGGAAAAACTTGCCGAGCAGCTCATCATCAAGGAAACCTTGGTGGACGACGAAATCCGTATGTTCCTCGGCTTTCCCGCTCGGTCGCCGCGCGTCATTGACTCGGTGCTCGTTGAGACTCCGATTACAGCAGAGACCCCGGGGTCTGCAGAGCCTCTGGAGACTTCGGAGGCTTAGTATGAGACGAACGGCAGGCCTTTTCGCCCTTCTGACCATAGCCGCCGTGCTATCCGCTCAGGCTCCTGAGCCGTCAGGAAAGGGTGAAGAAGCCGCGGCCGCTCGTTATCTTGCCTACGCGCTCGCTGCCGCGGAAGAAGGACGATGGATCGACGTCGAGACAACCCTTGTTCGCGCTGCCGATTATTCAGGAGTTTCTTCTGAATTGTCGTTGCTGTTGGCCCGTGCCCGCCGGAATCTAAACCGACCCATCGGGTCGGTTATTGAGGCAACGCGACGAGCCCTAGAAGCTTCCCGCTGGACGAGTCAGTCCGCCGACGACGCCCGTTTGCTGGAGGCTGAATGCCTCATTGATTTACGTTCGTTCGACGAGGCCTTGGCCGTTCTGGTTGACTGCGCTGAAAGCCCCGATTCGGCATTTCTCGTTCTGCGCGCCCTCAGCGCGTCCGGTGATGCCGTTCGATTCCTGCGTCGCATGAAGGATTCGTTGGCCGCTTTCCCCCGCGATACTCGCTTTGTTAGACTCCTTTTTAAAGTTGCCGGAAAGCCTGCTTCTCAACAGACGGAAAAGAGAGTGGAAAGTGACGAAGAACAGCGTCTAATCGCTTTTGCGCTCGATAGAATTCCGTTTTTGATTGGTGCTGATCCGTTCCTAGCCGTTTGCGCGGCGCCCTTCGTTCGCAACGTTGAGGAGCGCCGCCGTTTGGTGGCGGCATACCGTGCGATACCTCCTGTTTCCGTTGAATCGGTTCCAATGGCCCTATCGCTCGGTCTTGTATCTGACAGCGACGCGGTTGAGGAACTGTTCGCCCAATCGATCATGGATGTACGTTTATTGACTGATTCGTACGACCTTTTACGCGCCCAAGACGCCCGCACGCTGTTCGCCCGAAAAAGTGCCGCATTTTCCGGGTTGATAACCGAAGACGCCGACGGAGATTCTCGGCCCGAATCGCGGACGCGGTATGAACGGGGTGAAATGGTGTCTTTCTCGTATGATGCCGATCAGGACGGAATATTCGAGTGGGACTTACGTATCTCGGATGGTCTTCCGATACGGGGATCAATCGCGATTTCGGCAGAAAGTATCACTCCCGACTCTTCCGTTCCTGTGCGTGTCGCCGTTCATTCCGATCTCATTCGCGCCGAGACGACATGGGAACGGTATCCATACATTGCGTCTATTGCGGTGGGTAAAACTTATTTTCGCTTCCCACCGCAAGCCTTTCCGTTTGCTCCTGTTCGATTGGTGCCCCTTTTCCCAGGCGCCGCCGTACGAATACCGAAAACTGATCCCATTACTCCGCGTATGACCGAACGTTCTTTTTATTCCTTTGCGTCATCGGTGGACCGACCGGGTTCCTTGGCGAGCGGATCCTCCGAACGAATCGAGTATTCGCTCGGTGCGCCCATACGTTCAATTGAAACCGTAAAAGGCGCAACTTTAGCTATCACCCAATTTGAAGGCGGTTTCCCGACTTTTCGCCGAGCGGATCTTGATTTAGACGGTCGATTTGAGACTTTTGTCAAATTCAAATCACATAGTCATGAGGTCAATATGGTTGAAACGGATTTCGATGGTGATGGAGTATTTGATAAGGTAATTCAGAAGTGAGCTTCCGTAATATTGGCCTGTTCATTTGTGTATCGTTATTGTTTTCTTGCGCATCGGCTTCCCAACGGCTTACCCAACCCAAGTCGACGACGTCAACCCGTTTTGAAGATATTGAGTTGTCGATTGAGAAGAACCCCGAACGCGCAATTCATTTGCTGGGAGCCTTCAAAATTCGATACGGTTCCGATCTTACGAAGTCAGACGAGTCTCTCTCCGCAAAACTGTACGCTCAAGCAGTGACCGTTCTTGAAAAGAAATATGAAACGGCTGTCTCCGAAAGACGGTGGAGTGACGCGGTTTCTTCCTCACGTTCATTGCGGGCTATCGGTTCAAAAATAGAACGCTCCGGCGAGGCTCAGCTTTTATTGGATGAAGCTCGTGATTTATTTAAGAAAGGCGACGATGTTCCCGCCTTTCTTACCGCGGCGCTCTCCCATTCCCTCAAGCCGCTCGATGCCGCGGATGTAACGACATTCCTTGATAGGGCCGTTAAATCGCGACAGCGCAGGACTAGCGCTTTCTTTCTCAAGATAGCGGAAAGCCGCGGTGGAGTTATCTCGGAGGAAGCTCGTGCTTTTGCTTCCGGAAAAGATTCTCCCTCCGATATGATTAAGGGTGTCGCGACCGTTTGGGTTGATCGAGGAATAAAAGTCGAAAAGGGCCTCGGTTCGCCCGACCGTGTGATCGGTTCCGCATTCTTTATTGACCGAAAAGGTTACCTCGTAACCAACTATCACGTAGTTGAAAGTGAAGTAGATCCGAAGTACGAGGGCTATTCCCGTATGTACATACGGATGGGCGACGCCTCAAAACCACGCATTCCGGCAAAAGTCATCGGCTGGGATCCTTTGCTTGATCTTGCGCTTATCAAGACCGAAATTGAACCGGAATTCGTTTTCGGCGTGTTGGATGAGGCAGATCTTGAACCGGGTGAACGTGTGTTGGCTATTGGTTCGCCTGCCGGACTTGAGAGCACGGTTACCGCGGGGATCGTTTCCGCCGTAGGCCGGCGCCTTTTGCAAATCGGCAATGTTGTTCAGATTGATGCGGCAGTCAACCACGGTAATTCAGGCGGACCCGTCGTTGACATGAATGGTCGCTTGGCCGGTGTCGTTTTTGCCGGAATCGAAAAATTCCAAGGGCTAAATTTCGCGATTCCCGTTACACGGCTCGCTTCGGCTCTTCCCGCTCTTTTCAAGGGCGGTCGTGTGGATCGACCTTGGCTGGGGTGTTCGCTCTATGAAGGTAAGGAAGGCGTTGAAATCATTTATGTAGCGCCCGGCTCCGCCTCGGCCGATCAGGATGTCCCCGAGGGCTCACGGATTGCGGCAATTGACGGTAAGGAAGCAACCTCCGTGCGATCTCTGCAAGATATACTTTTCCTCCGACGGCCAGGTGAACTTACAACGCTGACAACCAGTGACGGGATAACGCGAGTTCTTGTGACTGCAACCCGTCCGCAGTCACCGTTGTCCGATGCCTTTAAAAAAGATTCTCGGGAACGATTGGCGGGCCCTCTATTCGGTCTATTGTTGGTGCCTTCCGGATCCGGTCCGTTTGATCCTGAGTTTACCGTTAAACGCATTTTGAGAGGTTCCGTTGCCGATGAAGCCGGCATTTCGGAAAATGATCCTGTTTCTGTTCGTGGTTTTCAAATCGACGACGAAGCAGGTGTCGCCGTTATCGATTTATTTGTAAAAAAACGACGCATGGGATATCTGGAAAGTACAATTCGATTACCCGCTGTTGTTAACAATCCCGATACCCTTTAGCGCGACTTTTTAAGGTCATATGCGCTTGCATGAAATCAGCGACAGTCTATACTTAAGGCGAGGTGCCTATGTCAGCGTCTTCCGTTTCCGTAAAAGTCGTAACATGGGAAGGGTCTCCTTCAGTTGAGAAGGCTGCGGCTTTGAAAGAAGGACTAGTCGCCGCTCTGGCTCAAGCCGCTCAAGTTGTTGTAAGTTTATCGCTTATGGATTCCATTGATCTTGCGGCGATCCAGCTCCTGATAGCCGCTCAACGTGAAGCGGAAAAGACCGGCAAAACCTTTCATTTGACAGGAACGATCAAGCCGGATCTAGCCCACGCACTTATTGTGTCCGGTTTTATCCGTAAGCCTTCCGAAAACGCCAGAGACATTGATGCGGAATTATTCGGAATGAGTGTTACGACAAAGAAGGAGTCGTAATCGATGATTGAGAAATTTAAGGAAGCTTTTCGAGAAGAAGCGACCGAGCTGCTCAATAACCTTGAATCGACCCTCCTTGAACTCGAAGCCAATCCGCTTGATTTTGAAATAATTTCGGCTGTATTCAGGACGATGCATACTATCAAAGGGTCGTCTTCCATGTTCGGTTTCGACGAGATTTCCCGGTTTACGCATGAGGTTGAATCGATCATGGATCTTCTCCGTGAAGGCGTATTCGTAGCCGATCGGGATTTGATTAATTTGACTCTTCGCGCGCGGGACCTGATCAGTTCGATGCTCGAAGGTTCATCGGAGTCTTCGCGCTTAGAAGCCGCGACCCTCGTTTCCGAATTTAAGGAGCATGCCGCGAAACGAACCGCGGAGAAAGAGGTTGAACGTTCAAAGGAGCTGAAGGACAGCGATATTCTTCCTCCTATTGAAATGGGCGTACAGGAGTCAGTCCCACCGAAAGCGGTAACTGAAACTTTTATTTTGCTTGCCAAAGAATCTTATCGTATACGATTTATCCCTTCTCCCGATGTTTTTATGAATGGCACGCGGCCGCTCCTCCTGCTCGATGAATTGCGTTCTCTCGGTGTCGCCACTGTTACTCCCATCTCGGATCGTATCCCGATTTTATCGGAACTTGATCCGGAAAAATGTTACGTTGGATGGGATATTACCCTTACCACCGATAAAAACGAAACAGCCATACGCGATGTGTTCATTTTCGTCGAAGGGGATTGCGAACTTACGATAGCGAAGATTACAAATGATACCGCCGATATTGACGAGATTCCCCCCAAACGAATCGGTGAAATACTCGTCGATCGGGGTGTGACGACTTCCGAACGAATCCAAACCGTCGTTGAAAGCCAAATGAGACTGGGAGAGATTCTAGTACAAGAAAAGGTTGCGACGCCCGAGCAAGTCAAAAGCGCTTTGGAGGAACAGGAACAGCTAAAGCGCCTGAAAGAGTCGAAACAGCATGACGCAGTAACAACGAGCATCCGTGTCGCGAGCGAGAAATTAGACGCCTTGGTAGATCTTGTCGGCGAATTGGTGACTTTACAGGCGCGACTTGCGAGAACCGCTACCGAGTTGCGCGACGGTCAGCTTTCTATGATTTCAGAACAGTTTGAACGCTTGGTTTCACAATTGCGCGGCAATACAATGAGTATTCGCATGTTGCCGATCGGCTCGACTTTCAGCAAGTTCAGACGTGTGGTTCGCGATCTTTCGGCGGAACTCGGGAAAGAAATCGAGTTGGTCACCGAAGGAGCTGAAACCGAGCTGGATAAAACGGTTATAGAGCGCCTGAATGATCCGTTGGTTCATATCATCCGTAACAGCGTCGATCACGGGATTGAACTTCCTTCTCAACGTGAAGCGGCTGGTAAGAGCCGGCAAGGGACTGTGTCCTTGTCTGCTCTGCATTCCGGTGCGCATGTTTTGATTGAAATAGCCGATGACGGCGCGGGGCTTAATACTGAACGCATTTTGGCTAAAGCGATCGAACGCGGAATCGTTCCGGCGGGAAGCAGTTTGTCGGAACAGGAATTGTTTCAGCTTATTTTCGCGCCCGGGTTTTCGACGGCCCAAGTGGTCACTAGCGTCTCCGGACGAGGTGTCGGCATGGACGTCGTCAAACGCGAGATCGATTCTTTGGGCGGATCCGTTTCGATTGACTCGAAGAAGGGTGTAGGAACAAAGATTACGCTTCATATTCCGCTTACCTTAGCGATTATAGAAGGCTTGCTTGTACGCATCGGCGTCGAACATTATGTGATTCCTTTGTCCTCGGTGGACGGTTGCATCGAATTGAAACGGGATGAGCGGCTTGCCGAAGATGAAGGCCGGCGTATTTTATCGTATCGGAATGAGATCCTTCCTTATGTAGGTATCCGAGAGCTCTATGAGGTCCCCGGCGAAGCGCCGGAGATTGAGCAGATCGTGGTCGTCAATGCCCATAATTCCCGTGTCGGCTTCGTTGTTGATGAGGTTGTCGGTGATTATCAAACCGTCATTAAGCCGTTGGGCCGAATGTTCAAGACTACCGAGGGCTTATCCGGCGCTACTATTCTCGGCGACGGTACGGTCGCGCTCATCGTGGATGTCAATCGGCTTTCTTTGAGTGCTCAGCGGGATGATCTTCGGCGCTTAAAACGGGATCGCAATGTTCAATCAACAAAGGCCTGACTTAAAAACGCCGATCGGTCCTTCGGGTGGTATCGGTGTTTCTCCAGCCGCAATGAACGATCAGGATTTTTCGCGACTGAGTGCGTATATTGAGCGGGAACTCGGAATAAAAATGCCTCCCGCAAAACGTGTTATGCTTGAAAGCCGTTTATCTCGTCGATTGCGGCAACACTCTTTCAAGGATTATACCTCCTATGTCGATTACGTATTCAGCGATGAAGGGTCGCGAACCGAATTGATCCATATGATCGACGCGGTGACGACGAATAAAACCGACTTTTTTCGCGAGGCCGACCATTTCGATTATCTCCTCAATGACATTTTGCCAAAGGCCCGTCCATCCGGTGGAGACATATTCAGAGTCTGGTCTGGCGGTTGTTCCACCGGCGAAGAGCCTTACACTTTATCGATGGTATTGGAAGAATATCGCCGCGCGGTTGCTTCATTCCGTTGGTCGATTTTGGCAACCGATATTTCAACAAAGGTACTCGGTCATGCCGTCGAGGCGATATACGAAGAAGAGAAGGTCGCTCCGGTACCGCTGGATTATAAGAAAAGGTACTTGTTGAAAAGCAAAGATTCCGCCAAGCATGTGGTTCGCGTCAAACCCGAGCTGCGTTCGCACATCGAATTCCAGCGCCTCAATTTTATGGATGACGACTTTGGCATCAGGGATCGTTTTGATGTTATTTTTTGTAGAAACGTCATCATATATTTCGATCGACAAACACAAGAACGCTTGATACGGAAGTTCTACGACCGGCTCATTCCCGGAGGTGCTCTTTTTCTTGGTCATTCAGAGACCCTTACGGGGATCAGCATTTCTCTTCGTTCGGTCGCTCCGACGGTTTATATCAAAGGGTAGGAGGAACCATGGCGCGTGAAAAAATCCGGGTCATGATTGTCGACGATTCGGCGGTTGTTCGGCAAACACTCAAGGATGTATTGGAAAGCGATCCGGAAATTATTGTTAGCGCTGTCGCGCCAGATCCCTTGTTCGCGTTAAAAAAAATTGAAACCGATAGGCCGGACGTCATTGTTTCCGATGTAGAAATGCCTCGAATGGACGGTATTACCTTTCTGAAAACCATTATGAGCGGTGATCCAATCCCTTTCGTAATCTGTTCTTCCAAGACGGAAGCGGGGAGCGACAACGCGATCAAGGCCTTAGAATACGGGGCAATCGATATCATCCAAAAACCAAAGCTGGGAACCAAACAATTCCTTGAGGAATCGAAGGTGCGGATCTGCGATGTGGTGAAGGCCGCTAGGCTTGCCCGGATAAAAAAGTTGACGGTTCGCACGGAAGCTCGCGAAGTTTCCCCGAAATTGACGGCTGACGTTATGCTTGCAAAACCGCCGGAGCGAACCCATATCATTGAAACGACTGAAAGGATTGTCGTCGTTGGGGCTTCGACGGGCGGCACCGAAGCACTGAGAGAATACCTGGAAGCGTTGCCGCTTGACGCCCCCGGAATGGTGATTGTACAACATATGCCGGAGCACTTCACCGCCGCCTTCGCTAAGCGTTTGGACGGTCTTTGCAAGGTGAATGTAAAGGAAGCGGAGGATAATGATACCGTGGTGCGCGGCCGCGTCCTGATCGCGCCCGGCAACAAACATACGCTTTTAAAACGGGCCGGAGCTCGTTATTACGTCGAGGTAAAAGAAGGTCCGCTCGTTTGCCGCCATCGTCCGAGTGTGGATGTGCTTTTCCGTTCAGCGGCCCGCTATGCGGCTAAGAACGCGATCGGTGTCATTATGACGGGAATGGGAGATGACGGCGCACGCGGTATGAAAGAAATGCACGATGCCGGTTCTTATACCTTTGCCCAGGATGAGACAAGTTGCGTCGTGTTTGGGATGCCGAATGAAGCGATCAAAGCCGGTGGTGTTGATTCGGTACTTCCCTTAGGCTCGCTTGCGGTGGAGGTGTTGAAACGGGCCCGCTGATTCCTAGATTGTCCGAACGATCCGAACTTGCATTTACGATCGGCTTGGGCCATACTTAACGCGATTCCCAGGAGGCTTTTACATGGCGAAGAAGGTCCTTGTCGTTGACGATTCGGCAGCAATACGCCAGAGCATTACCTATGTCCTTCAGCAAGGCGGATATGACGTCGTCGAGGCTAAGGACGGAATGGACGGTTTATCGGCGTTGCAGGGAATGAGTGTCGTAGACCTGATTATTACCGACGTTAATATGCCGAATATGGACGGAATTACATTCATTAAAAAGGTTCGTGAAGACGCAAAGTTTAAATTTACGCCGATTATCGTTTTGACTACGGAATCGCAAGGGTCGAAAATGAATGAGGGCAAAGAAGCCGGCGCTACCGGCTGGATTGTCAAACCCTTCAGCGCCGAAAAATTGCTCGGCGTCGTCAAAAAAGTAGCCGGGTGAGGGGTCCGCAATGGACCAAAAAGAAAACGAGAAACTCGATGGACAATATCTCAGCTTTAACCTCGGTGATGAACGGTATGCGGTCGCGGTTTCATCCGTTGAAGTCGTGCTGGAGATGGCGGCTATAACGCGTGTCCCGCGATGTCCACCACATTTGCGGGGTGTTATAAACCATCGCGGAAGTGTTGTTCCCGTTGTGGATTTACGAGCTGTTTTCGGTCGTGAGCCAACGAAATTAGAAGCCGGATCCGCGGTTATCGTGACGCAAGTCGAATATGAAGGTGAATTTCTGACGGCCGGTGTTCTTGCCGACGAGGTTCAGGAAGTGCTGGATCTTGACGATTCCGATATTGAGCGTGCTCCATCCTTTGGTTCTCGCATTGACGGTTCCTTTGTTAAAGGGATTGGTCGCCACGGAGAGGGATTTGTTATACTTCTTGATCTTGAAAAGGCTCTATCAGGTACCGTTTCCGGCGATTCATCCGGACGCCCTGAATGAGGCGTTAGATCGCCATGGACCAGAGTGTCAATAAAGCCAAAATTCTGGTTGTTGAAGACGAAAGCATCGTAGCTCTTGATATGCGAAGTCGTTTGACCTACATGGGTTACGACGTCGTCGGTATTGCGGCATCTGGTGAAGAAGCGCTTGATTCGGTAAAACAAACGCAGCCCGACTTGATTCTCATGGACATCAAACTGCAGGGCGATTTGGACGGAGTCGATACCGCGGAACTGATCCATAAATCCGACGATATCCCGGTTATTTTCGTAACCGCCTTTGCTGATGAACGGACACTCGCAAGAGCGAAGGTAACTCAAGCTTTCGGGTATATTTTAAAACCATTCCAAGAACGGGAAGTTCTGATTTCAATTGAGATGGCTTTATACAAGCATCGGATGGAGCAGGATCTTAGAGTGAGCAGGGAATGGCTTAATGGATCAATGAATGCCATATCCGACGGTGTTGTTGCGCTTGACGCTGATGAAAAAATTGTTTTCATGAATCCCGCCGCTTTGCGACTTTTTGGTGTTGAAGACCCGGACGTGACCGGCAAGTCGATAAGTTCGTATTGTTCGTTTGCCGAAAATAAAGCGCTAGCTATTTTGCTTGCTCCCGAGGGAGACCATTCACGGGCAGAGAAAGGTTCCGAGCAAGATACGCAATGGCTTATGATGACAACCCAGTTGTCAAAAATTCCTGTGGAGTTGATTCGCTCAACGATAAGAGGCCCCAATTCGGAGAAATGCGGGCATGTCTTATCGATCCGCGACATTTCCGAAATCGTCAAGGCTGATGCCGTCAAAACCCGGCTTGCCGCTATCGTATCCAGCAGTTTCGACGCGATATTATCGCTCGATACGGACCTGCGCATCGTGTCGTGGAATCTCGGCGCCGAGTTGATTTATGGTTTCTCCGCTGATGAAATAATCGGATCTAGTATCCAAAAAATATTAGTCGATGAGAAAGATCGGATTCAGTTTCGTGATTTGATCGACTTAGTGTTGGCTGGTAAGTTAGTCGGTCGTCTTGAGATGGCCCGAAGATGTTGTTCCGGTAAGACTATCATTGTTTCGATGTCGCTTTCTCCGCTTCGTGACGCGGAAGGGCGAGTGGTAGAGATCGCGTGCATCGAACGGGATGTGAGCGCGGAAAAAGAATATGAGTCTTCTCTTGTCCTGGCGAAACAGAACGCCGAGGAATCCAGTCGGGTCAAAGGCGAGTTTCTTTCCAATATGAGCCATGAGCTCCGCACTCCGCTCAATAGTATAATCGGCATGGTGGAACTTGCCCGGGATGTATCGATCTCGGACGAACAAGGAGAATACCTGGAGATAGCCCGGCAATCCGCGGATAACCTTTTATTTTTAATAAACTCCATACTCGATTTTTCAAAAATTGAAGCCGGGAAAATGCGCATCAACTCGATTGCTTTTGATCCCGTGGATGCCGTCGAAGAGTGTATGGAGGAAGTCTCCATACAGGCGAATAGAAAAGGGCTTTCACTTCTATTCTATTCTTATCCGCACGTTCCGTCTTTAATCGAAGGCGATCCGCGCCGCTTCAAACAAATATTGACCAATCTCCTTTCTAACGGCATTAAATTTTCCGAATCCGGTGGTATCCGTGTTGAGTTGAACTCCGCGCCTTCAGCCGACGGCGGGGCCGACAGCTCCGTGGCGGTGCTTGAATTGAGCGTTAAAGATACGGGAATCGGGATAGCGCCCGATCGTTTGTCCGTAATATGGGAATCATTTACGCAGATTGATGGCTCAAGCACCCGTGCGTATGGTGGAACGGGACTAGGCCTTTCTATTGTAAAATCGTTGTCGGAGCTTATGGGCGGTTCCGTTTCCGTTTCCAGTGAGCTTGGGAAGGGCAGTATTTTTACGGTATCGCTTCCATTCACGCTTCCGGAAAACGTACCGCTTCGTTTAAACGAAAAACCGATTCCGCTCGGTTTGTCCGTTTTCTTGGCTGTTCCTTTTGAGGATGAGCGCGCTATCTTGACGGAGTTGCTTATTTCGTGGGGCTGTATCGTTCACATTCTGGGAAATATCGATAGTGTTATCCGTGAGCTATATTCATCCGAAAACAATCGTCCAAAGTGTTTTATTTTGGATGAAAAAATGCCGGATCGGCAACGGCTTTTTTCATGCGTAGCGGACCCGGCGCGCAATAATTTACTTGCCGATAATCTGGTCGTTCTTTCCTCAATCGGGGCAAAAGACGATCCGGAATGGAAAAAGCTTTCCGGGTCGGCTAAGTTTCTTTTTAAACCGATACGGCGCGGTTCTTTACGCTCTTGTCTTTCTTCGTTGGGATCAAAAGATCCAGAGATCCTTGAGAACTCTCCGGTCCAGCATAATAGCGCGGTAATGGATCAAGCCACGGATTCTATTGGTCGCGAACAATTGGTCTCACGCGAACAGCGCATTCGATCCGAACTGGCTTCAAATTTGGCTATTCTCTCTTCGGTCGAACGCTTTTTGGGGGAAGCCGAGGTAATCGGAGCGGAACCAGGAGTGGAATTGGAGAGCGCCGCTGCGCGATGCAGAAGGGAACTGGAATCGTTGCACGCAACTATCTTACCGCAATATATATTCAAGGTAATGCTGGCCTGTCGTCGTGAAGATTCAAACGCGGTTCAAAATGAACTTTCGCGGATCCGCGAAGCGGTCACCGTCGGAACGCGAAATGGCGAAACTGACTGAACGTACATGGAGGATGCCATGAGAGTCCTGGTTGTTGAAGATGATTTCGCG
The DNA here is from genome assembly GCA_041666155.1 of Treponemataceae bacterium. Taxonomy (GTDB): domain Bacteria; phylum Spirochaetota; class Spirochaetia; order Treponematales; family Breznakiellaceae; genus SZUA-426. The sequence goes on from JBAYHM010000004.1 coordinate 23,653, forward strand.
TCTCGTCGGATGATGCAAAGACTTCTCGCGGCTTACGGTGAGGTTGATGTTGTCGTAGACGGCGAAGAAGCGGTTGACGCTTTTAAAATCGCATGGGACGAGTCCCGACCCTATGATGTCCTTTTCATGGATATCATGATGCCTCGCGTAAATGGGCATGAAGCTCTCAGGCGTATCAGAACTGTTGAAAAAGAGATGGGGATCCGTACTGTCGACGAAGTGAAGATCATTATGACTACCGTTATGGAAGATCCTAAGAACGTGATCGAAGCGTATCAAGAAGGTGGAGCTACCGCTTACCTTGTGAAGCCCATCGATTTAGAAAAACTCCGGAAGGAATTGGAGAAACATGGTTTTCACCCGGTACGGTAAGGGACCTGAAATGGATTCACGTTCAAGTGATCACAGAAAGCATATCTAAAATGGAGTACTTGTATGCCGAAAATAGTCATTTGCGAAGATGAACATATCGTTGCGCTCGATATAAGGCGTCACCTGACCCGGTTCGGTTATGAGGTTCTCGGCAGCTATGCTTCCGGCGAGGAAGCAATTGCCGCTTGCTCCAATGAAAAGCCTGATCTGGTTCTGATGGATATCCACCTTCAGGGCGACTTGGATGGTATAGCCGCAGCTGGAAAGATCTTCGATGATTTCTCCATTCCTGTCGTTCTTTTAACAGCATATGCCGATGAGGATACGGTTTCCCGTGCGAAGGAAAGCCGTCCGTTCGGGTACATTATAAAACCGTTTGAAGAGCGTGAATTACGTACCGCGATTGAAATTGCCTTGTACCGCCATTCCATGGATTTGAAACTTCGGCTCAGCGAAGAGAGATACCGTAGTCTGTTCGAGGAAGCGCCGTCCGCGAACTTTACCGCAACAGTCGACGGTCTTATAAACGATTGCAATGGTGCTTTTATTCGCCTTCTCGGATTTTCGGACGCGGAAGCGGTTCGTGGCACAAATGTCGCGGAACGCTTTGCGGATAAAAAGGACGGCTCACTTTTCCTTGAGCGCATCAAGGAGCTCGATTCCATTGCCGCGGAAGAATGGACCCTGTTAAAACTTGATGGAATCCAGAAGATAGTATTAGCCACCATCGCAAAAGCCAAGGAGCAATCCGGTGGAGAGATGGAATTGCGAGTATTTCTTGTCGATATCAGTGAGCGTCGAGAATTGGAATCGCAGTTGCGCCAAGCTCAAAAGATGGAAGCAGTCGGTCGTTTTGCGGGCGGTATCGCGCATGACTTTAACAATATCATCACTGCCATTATGGGTTATTGCAATCTTCTCGCGGAGGACGTTGGCAACGATGCCTCTCTTCGCATCGAGGTTGACGGAATATTGACAGCCGCAAAGAAGGCGGTGAATTTAACGCGCCAGCTTTTGGCGTTTTCTCGTAAGCAGTCGCTGGAACCGCGGATTGTCGACGCAAATCAAATCCTCGGTGAATTGGAGAAAATGTCCCGGCGCTTGGTCAGTGAAAATATTGCTCTCAAATATTTCCTGGATGCGAAGAATCCTCTCGTTTTCATCGATCCGGGTCAGTTCGAGCAGGTGATAATCAATCTAGTGGTGAACGCGAAAGACGCGATGCCTTCGGGTGGTACGATAATTGTGGAAACAGATGATGTGCATTCGGATGGTAAAGGCAAGATGCACGGAATCCCAGCAGGTGACTGGGTCCTGATTTCGGTTCGTGATACCGGCGAAGGCATTTCACCGGAAAACATACAACGTATTTTTGAACCTTTCTTTACCACAAAAGGCGCCGATAAAGGGACAGGGCTCGGTCTTTCTACGGTGTACGCCATCGTAAATCAAAGCGGCGGCCGTATTGCGGTGGAAAGCACTCTCAAACGCGGATCGAACTTCTTGGTCTATTTGCCTGTTATTCACGGTAATCCGGAACCCGTAACGGTTTCAGAAGAGAAGCACGAAGTGACCATCGTCCGTGCCGGTACAATCCTGCTCGTAGAGGACGACGACTATCTACGCGGTCTTCTTTCCCGAATACTATCCAAAGTAGGATATCGTGTGCTTGAGGCGGCGAATCCGGGAGAAGCGATTATTCACGCTGAACGCGAGTCCGACTACCTTCTTATGACTGACGTGGTTATGCCCCATATGAATGGGTATGAGTTGGCAAACCGATTGGCGGAGAGCAAAAAAGATCTTCGTGTCGTTTTCATGTCCGGCTACCATGATAAGCGTGATTCCAAAACAACCCAGGCGTATAAAAAGAGCATTTTCATCCAAAAACCGTTCACTCAAGAACAGTTGATGAAAGCCCTGTCCTCCCTCGACTAATCACCTTCCGCCGCCTCCTCTCATGGTTACGGTTTCCCCCATGCCCCCTTCCCATAGCGCCCCCTCCGTGGGCGCCTCCTCCGTGGGCGCGCCACGCGCCCACGGAGGGGCGCGCAGACGTATATCGCGGAATCGCCTTCAAGCGATTCCGCCGCGCCATGGATGGCGCGCCTTGTAAGAGGCTGCTATTTCCGCTATAGTCCCCTCGTATGACTGAAACTGAGCGTATCCGTAATTTTTGCATAATAGCGCATATCGACCACGGTAAGTCGACCCTATCCGATCGCCTTATCCAAAAGGCGAAAATTATAGATGATCGTTTGTTCCAGAATCAGATTCTGGATAATATGGATATTGAGCGGGAACGCGGCATCACGATCAAAAGTCAGGCCGTCACGATTCCGTATACGGGAAACGATGGTGTCGTGTATCAGCTTAACTTTGTCGATACACCCGGCCATGTCGACTTCACCTATGAGGTTTCCCGCGCCATTTATTCCTGCGAGGGCGCTCTGCTTCTGGTTGACGCGACGCAGGGTGTAGAGGCCCAGACTCTTTCCAATATGTATCTCGCTCTGGAACACGATCTTACAATCATTCCGGTCATTAACAAGATCGACATGCCCGCTGCGAATATTCCCGACGTGAAGCATCAGATTGATCACGACTTGGGTCTGGATTCCGACGAAGCGTTGCTCGTATCAGCCAAGCATGGTACCGGTATTGATGAACTTTTCGAAGCCATCGTTAAACGAATACCCCCGCCCAAGGGCAATGCTTCAAATCCATTGAGCGCGCTTATCTTCGATTGCCATTACGACGCGTACCGCGGGGTTGTAGTGCATCTGCGCGTTATGGAAGGGACGCTCCGCAAGGGCATGACGGTTCGTTTCATGTATAACAATTCCCAATATCCCGTGGAGACTGTCGGCATTTTCAAGATTGCTCTTGTTGAGCAGGAAGAACTCACCGCGGGTGAAGTCGGGTACATTATTGCCGGTATCAAAACCGTTTCCGACGTACGCGTCGGGGATACGGTTACCAGCGCGGAACGACCGTGCGACAAACCGCTGCCCGGTTTCCGGGAAGTTAAGCCGGTTGTCTTCTCTTCGATCTATCCGGTGGATACTAACGATTACGATGAATTGCGATCAGCAATGGAAAAACTCAAACTGAACGACGCGTCTTTGATCTACGACAAGGATTCTTCCGTGGCGCTCGGCTTTGGATTTCGCTGCGGTTTCTTAGGTCTTTTGCACCTGGAAGTGGTGCAGGAGCGTCTTGAACGCGAGTTCGGTCAAGCTATTATTTTTACCGCACCTTCCGTCCGTTATAAAATCCATTTACGCAACGGCGAAGAAATATTTGTCGATAACCCTTCGGAATATCCGGATGAAGGTAGAATTGAAAGTGCCGAAGAGCCGTATATCCGCGCCGCGATTATCACCCCGACAACATATCTTGGCAACATTATGACTCTTTGCTTGGAAAAGCGCGGTGTTCAGACGAATCTTACCTACCTTGATGAAAAGCGCGTTGAGGTCGTCTATAATATGCCGCTCGCAGAGGTGCTTTTCGATTTTTACGATCGCCTGAAGAGCATCAGCCGCGGATACGCGTCATTTGATTACGACATTACCGATTTCAAGCCCACAGAACTCGCGAAACTTGATATTCTACTCAACGGAAAAGCGGTTGATGCGCTTGCTCAACTGGTATTCAAGGGCAATGCATATGAACGCGCGCGTACGGTATGCGCGCGCCTATCCGCGGAAATCCCCCGTCAACAGTTTAAAATCCCTATTCAAGGCGCTATCGGCAGTCAAATAATCGCGCGTGAGACTATCAACGCAATGCGCAAAGACGTGCTCGCCAAGTGCTATGGCGGCGATATTTCACGTAAGCGAAAACTCTTGGAAAAACAAAAAGAAGGCAAGAAGCGCATGAAAATGGTAGGTGAGGTCGAGTTGCCGCAGAGCGCTTTCCTTGCGGTTTTAAAAACTAAAGATGAGTGAGCCGATTTCATTAATTGGTTAGTTTTACAATCGCCCTGAGTAACTGAAGTTATCCCTATCTCCGTTTAGGTGCGTATTAATTCCGAGCGGGCGATGTTAAAGGCTTTCGCGAAGGGATCGATTTCTGCTCTGACCCGTTTGAGGAAGGCGATATCGGTAATCAGCGGTCTTTTGCCGTCGGCTCCGGCGCATTCGGGAAAGTGCGACCATAAGTAGTCGCATTCATCGACAAGACGTTCAAGATCATCTGAAATCGTGTTCCCCGTCAGGATGGATCGCAATGTGTGCAATCGGGCGAGTTCGCAATCGATGAATGCAATGGTTTTTGGGGAATCGGCGACATACGGCAAAGTCTCGGGATTGGTTTCTTGCTGCCTTGGGTGTTCACCCTCAAGCAACTTCATAGCCTCGATTAACGTAACCGTTTTGATGCCAAGCTCGAGTCCTCTGTCCCCCGCATCGTACAGACGATCGATTTTTACGAACTCACGTTGAAAGAGGTTTCGGTATCCACGCAGCGCAGGATCGGTTCTGATGGGCCGATTCAATTTTCCGTTCGCTTTGACTGTCCCGTCACGGAAGGCGGGAGCCGGATCGATGAGGCTTTTCAGTCGATCCGTCCGAAGTAGTCGATCAAGACGGGAAGGAGAGGAACGCGCATGGTACGCGCCGATGTCGTAAGCAAAGTCAAGACCCGCGAGCACTACAGCTCCTGTTCCCGCTCTCAGGGCGATAGCCACCGCCGCTAGGCCGACGGAGCCGAGCGGCGGAATCTCCGGTGGACGCAATCCGGCCGTCTTTAAACGATCAAGAAGACGCAGCGGCGCCCAGTCAACTGAAAAGAGAAAACGTGCGCCATTGGTGGTAAACGCCCCTCGCGGTAGGGAAGAAAGATCAAGAGCGAGAGGACAATTCGTTTTTCCTGATCCGATGAAGTCACGCAAGTTCCAATGTTGCGCCTCAAGTACGACAACCATATCCGGAACGATTCCCCGCTCTAAGAGCGGTATCAGCGCGGTATCTACACATATGATGCGGAAGTGCCGCCGCGAACTCAGGATTGGTTCTACAAAATCAAGAGAAGGGCCCGCGCCGAGGACCAGAATTGGATCGTTGCTGAAGGTGCCCGCGCACAGAGGATGGGATGAGGGCAGGATTGCCAAGTTGCGGATCGCGTTAAGCGCGTAGCGGCGGCCGAGTTTTAGAAGCGTCATCGCGTTCGCCCATTCCAGCGCGACATCATCTCTCAAAGCGCTTTCAACTTCGGTGTAGGTTTTTTCATTGAGCGCGTAACCGCCATTCAGCTTGGCAAGGACAACCCTTCTGAAACGCCGAGGGCCAAATTCCCGCCGCAGGTACGAACAGGCCGACGCTCCATCCGTTGCGCGAATTAGCCGTACTCTGGGGTTTGCTTTAATATCTTCCGGAAGCTCTTCAGTAGAAAGACTTAACAACTCAGGATCAGATTCAATACAGAGTATCGCGGAATCGGGCGTAATGCGGTCAAAGAGTTTTTGTATTCCGTAACCGAAAAGAGGCGAGGGACAGACGTAAAGGGTTTGTTTGAAAACGGGAAGAACCGCTGCAACACGTTCTGAGCTATCCACTGGATCGATAAGAGATAGAAGCGTTTTCCCTTTATAACTGATTGAGAAGCCCCGGCGGGCTTGTATTCGCCGGGGCATATCTCCGTTCATCGTTTAGTTCGGCATGAAGTATTTGACGAAGGTTTCGTAGAATTGGTCTTTGAGTTTTTTGCTGCTCAGGAAATGGTCTCGGACTTCTCTGTCCGAATATTGGCCGACGGCGTAGGGATAATAGTAATTAATTACCGCCATAGCTGAATCGTCCGCGTTGCGCTCTTCCAGTATTTGAAGGACGAGAACCGAATCCCCAACTACAATGGGTTTCGTGATATCCGCCGGTTTTGTGGAGAACGCCGCTGCCCAGAATGCTTCGCTGGTTGAGGCTCTTGCAAGTTCCGGTACTTTGAGTGAGGCAAGCGAGCGAAACAGTTCGACATCACCGTAATTTAAACCGATTGGACCGAATTTCTTAACCGCGACGCCGAATTGAGAGGCAACGGATGACATTCCTTTCGCACGGGATGCTTCGGTAAACGAGGCAGCTTTAACGATCAACCAGTCCTCGATTTTTCCGCGTTCGAAAGTCATGATGTATTCCCTGGCTTTCGCGAGTGTTGCGCTGTCTCCGGCGACTGAGTCCACGGCGCTTTCTTCGCATCGATAAATAACCCAAGCATCGGCGACCTTTACCAGATCGCTGATCGACCCTTTTTGCAAGGCGAGTACATTTTTACGTGCTATATCATCAGTGATAAGGGTCTTGAACTCATAAGCAAACTTGATGCCCATATCGCCGTTCTTTTCGGCAAACGCATCCTTCGACTGTTTTTTAGCGGTTTCTTCAAAGGACGGCGTTCCTTTCTTAACCGATTCATATACTTTTTTCGCATCGGCTTCTTTGCCTGTCAGCGTAATAGAAGAAAGGTGTATGGTTTTAAAAAGGTCTTTTTGGGCGGCTACGAACGAGGCAACCTCAGTATCCGGATAAGAGGATAGTGGGAAGGCTACAAATTCAAAGGTTCGCTCGGGAGAGGCCATCGTCTTCATGAATTCCTTTTCTTTAGTCGGAATTTGAAGGTCGATGAGATCCTCGGTAAATCGTGAAACTATGAGCTCATCGCGAAGGTTATTACGCAGAGTCATTCGATCGCTGTCGGACATCGCTCGGAATTTCACCGCTGAGAATCGTCCTTCTTCTTGGAAGGCAGGATGTTCAGCCATTCGTCGGTCGACCATCTCTTCGGGTAAACGGAAACCTGATGCTTCCATTTCAGAAAGGACGGCGGTTCGAAGAACAGTGCTGTCGAACGCGGCGCGCCAAACCTGAAATGCCGCAAATTGCAGGTTTTGATCTTTTCCGGAAGAACGGATCTGCTGATTGTAATAGTCGCGCTGGGAGGCAAAGTAGTTACCAGCGACGAAGTCGATCGGCTTACCGGCGTATGAACCGAACGTAAGCTTTCCTCCGGATCCAAGACCGGCTTTCGGCGCCATAGCGGGAACAAACACAAACGCGATAAGGGTGAAGAACAGAATGACAACGCTTCCCGTAAAAAGGAAGGGATGTGCCTTGAATCGTCGTACAAGCTCGCCTTTTGTGGAGCTATCACGCTCTACGGGCTGCTTTTTTTCCTTGGATGTCATAGGGATATGTACCTCACTGCGCGTTAAGCGGTAGGATTGAAACGGGTCCGAGACCCGCATTCCGACGGGTTCAAACCATAGCACGCGCCGTCAGAGCCGTCAATACAGAGCCGGTTTTATGAAAATAATCAAAACAGCGATCGCTTGACATAACTCTGCTCGTTCTATATATTCGGGAGCATCACGGGGGCGTAGCGAAGCTGGTTATCGCGCTGGCCTGTCAAGCCGGAGATCGCGGGTTCGAGCCCCGTCGCTCCCGTCAAGCCCGTCCTGCCAGGACGGGCTTTTTTCATCGGGCTGTAGCGCAGTGGCTAGCGCGCTTGGTTCGGGACCAAGAGATCGGCGGTTCAAATCCGCCCAGCCCGACTATACTCAGGGGCCGCGTCTACGACGCGGCCTTTTCGCTTTTAGGTTTCGCGGGCGTCGCTTTGCGGCGTCCGCCCAGCCCGACTAGGCGCTGGGCCACGTTGGAACCACGTCCTCATGCATAGTCGGGGATAAGCCTAATGGTGTAAAAAAAAGATTTGGTTCTGGATGAAAATTAGGTGCCCGCTTTTGTATGTACAATATCAAAATCTTTAAGCTCTGATCGCCCAGCGAAGCCGAACCGACTTTGAACGCGGGTTGCTGTATCGCTCTTCCGCGCTCGCTCTGATTTCTTCATCTTGAATCTTTGCGTACACGCCCGTCGCTTTCCCTTCCTCAAAAGAACTTACCACGCGATTGTCCTCACCCGAATGGAAGGTGAGAATTACAACGCGGCCGCCGCTTTTCAGACACGAAGGGAGATCGGCCAATAGTGAATCGAGTGCGGAGAGTTCGCCGTTCACCGCGATGCGAAGCGCTTGGTAGGTACGGCGGGTTGCTTTGGTTATTTCTTCAGCGCTGCGCTTAGCGCCGGTTAAGGCCGTCTTGACGGCTTGGGTAAGCGCACGTGTTGTGGTCATGCTTTGCCTTTTTTGTACGATGGCGTGAGCGATCGCGTCGGCGTCGCTTTCGTCGGCATTGTCTTTCAACAGGGCGGCGATTTTAGCTTCTGAGAGCCGGCGTAAAAGCAGCGCCGCTGACTCTCCCTTTTCCGGGTTCATCCGCATATCGAGCGGTCCATCGCGCTTGAACGTAAAACCGCGTTCGGGGTTGTCTATTTGCATGGAGGAGATTCCGAGATCCGCCAATATCATATCAACGCCTGAAAGCCCCAGCTTGGAAAGAACCTTTGAAAGAGAGGCGAAGTTTGAATGGACCGCGGCGAAGGCATCAGGCCCGAACCCTTCAACGCGTAGTCTCGCCTCCGTTTTGGGGAGTTCGACAGGATCGACATCCAGTCCGTAGAGTTTTCCTCCCGGCAGAATCTTTTTAAGCAGCTCCCGGGTATGTCCGCCGTAACCGAGAGTGGCGTCCACCGCGACTTCTCCCGGCTGGGGATTAAGGATGGCGATTACTTCCTCTAGACAGATGGAACGATGCGTACCTGCGGGTGTATCGCCGCGGCTGATCACGTGTTCTACGTCCGCTTTGTACTTCTCAGGGTTCAATTCCTTGTATTTTTCAGAAAAGGCATGGGGATGCGTACCCGAATAGCGCTTGCGTCGTTTGTGAGGCAGTTCCGAAGAGGGTTTATCCATTACAAATTTCTCGTTCGGGAGTGTATCATAAAGCAAAGTATAATTTGCGGATGCGCCCGGCTACTTTACCGAAGAAAAGCTCGTCGGCTGAAGAATCATATTTTCAAGAGACGCGACCAGGGGCCCCTTGCTTTCCGTTTGCGCCTTAGCGGCGAGCCATTCCGGATCGACTATAAACGCGTTCCATTTCTTTTCCCGCTCGGCGAGCGAATCCCACTCAAGCATGTAGTACAGATCATGATTTGACGGACCAATGGCTACGGTCCAGAATCCGGCCTGCCGGATTCCGTTCTTTTTCCAGAGCTTAAGTGTGATCGTTTCAAAGCGATTCAGCAGGTCCGGTAAACGGCCTGAAACGCAGTGATAAATTCGTAGTTCATGAATCATTGTTTCTCCTCTCTTTACCCGATATTCTAACCAGTATCAGCGGATAAAACAACTTTTTCATGGGAGAGGGTCTATGACGATTCATGAAGACGAAACCCGTTGGGTGGCGGCCTGGACCAATTCAGCACAGGGGCCGTATCCGGTCGGCAATCCAGCGGCGCAACCCGATTTGAGCTTCGCGCTTCCGTCTTCGGAAATCGGCGCGCGCGATCAGAGTTTTCGTATTCTCGTTCGGCCGAGCGTGTGGGGCGGAAAAACCCGTCTTCGTCTGTCGAACGTATTCGGCACCCGGCCGGTGGCCTTCGACGACGTGTTCATCGGGCTGCAGCTGGGTTCTTCCGCGCTGGTCGCGGGTACGAATCGACCTGTTTATTTCGATAAAACAACAAAATGCGTTCTTCCTCCGGGCTCTTCCTTTTGGAGCGATCCTGTCGATCTTCCCTTTGTTACGCCGGAAAGTGAAACGTTGCTCTGGGGTCGTCGTCTGGCGCTCGGTTTCCATGTGATCGATAAAAGCGGCCCCATGACGTGGCACGCGAAAAGCATGGCGACGTCCTATCTCAGCGCTCCCGGAGCGGGCTCTAAAGGCAGTGAAGAAGGGGAGGCGTCTTTCCCGTTCAGTACGACTTCCAGCTTTTTCGTAGACGCATTGGATATGTCGGTCGGCTCCGACTCATGCGCCGTCGTCGCGTTCGGCGACTCGATTACCGACGGTACTCTATCGACCTTGAACGGCGACGACCGTTGGCCGGATGTTTTAGCTCGTCGGCTCTACGAAAAATTCGGCAACAAAATCGCGGTTGTAAACGCGGGCATCGGAGGCAATCAAATCGGCTTTCCCGCTGACTATTCGGCCCGAAATCCGGTTGCGGGCGGTCCGTCCATGGCTCAGCGTCTTGAACGCGACGTGTTGAGCCTTTCGGGCGTGAGGACTGTCATCTGCTTCGCGGGCATCAACGATCTCGGCACAAGGGTGAACGCGAGCGTTGAGTCGATAGGGGCGGAGCTTGAAGAAATTGCCGGAAGGATTCGTTCCCACGATCTTTGCTGTGTCGGCGCCACAGTCACATCCGCTCTCGGGGCAAGTGGCGCGCACGGGGCACCGGAACAGGATCGGAAACGGAAGGCCTTGAATTCATTTATTCGATCCTCGGCCGCGTTCGATTCGGTCATCGATTTTGATCGATCCTTGCTTGATAACGAAACCGGCCGTATTCGCGTGGAGTATGTTCCGAACAGTACGGTCGGCGGTTCAGGCGATTACTTGCACCCCAACCGCTTCGGCTATTTGCGCATGGGGATGGAAATCGACATTGATGCTATCTTCGGCGAAGGAGCACCGCGCGCGCTTTTTTCCCGGAAATGAGCACGGGAAAATCCGTATCAATACGCCAAGAGTCCGATCGTTCGGCTTCGGTGGGAGCGGGCCCGGCGGCGATTGCGCGTTCTAGGACATCGTTTCTTCCGACAAGGAGCACTAGGCGGCCGTCGGGAGCGAGCACTCGTTTCGCTTCCGCTAGAAACGCCGCGTAGAGATCGACTAGCGCCGCATCGTCCAATCCTTCCCAGTCGCCCCAGGGAGGATCAGTAACGATTGTCGTGAAAAGGCCGTCCTCAAAGCGGGAAAGGTCCCGCGCGTCCAAGCGCTTAGGGAAGAAGGTCCTTTTTTTCCGTTCAAAGTCCTTCGTTTTAAGCCGTTCTTTAACACGGGCGACCAAGGTTTCGTTGTGGTCCGAAGCGAAAATCAGCTTGTATGCTCCCATCCGCGCCCGTTCCAGCGGAAGGCTGCCTGATCCCATGAACGGATCAAGAAACACGTCCTGGGCGCTGGGTTCCGATAGTTCGCATAAAAGACGCGCCGTCTGCCTGGGTAGTTCTCCGGCTTCCGTCGTCTGTTCCGTTTTGCCGCTTTGGAAAGCGGCGGTGAAATACGCGTTGCCGTCGTCTCTAAAAACGACTGAAAGTTCCACGTCCGGATGGGACGAGTCCGGTTCCGCGGAGGAGATTCGGGAAATTACGGTTTCCAAGGCGTTTCTCGCCTCCGCGCCCGGAAAGGACGGCGTAGAACGCATAAATCCGCGGACTACAAATCGATTGGCGCGGCCTGTGCGCATGAACGCCTTGTCGCGGAAAGCTCGCGAAAGTTCTTGCCGTGGGTTCCCATCGCGCGCGCGGGAAGCAAATAACCGAAACGCTTCTTCCAGGCCGGAACAGCGAGCTATATCTATGACCAGAGAAGAATTCTGCGCATAGGCGGGAACTCGGTACGGAATATTCGGCCGTATCGTCAGAGAGCTTTCGTCAGCATCGATAAGGGATGAAGAGCCGAAATCGCGCTTTGCCAAACATTCGACTAGGGGCCTGAAACCGGCGGGAAACGCTATTCTGTAGGTCGAGAGGGACATACCCTGAGTATCTGCCGGAGACGGCCGGCGAGTCAACGCGCCTTTCATCCGAATATCAAGGATGGCATATTTAGAAACCGCAAAGGCATTCCGATACTTTAAGCAGTATGACCGCGCGCACTCTTGCTGGTATCATTTTCATCGTATGCTTTTTCGCGCTCACCGTTTCCGCACAGGAAACAATTCATGTTTTAAAAAGAGGGGAAACGCTCTACAGTTTGGCGCGTTCCTACGGTGTCCCGTACTCTTCCCTGCTGAGACTCAACAAAATAAATGACGCAAATAAGTTGAAAGCCGGGCAAAAAATTCTGATACCGGTGGGGTCTTCATCATTCGTCCCTTCCGTTTCAAACTCTGAACCGGCATCCAAACATACGGTGGGGAAGGGTGAGACGCTTTTCGGAATCGCTAAACGCTACGATCTTACCGTCTCAGAATTGCGGACTTTAAATAATCTCAAGGATAAATCAGTCCTTTTCCAGGGTGATGTTCTTGTTCTCAGTAGGACCGCAAAGTCTACAACAACCAAAGTAGTCGATACGCCTGTTGTATCAATTAAAGGGATCACGATCCCTTCAAAAGCAGAGGAGTTCCGGCCGGTAACGGCGAAACGAAACGATCCATCCGTAAAATGGCCCGTTCACGTGAAAGAACTCGCATATATCGAAGGTAAACTGTATGGCGTATTGCTGATCGGCGAACAAACCGAGCGGGTTCAAAGCCTGTCGGCGGGCACTGTCGTTTCAGCGGAAACGTATCGTGGATTCGGCCGCGTCGCGATTGTCCAAGCCCCCGACGGTCATGTATATGTTTATGGAGGAAACGAATCTTTGTCCGTCAAAGCCGGTGACCGGATAGCCTCCGGTGCCGAACTTGGGCGGCTCGGCGTGGATTCCTTGACCGGAAAACCGTCCCTTTTCTTTTTTGTCTACAAGGATAATGTCGCTATAGATCCAGCTAAAGCGCCACGTTCATAAGGAGCGCATTCTCTAACCGTTAACAATTGATTCCGATTACGAGAATGCGTATCTTGTGCATAGGTTTATCCAAGGGGAGTACAACTTTGTCGTCTATGAGGGTCTCGAACGAACAGAGTGGTGATCACGAACCTCATCACGAGGCTGTTCACGCCGTAAAACCCAGGGTCCGCAAGGGTAACGCAGCTTCTTTGTCGAAAATTTCCAAAAAAGTGAAGCCGGTCAAGGAATCGGACCCGCTTGCCGTTTATTTAAAACAAATTTCACGTTTCCCGCTGTTAACTGTCCAAGACGAACAGTCTTTAGGTGAAAAAATTGTAACGACGCGCGTGAAAATTAAGGATTTTGATCTAATCGAACCGGAATTGCGCAATGAGGAATACGTACTCTCCAAAAAAACGCTTGAAGGCGTTCTTATGAATTTCAAAAATAAGATGATAAACGCTAACTTACGCCTGGTTGTTTCCATTGCTAAGAATTATCAACACCGCGGTTTGTCTTTGCTCGATCTGATCGATGAGGGTAACATCGGGCTGATAGAAGCGGTCGAGCGCTTCGATTATACGCGTGGCTGTCGATTCTCGACCTATGGTACCTGGTGGATCAGGCAGGCGATAATCAAAAGTTTAGCGGACAAAGGACGTGTAATTCGAATCCCTATTCATATGCTCAATACCATCAAAAAATGTTATTTTGTGGCCAAGCAATTGACCCAGGATTTCGGCCGCGACCCGAGCGCCGAGGAATTAGCCGAATACCTTGGTTTTCCCGTTTCCAAAGTCAAAGAAATAATGAAGTTGTCACAGGAAACGACGAGCCTGGATACAACTGTCGATGAAGATAACGTCACGCGGCTTTCTGATCTTATCAAAGACGAGACTCTGGAAGAGCCTTTTGAGCTGGTCTTTTCCATGACTCTGCAGGAAACGCTCGGCGATGTGCTCTTGCAGCTGTCCGAACGCGAAATGAAAATCATTCAATTGCGCTTTGGCCTGACAGGGGAGGGCCCGCTCACCCTGGAAGAAACCGGTAAGCTCCTGGGCATAACGCGGGAACGGGTCCGTCAGATCCAGGAAAAAGCCATTATCAAACTGCGGGGCGTCAAAGAACTCACCGATTATCAGGACGAGAAATAAGATATATATTCTTTTACGGTTGCGATGTCTGTTGGCTATATACCGGGACGTCCTTTCCGACCGCCTTTTCTACGCATTTAAGGAATAATTCCATACAGACCCGCGCGTCATCTTCCGCCCGGTGCGCATCCAGCGCTTCTATCCCGAAATACTTCGCTAATTCTTGAAGAGAATATTTCCAGCGTCCGGGAAACATGTCTTTCGCGAATATTCGGGTATCCACAACTCGGTTAGGCAGCGCGGCGAACGGTGGGACCCAAGTTTCCCTTCTGACAGGTGCATTCCCCTCGGAGGTTTCCGGATTATCCGCGAGCAAAGATCCTTGTGCTTTATCTTCCTGTTTTGACTTGTGATCGCGTTCATACCGTTCGGCAAGCGCCGCGTCAATAAAGGAACAGTCGAACGGCGCGTTGTGTGCGATTATCACCGTGTCGGCGATAAAACGGACAAAATCGGGGAGCACCTCGTCCAGGGAAGGCTTCCCCATAAGCATCGTATCGGTGATGCCGTTGATTTTTGACGCTTCGGGTGGCATTGGAACGCCAGGGTTCACCAGTACTGAAAATCGGCCGATTGGTCCGCGTTGGTCAAACTTTATAGCGCCTATCTCCACAATCCGTTCCTTTTTGGGTTCAAGACCCGTCGTTTCTAGGTCAAAGACGACGAAAACGGCGGATTTGACGGATTGTAAGCCGATATTTTGCGGTGTCACTTGGCTGGTAGCATCGCTCCCAAGAGTCGGTTCCGGCAGTCGAGAGCCCCAGAAGGCATCGACTGCCCAATCATAAGTTGCCAAAAGAATTATTCCTTAGTTGCCTATTACGGCGCGGATGTCTTTTTCTATCGCGGCCAGCTTGGACGCGACTTCCGCTTTCGCTCCCGCAAGTCCCGCGCTTCCGACTTCGGCGCGACAGCTTGCGTAGAACTTGATTTTCGGTTCGGTGCCGCTCGGGCGAGCGCTTACCACCGTGCCGTCGGAAAGGAAAAACTGGAGAACGTCGCTCTTGGCGAAATCGACCTTTTCCGTCTTTTCGGGCTTTCCCGGGTATTTCCAGACGGATTCGAGAATATCCCGCACTTTTTCAACCTTGATGCCTCCAAGAGTCGTAGGCGGATTCTTTCGGTACTCATCCATGATGCTTTTCATGATCGATCCGCCTTGCGGACCCTGGAAGTACTTGGAGATGCCGATTTCCTGCCAATACCCGTGTTTGACAAAAAGGTCATCCAATCGATCGAGGAGGCTCTTGCCTTTGCTCCGCCAGTAGAGCGTCATTTCCGCGGTGAGGGCCGCCGCGGAGACGCCATCCTTATCCCGCACCTCGTTCTCCACGAGGTAGCCGTAGCTCTCCTCGGTGCCTAATACGACTTCGTAACCGCGCCCATCTTTTTCACACTTACCCATGACGTCGGCGATCCACTTGAAGCCGGTCAGGCATTCGAAACACTCGGCTCCGTAGGATTCAGCGACTAGCTTTTGCATACCGGTGGTGACGATGGAGTTGACCATTGCCGGTTTTTTCGGCATGCGTCCTAATTCTTTAAGAGATAAGAAAATATAATCAGCTAAAAGGGTGCCGAGTTGATTTCCGGTCACGAGAGTGAAGGCAGGTTTTCCGTTTGAGTCTTTTTTGCCGCTGGATACGGCGATGCCCAGACGATCCGCGTCGGGGTCGGTAGCCATCACCACGTCCGCTCCGACTTCAGCTCCGAGTTCAAGGGCCATTTTCAGGGCCGCGGCTTCTTCAGGATTCGGGAACGACACGGTCGGGAAATTGCCGTCGCCCTCCCGCTGCTCGGGAACGGTGAGTACCTTGAGTCCGAGGCTGCCGAGAACACCTTCCACGTGGCGGGCGCCGGTGCCATGGAGAGGCGTGTATACGATTTTAACATCCTTCGCTTTTTCTTTGATGAGAGCGGGCCGGAAAAGCCGCGAACGGACCATGTCGGCGTACGGCACGTCTATTTCCTTATCAATGTAGACGAGGAGGCCTTTTGAGATCGCTTCGGCCTTAGTCATCGATTTGATTTCGGTGACGGAATTCACTTCGGCGATGATACCTATGTCATGAGGCTCGATGACTTGGGCCCCATCGCCCCAGTAGGCCTTGTATCCGTTGTATTGCGGAGGATTATGGCTCGCGGTTACGACGATACCAGTGTCGCAGCCGAGGCGGCGGATCGCGTAGGACAATTCCGGAGTGGGGCGTAGTGAGCTGAAAAGATAGGTTTTGATACCGTTGGCGGCGAATACGAGAGCGGCGGCTTCGGAGAAAAGGTCGGAATAGCGGCGGCTGTCGTACGCGATAGCCGCGGAAAGCTTCTTACCCGGCACCGCCTTTTTGAGGTATGTCGCCAGTCCCTGCGTCGCGCGCTTCACGACGAGCGAGTTCATGCGGTTATAACCGCCGCCTATCACCCCGCGGAGTCCTCCGGTCCCGAACTCGAGATCCCGGTAGAATCGATCCTCAAGTTCCTTGAAATCCTCAGCCGCGAGGAGTTTTTCCGTTTCGGCGCGGAAAGTCGCGTCCTGTTCCTTGGCAATATAGTCTTCCGCGCGTACGCGTATAGCATCCCTATCCATTTGGATCCTCCGCCGATAAGTATAGCCCAATGGCTTTGCCGAGGGCAAGCTTGGACTCCGAACGCAATGATTTTGGACAAAATGAACTGAATTCGTCAGCATCTGAAGAATAAAAAGGATCGGCTCCTTGAATAAAAGCAAGATTTTTTGGTATGTTTGCGCAATTCTTCTATTTCTATTTTTTTTCTGAGGAGGCCTTATGACGATAGTCGAAATGTTCGGGCAAAGCGCGATACTTTCGTTGCTCGGAATGGGTATAGTATTTGCTTTTCTCGTTATCCTGATCATCAGCGTAACACTCGTAGCAAAACTGGTGAAGGCAATGAAGTGGGATGGCGATGTTACGGCTCCGAAGGCCGCTTATGTATCGAGTGCGTCGACCTCAAACGCCGCGGCCGTGACCGCAGCTATCACCGCTGCGGTCAGTGAGCACCGCAAGACTAACGCGTAAGCGACTAAGTTAAGGAGTTTTTAGATGGCTAAAGTACAATTGACCGATCTTGTCCTTCGTGACGCCCACCAGTCCCTTCTCGCTACCCGTATGACGACCGCCGACATGCTGCCGGCTTGTTCCAAGCTCGATAAAGTCGGCTATTATGCATTGGAATCCTGGGGCGGCGCCACTTTCGACAGCTGCATCCGTTTCATCAACGAAGATCCGTGGGAACGCCTGCGCCAGCTCAAGAAAGCTCTCCCGAACACCAAAATCATGATGCTCCTGCGCGGTCAAAACCTTCTGGGTTACCGTCATTACGCCGACGACGTCGTCGCCAAATTCGTTGAAGCCGCCGCAAAAAACGGTGTTGACGTGTTCCGAATCTTCGACGCGGTCAACGATCCGCGTAACTTCAAAGCCGCCACTGATGCCGCCAAAAAGACCGGCAAGCACGTGCAGGCCACCATTTCCTACGCGACCACGCCCTTTCACACGACCAAATCGTACGTGGCTCTCGCCAAGGAACTCGCCGCCGAAGGCGCCGACTCCCTCTGCGTCAAGGATATGGCCGGACTTCTCAAGCCCTACGATGCATATGACCTAGTCAAGGCACTCAAGAAAGCCGTAGACCTCCCCATAGAAATTCACTCGCACGCCACTACCGGCATGTCCGTCGCGACTCTCGCGAAGGCCGCCGAAGCCGGCGCCGAGATTCTTGATACCTGTATTTCGTCTTTGGCCATGGGTACCAGCCACAGTCCGACCGAAACCATGGTCGAGATTTTTAAAGGCACCCCCTACGATACCGGCCTCGACACGAATCTTCTCCTTGAAATCGCCGAATACTTCCGCGAGGTCCGCAAGAATTATAAAAAGTTCGAGTCCAGCTTCCTCGGCGCCGATACCCGAATCCTCGTCGCTCAGGTTCCAGGCGGCATGCTTTCCAACCTTGAAAGCCAGCTGAAGGAACAAGGCGCGGCGGACAAGATGGACGCCGTGCTCAAAGAAATCGCAATCGTCCAAAAAGACTTCGGTTATCCGCCGCTCGTGACTCCGACCAGCCAGATAGTCGGCACCCAGGCCGTATTCAACGTTCTGTTCGGCCGCTACAACAAGCTTACCGGAGAGTCCATGGATCTCTTGGTCGGCAAGTACGGTACCTGCCCAGCTCCTAAAAACAAGGACGCCGTCAAGAAAGCGCTCGACGCTCTTAAGATGGAGAAAGAGATTACTCATCGCCCGGCCGACGATATCCCCAATGAGTTCAAGAAGCTTGAGGAAGAGACTAAAAAACTTCTCGGGACCGAAAAGGTCGCCGTTGAGGACGTTCTCACCTACGCGATGTTCCCGAAGGTAGCGCCGGACTTCTTCAAGAAACGCGGCGATGGTCCGGTGAAGTTTACCGCGGAACCCGATGCTCCGAAGGCCGCCGCTCCGGCTGCCGCTCCCGCGGGATCCAATGTGGCTTCCAAGTACGTTGTAAACGTCAACGGCGCCGATTACAGCGTCGTGGTTCGACCGGAAGGCACCATGGCAATAGCGCCCGCAGGAAGTTCGTCCCCCGCGGCATCCGCCGCTCCCGCCGCAAGTTCCGCGCCCTCCGTAGCGGCTCCCGCCGTCGTCGGCGGCGGTGTCACAATCGGCGCGCCGGTAACCGGCACCGTCGTACGTTTCGCCGCCAAAGAAGGCGAAAAGGTTTCCGTCGGCCAGACCATCCTGATCATCGAATCCATGAAGATGGAATTAGAGATTAAGTCGACGGCCGCGGGTAATATCCACTTCCTGGTACCGACCGGTACGCAGGTCGCGGCGCAACAGCCGGTCGCCGAAGTTTTAGGCGCTCCCGCCCCCGCCATTCACGCTCCCGTCGCAGCCGCTCCCGTAGCGGCCGCTCCGGTAGCCGCGGCGCCTGCTCCGGTTGTTTCCGCGCCTTCAGGTGCCGGTTCCGTGATCACCGCCCCGGTAACCGGGACAATCGTCCGCTATTCCGCGAAGGATGGCGAAAAGGTAAGCGTCGGACAGACGGTTCTTATTATCGAATCCATGAAAATGGAACTTGAAATAAAGGCGACAGCTTCCGGTGCCGTCCACTACCTCGTGCCAACCGGTACGCAGGTTGCCGCGCAGCAGCCCGTGGCTGAACTCCGCTAACAAGGGAATACATATGCTCAACTTGAAAAAAGACCGTTTGGCCGTCACTAAAATTGTTTTGGCGATGATGGTTGTCGCCTTTGTGTTCTCTTTTATGCCGCACGTATTCGCTCAAACTGCCGCCCCGGCGGTTGCTACCCAGGAATACGCGTCCTTTTCCAACATGAGCGGAATCATCAAGGGAAGCGAAAAGACCCCGAATATTTCTCTCGGAGCTTTCGTTGTTAACATCGCAAAAACCACTGGCATCTACGCGTTTTTTACCAACTCGTCCGATAAGGTGACTCCTGCCGGAGACAAAATAAGAATCTTCGGCTGGATGGAACTCCTGA
>JBAYHM010000005.1:0-40815 GCA_041666155.1 Treponemataceae bacterium
CCCAAGGCGTGCCAGGGCGACGCGGAGGTTACCGAGAAATAGCGCAGCGTCCGTTCGACCAGGACAAGGACTCCGGCCGCGATGCCGACGGCGCCGATGATTTTGAAGGTTCTCCGTTTGCCGGAAAAGAAGCGCATGAGGAAGCCTGCCGGACCCGTTTCCACGCCCGAGAAACGGCGTTTCAAGGCGTGGAATTCCAAGTACAGCGGCGGCAGAAGCAGAATAGCCGTGATGAACGAGCCAAGCAGCACGAAGGTTTTCGTGTAGGCGACCGGGTGAAAGAGTTTGGCGCTCTGCCCCTGGAGGGCGAAGATGGCCATGAACGGCACCAGCGTCGTTCCGATGGCTCCGAGCACGGCGCCGGCCACTTCCGAGGCTCCCCGGTGTATCGTGTCCGTATCCTCGGCGAGGGACGGAAGGGTTCCATCCGTCAGAGCCTTTCGGGAGTTCGTCATGTGCCGGTGGATGTTTTCCGTGAGCACGATGCCCATGTCCACGATGGCTCCGATCGCGATGATGATGCCCGCGAGCGACATGCTGTGCATATCAACCTTAAAAAGGTTCATCAGGATGAAGGTGATGAGCACGGAGAACGGCAGCGTCAGGGAGATCATGAGGCTCATGGTGAAGGGAAGGGCGAATACCAAGATGACCGCCACGGTGATGAATATCTCCACGAGGATCGCCTCCTGGAGTGTGCCGATCGTTTCTTCCACCAGACCGGTCCGGTCGTAGAACGGGACGATTGTAACGCCCTGGGGGAGTCCGGCGGAAATCTCCGCGATCTTCGCTTTCACGCGCTTTATGACGGCTTGCGGATTTTCCTTGTAGCGCATTACCACGACGCCGCCGGTCGCCTCCGCGCCGTTCTTGTTGAGAACGCCGCGCCGGAAGTCGGGACCGATGCCGACGGAGGCTATGTCCTTGATTCGGATGGGCGTGCCTTTAACGCTGCCGACGACGATGCTATTGATATCCTCCACCGATTTGATGAAGCCGGCCCCGCGGATGAGGAATTCCATCCCGTTCACTTCGACGACCTTGGCGCCGACGTCCCGGTTGCCGTTCTCCACAGCCATGACCACGTCCGACACCTTGAGTCCGTAGGAATAGATTTTGGCCGGGTCTACATCGATCTGGTACTGCTTCACGTAGCCGCCGACGCTCGCCACTTCCGACACGCCTTCGACCGAGGCCAGCGCGTACCGGACGTACCAGTCCTGGATCGATCTCAGTTCCTGCGGGTTGTGGCCGTCGCCCTCAACCGTGTACCAGAAAATCTGGCCCAGTCCGGTGCCGTCGGGGCCGAGCGTTGGGACGACTCCCTGCGGCAGGCTCGCGGCGGCCGAACTCAGTTTTTCAAGGATGCGGGTGCGGGCAAAGTAGAAATCGACGTTTTCTTTGAAGATGACGTAGATCATGGAGAAGCCGAAGCCGCTCTGTCCCCGGATCTGCTTGACGCCGCTGATGCCCTGCAGGGCGGTAGACAGCGGGAAGGTGACCTGGTCCTCCACATCCTTCGGCGTACGACCGGGCCAGTCCGCGTAGACGATGACCTGGTTTTCTCCGAGGTCGGGGATAGCGTCTATCGGAACCTGGGAAAACGATACGAAGCCCGCGACGGCGATGGCGGCGAATGCGATGAACACCAGAAGGCGGTGTTCCAGGCAATAGCGGATCAGTGCTTTCATTTAGCGCTTCCTTCGTCGTAGTCGATATCCTTGGCTCCGGTGAGCTGCGCCTGGGAATCGATGAGGAAGGCGCCCGAGGAGACTACCTGCTCGCCTTCGGCCAGGCCCGCGCTTATGGCCGCCTCCCCGCCGGAAACCGCGTCTACCACGACATTGCGTCCCGCGAAACGGCCGTTGCCGAGGTCCACGTACACGATCTTCCGCGCGCCGGTGTCCAGCAGGGCGGTGGACGGCACCACGATTTTTTTCGGCGCGTTCGCGTTCTTCACGACCGCCTCGACGTACATGTTCGGTTTCAGAAACCCTTGCCGGTTGTCCACGTTCGCTCTGATCCGGACGGTGCGCGTGGCCGGATCGAGCGCCGGCGCTATGAACGATATTTTCCCGGAGAAGACGACGCCCGGTTGGGCGACCGAGGTCATCTCCACCGAATCGCCGAGGCCCACCCGCGCGATGTCCTGTTCGTAGACGTCGGCTTCCATCCAGAGCTTATTCAGGTCGGCTATCTCGAACAGCATCTCTCCTTCGTTGACGTACATCCCCGCGACGGGCGTTTTGGAAATGACGGTCCCCGAAATCGGGGAGAGTACCGGAACGGCGTAGGCGGCTTTTCCGCTCGCCAGTATCTCGGCGATCTGGTTATCCGCAAGGCCCCAGAGACGCAGCTTTTCTTTTGAGGCGATGAAGACGGCGTCTTCGGCGGCGGCGCCCCGGCGGCGGATCTGGAGCAGCTCCTGCTGGGCGGCGACCACCGGGGGCGAATAGAGCGACATGATCGGCTTGCCCGCCTCCACCTTGACACCTGTGTAATCGGCGTAGAGCGTTTCCACCCGGCCGCCGAAGCGCGCGCTTACGTGCACCCAGGCCCGCTCGTCGTAGGAGATCCTGCCGACCGCCTTCAGGGAAAGGCCGAAGGGTTTGAGCTCCGCCGGAACCGTCTTCACGTTGATGCGTTTCGCGCCCGCTTCCGATATCGCCACCCCGCTTTCGGCCGCCTTGGGCTGATACCCCTCGGCGTACACGGGGAGGTAATCCATTCCCATATTGTCCTTCATAGGGATATCCGATTTGGCGGACGGATCCATAGGATTCACGTAGTAGAGGATTTTTACAGCTTCTTTCTTTTCCGCGGTTTTCGCGCAGGAGGTAACAGCGAGCAGCGCCAGGGCCAACGCGCCGATAATCAGAGCTTTCTTCATTCGGTCCTCCTGTCTTCAAAAAAGACCAGGTTCTCCCCGGTCATGTATTCCAATTCAAGCAGCGCGAGAGCCTGGCTCCGCCTGTTTTCCGAATCGCTTATTTCCGCGTCGAAACGCATGCGGAGGGCTTCCAGGACCATGTCGAAGTCGGCCTTGTCCACCGCGTAGGCAGACAGCAGGTTGTCGAGATCGGCCGTTCGCAGGCCGCGGATGCGTTGTTCGTAGATATCGATCCGCCGTCCGTAGTCGGCTATCTCCGCCAGATTCTTTCGGATGCTTCGGTGCAGATCGTTCTTCGCTCCCGCAAGGCGCGCCGTCCGCTCTTCCGTCCGCTTTGCCGCCATCGCGATCTCCGCGTTCTTGGCCGAGAGCGACAGGGCCGGAAGGTTGATCTCCATGCCGACGGAAAAACTGTTGGGGGATTCGGAGGCGGGTTTGTACGAGTAGGAAAATTCGAGCATGAGGTCCGGGAGCAGTTCCGCGGCCGCGGACTCTTTGTCGCGCTTGGCCCGTTCAATATCGTTAGCCGCGGCAGCCAGAGAAGGCAAATGGTCCAGCGCCTTTCGGTAAAGCGTCGGGGCGTCTAGGGTCTTGATCGCGTCGGCGCGCGTTCTGGGGACGAAGAGGCCGATCGCGGCATCGCCGGAGTCCAGATCGATAAGATCGAAAACGCGGTTTTCGGCGATGTCCGCCATCGCCTTCATGCTTGCGGCCATGCTTTCGGTCTGCGCCGCTTCAATCTCCGCGCGGCTCAAGGCGGAAAACGTGGTTACGCCCGTAGAGTATTTTCCCTTTGCCGATTCGGCGAAGCGGCGAAGCAGCTCCAGCTCTTCCCCCCGGATCCGCTCGATGCGCCGGGCGTAATAGTATTCGATCAGGTTGCCCAGCAGCGCTTGCCGAAGTTCAAGGGCGCGGTCGGTTTTCATGAGCCGGGCGGCGACTTCCTCGGTTCCCGCGGCGGCGCGGCGGCGCGCTCTTTTGCCCCAGAGCGGCAATTCCTGCTTGAGCGAAAATCTATGCGTCAGCATATCGGGATTCGGCGCGTCCATGAGCTCATAGCCCAAGCGAAGATCCCCGGCGCCGCCGACGGCGTCCTTCTTGAGCGCCATGCCCGCGGCCGCCGCGTCCGATTCGCGGATCGCGTACGACTTATCGATACCGGCGATGAGTTGGGCCACAGAATACGTGTCCGCGGCAGCGGCCCCCGCTATGACCGCGACGATGATGATCATGACAAGCGCGAATCTTCGCATTCGAACCCCCTTAGCTGACGTGGAAAAAATAGCGCCTCCGTGTGAACGGATGATGAACGCGGGATGGAGTTTCGACACTTTCGCTGCCGCGATTACTTTGTCCTCTGGTTTGTCGGCTTGTAATGAGGAATAATCGAAACAGGGAGGATCGGATGGGTGCACGTGTTTTGATAGCCGACGACGAACGGAAGATCGCCGAAATGACCGGCCGCTATCTGGAAGCGTCGGGCTATGAAGTCGTTTTGGCCTTCGATGGTTTTTCCGCGCTGCGTCTCTGGAAAGAGCTGACGCCCGACTGCCTGATTCTGGACATCAACATGCCGCTCATGGACGGGCTCGACGTCGCGCGCGAAATCCGCAAAACGTCGTCGGTGCCCATCATCTTCCTTTCGGCCCGCACCGATGAGACCGACCGCGTCGTGGGGCTGGAACTGGGCGCGGACGATTACGTGTCCAAGCCCTTCAGCCCTCGGGAACTGGTCGCGCGGGTGAAAGCCGTCCTCAGACGTTCGCGGCATCCGACGTCGGAAGAAAGACTCGGCACCACGCTGCGCGCGGGCGCGGTGGAGCTTGATCCGGTGAAGCGGATTGTTCGGGTCTCCGGTCAAATCGTCGACCTTACGGCTATCCAGTTCGATATCCTTGCCTTGTTGATACGGGAACCCGGCCGCGTCTTCAGCCGGCTTGCCATACTGGAGGCGGTTTCAGGCACGGACTTCGAGGGCTACGAGCGCACCATCGACGCCCACGTGAAAAATATCCGCAAGGCGCTCGGCGACGACGGTGACGATCCGAAACTGATCGGCACGGTCCGGGGCGTCGGCTACAAATTCATCGAGCAGGGAAATGACGCTTAAACGTCGGCTGGTCCTCTTTTTCGCCGCGGTAGTCGCCGTCGCCGGACTATCCTCCTTCCTGCTGGTTCGCCTTTCCACGGAGACGCTGTTCCGTTCTTTCGTCTTTTCCGGGGACTCCGCCAAAGCCGAACGGTACGCCGCGTCCCTGGGCGCGTTTTACGCGGAGCGCGGCAATTGGGATGGAGCGGACCATTTCCTGACCGAATTGTCGCCTTCCCTGTATTCGCGGTCGGAAAGCGCGTACGGCATGCATTCCTCGGAACAGGATACGGTTCTCGCGGATCGGATCGTGCTGGTGGACAAGTCCGGCGTGGTTATCGCCGATTCCTCCGGCGAACTGCTCGGCACCGTCCACCCGTCCCGCCACCTGTCGCACGGCATTCCCATCACCGTCAATTCCGAACAGCGGGGCACCGTGCTGGTCGGTTCTATGGTCGATTCTTCCCTGAGAGGAACCGGCGAACGGTTCCTTTTCTCAGTCACCGGCTCCCTGATCGCCTCCAGTCTACTGTCGGCCGCGCTGGCTCTGGCGCTCGGGCTACTCTTCGCGGCGCGCGTCACCCGCCCCGTCGTCTCTCTCAACGCCGCCGTCAAGCGAATTGCGTCCGGGGATCTTTCAGCCGTAGTACCCGAAGGCTCGCCCTCGGGCGGGCGCGACGAAATCTCCGAGCTGTCGGCCTCGTTTAACAAGATGGCCCGCGAACTGGAAAAGCTGGAAGACGCGAAGAAGCGAATCATAGCGGATGTCGCCCACGAACTGCGGACTCCGACTACCCTTATCCGCGGAACGATAGAAGGCATGCTGGACGGGATATTTCCCCTGGACGCGTCCCTTCTCCGGACCGTCCACGAGGAGACGCTTCGCCTTTCCAAGCTCATCGACACCCTGCGCGAACTGGAGCTGATCGAGTCCGGTCGGATGAAGCTGGAAAAGACCGAGGTCGATATCGCCGAGACAGCGGCCAAGGCGGTTTCCCTGTTCGCCGCCGCCGCGCAGGATCAAGGCATCCGGCTCATCGTCGATATTGCCGACTCCAAGCCGCGCGCGATTCAGGCCGATTCCTTTAGGCTGGACGAAGTGGTGTATAACCTGCTTTCCAACGCGCTCAAGTACGCCGGTTCCGGGGGCCGCGTGCGCCTGTCCCTTGCCGACGACGCAGAGTCGGCCGGAGTTCGTTTTTCAGTGGACGATACCGGGCCGGGGATTCCCGCCGCGGAGCGTGAAAAGATTTTTGAACGTTTCTACCGTACCGATTCATCCCGCTGCTCCGACCTCGGCGGCCGAGGCCTCGGCTTGGCTATCGTGCGGGAAATCGTGAAGGCTCACGGCGGTTCCGTCTCCGTCGCCGATTCCGATCTCGGCGGCGCATCCTTCATCGTGCGCCTGCCGGGGTAAGCAGGGCTTGCTCCCTAAGCGACCGCCTCTCCGCTGCTCCTTACCGCCCCGGTGCCGGTCCGTACCGACTCCCAGCCGGTCGCGAGCGTTCCGCTGACGAAAAGGACCGCCTCTCCGGCGGTCCTTATTAATTCCCAGTCGATTACTATCGTCTTTACGCCGGAAATTACCGGCTCCCCGTCGCTTCGTATCGGCGATGAATCGGTCCCGACCGGCGCCCCGTCGCTCAAGACCGACTCCCAGTCGCACAAGACCGGCGATGAACCGCGGCGGACCCCCTATGAGTCGGTCCGCCGCGGCTATCAGGCCTTGACTGCCGCGGCCTTGCGCTTGGGCTTCTTGAAGAACTCGCCCATTTCGCCGGAGACGACATTGAGGCCCGGGACCTTGTCGCTGTTCTTCTTGACCGCCGCGTACACTTCCAGCGCCGCCATCATCGCGTCGGAGTTGACCGCGGTGAGGGTGTTCTGAACGCTCGTGTGCAGTTGGTTGATTTGGGCTACAATAATGCCGAGATCCTTGGACAGATGGTAGTCCTTCTTGAACTCTTCGGTGTTGAACATCCGGGCCATAACTTCCGGATGGTCGTTCACCGCCTGGTACGCCTTGTCCAGGAAGGGCGCGTAGTTGGTCCCCACTTTTACGATGCTTTGGATTTCCTCCGCGTTGAGCGAAAGCAGGAAATCGAGTCTACCTCGTATCTCCGCTATCTTTGCCAGGATGTCCGCCTTTGCTTCCGGCGTAATGCTCGCCGATACCAGATTCTGCATCGCCATTTTAAACCTCCACTGTATTACTTGCCGCGCCTACGCGCGGATATTTTGTGATGGAAGGATCTCATGGTGCCGGGTTACTTAATGTTGTTAATCAGCTTAACGCACGACCACGAGAAAAACCGGATGCCCGTCCTCAACTATTCTCCCGCCTTGCGCTTACCGCCTCTGCGCGGTATCGTCGACTTCCAATGAATCTTAACCAAGTGCTGCTGCTTTCTTCCGGCGGTGCGTTGTTCCTCGGAATCTTCATCGCTCTGCTCCTCTTTTCCTATCGCGGCGACGGGGCCCGCTCGCGTAAGGTACTGGGCATCCTCGTCCTGGTGAGTTCCCTCAACGCGTCGCATCCGATCGTGATAGGTCTTGTGTTCGCCTTTCGCGAAACGGGCCTCCGTCTTTTTGAGCCGATGCAGTTTCTCATGGCGCCGCTTATCGCCGCCTATGTTCGTTCGTTGCTGCCCGGCGGCCTCCGAGTGCGTCCGTTTCTATTCCTCCACGCGCTTCCTTTCTTTGCGGCGGTCGTGTTCGCCGTTCTCTTTTCTTTCGGTTCGATTCATCCGACGAGACCGGACTCGTTCGTCTTGAGCGCGGTGTTCTGGTCGGCGCTGGTTCTTCAGGTTCTTTCGTACCTAGTGCCGACCTTCCGCCTTTTGCGTTCTCATTCAATTTTCCTCAAGGACCGGGTATCGAGTCTCGCGGGGATCGATCTTGGGTGGCTCCGCTGGTTCTTCGCCGTCATCCTTGTTCTCTGCGCGGGGTATCTCGTGCTGCTGGCGTTCCTGCTGCACGATCCGGGCATCGCCTCTCTGCGTTCGCATTTGTCGCTCGCCATGACCGTGCTTGTCTGGGCGCTCGGGTATCGCGGGCTTATCCAGAAAACCGTGCCGTTGGAGGTGATCCCGCCGAAGTTCGTGCCTGCGGCTCTGAACGAACGTTCGGCTCTGTACGAGCGATCCGCCCTTGCGGCGCCGGAGGCGAAGCGGATCAAGGCCGCGCTGCTGGAGACGATGGAGCGGGATAAGCCGTATCTCCGTCCCGAGCTCAGCTTGGCCGACCTTGCGGACGCGCTGGGGACGCAGCGGAATCAGCTGTCCTTCGTCATCAACACAGAGTTTGCTCAAAACTTCTACGACTTCGTGAACGATTTCCGGCTGAGGGAATTCCGCGCGCTCCTGGCCGATCCGGGCCGTCGGGACGATAAGCTTCTGACGCTCGCGCTGGACGCCGGGTTCAATTCAAAGCCGGCGTTCAACGCGGTGTTCAAAAAGAAAATCGGGATGACGCCTTCCCAATACCGGGAAAAACAAAATTCGGGTCTTGTCGGGACGGATAAGACGATATAAACGATCGCGTTTCCTATTCTTTGACGTAACAAGAAAGGAGACGCAGATATGAATGATCCGATTCTGGTTGCCGAGGGACTCGGCAAAATCTATTCGGGGGCGGCCGGTGATTTTCGGGCGCTTTCCGATGTAAGCCTTGAAGCGTCCTCGGGCGATTTCATCGCGATCACGGGGAAATCCGGCAGCGGCAAATCGACGCTGATTAATCTCATCACCGGTATCGATCGGCCAAGCGCGGGCAGCATCCTCGTCGCCGGAGAATCGATAGGCGATATGAGCGAGAAGCGCCTGGCCCGGTGGCGGGGCACGCGCATCGGCGTCGTATTCCAGTTCTTCCAACTGCTGCCTACGCTGACCGTCGCCGAGAACGTCATGCTTCCCATGGATTTCTGCGGCGTCTGGCCGGTCGCCGAACGCCGCGGCCGCGCCGTCGCCCTCCTGGAACGGGTGGGTATCGCCGAGCAGGCCGACAAACTTCCCGCCGCGCTTTCCGGCGGTCAACAGCAGCGCGCCGCGATCGCGCGCGCTCTGGCCAACGATCCCCTCCTGATCGCCGCCGACGAACCGACGGGAAATTTGGATTCGCATACCGCCGAGGCGGTGCTCTCCCTGTTCGGCGATCTGGCCGCGGAAGGAAAGGCGGTCCTTATGGTCTCGCACGAACGGGACCTGGGGAGTCACGCGACACGGGAAATCGCGCTCCGCGACGGCCGCGTTCTTTCCCGCGAGGCCGCCTATGCGTAGCCCCCGTTGGACGAAGATCCTCCGCGATGCGCGCGTCACGCGGGGACGGATCGCGATGATGGTCGCGGCCATCGCGTTGAGCCTCTTCGCGGTGGCGACCGTGACGATTTCCTTTGCAGTCCTTGACCGCGAAATCTCGGTGAACTACCTGAAGACGAATCCCGCCGTCGCGACGATAGAGACGGAGCGGGTGGACGATGCCCTGGTGACGGCGGCCGTCGCGCTTCCCGGCGTCGCCGACGCGGAAGCCCGCGCGACGATCACCGCGCGCGGCTCGCCCCGTGTCGGAGAATGGTTCCCGCTGCGCTTGTTCGTCATCCGCGACTTTTCCGCGCTGCGCGTAGGCGCTCCCGCTCCCGACAAAGGAGCCTGGCCGCCCGCGCCCGGATCGGTGCTGCTCGAACGCACGGCGCTCGAACTTTTCGGATTGAAAATCGGCGATCGGGTGACGATCAAGACGCCGACGGGCGCTCCCGCGTCGGTGGTCGTGTCGGGGACGGCGCACGACAGCGGTCTGGCGCCCGCGTGGCAGGAACGGACCGGCTACGCGTACCTGAGCCCTCAGACGCTGGCGCTTCTGGGCGAATCGACCGAATTGGACGAGCTCAAGATCACCTTGGACGCCGACAAGTACGACGCGGCGAACGCGTCGAAGATCGCCCTTGCCGCCGCCGATTGGTTGACGGCAAGCGGGCGGATCGTGAAGGAAGTCCAGGTGCCGCCGCTAGGCAAGCACCCGCATCAACGGCAGATGGAGGCCTTGCTCGCAGTCCTTATTGCCTTCAGCCTCCTCGCGCTGATCCTGAGCGCTATCTTGGTGGCCACGATGGTTTCGGGCCTGATCGCCCGGGAAATCAGGCAGATCGGCGTGATGAAGGCCGTCGGCGCCGACGCCTTCCAGATCGCGCAGCTGTACATCGCGCAGGTGTTGGGTATCAGCCTTGCCGCGCTCGCCTTGAGTCTGCCCCTCTCTCTGGCCGCTTCGCGCTTCTTGATCGGCACGATCGGGACCCTCCTCAATTTCACTATCTACGATTACAACGCCCCCGCGTGGACGTTTGTCATTGTCGCGGTCGCGGCGTTGGCGGTGCCGCTCTTAGCATGCGCCGCTCCGATCAGCCGCAGCGTCCGTATCACCGTTCGGGAGGCTCTGGGAGATTTCGGCGCGGGGAAGGACGCGTATTCCGCCGCGCGCCGTCCGCGCTTCGTCCGGTTGTTTGCCCGTCTTGACCGCACCTTGACGCTCTCCATCAGAAACGCGTTCCGGCGGCGCAAACGCCTGGCGCTCACCCTCACGCTCTTGTCCGCGGCCGGGGCCATGTTCGTGGCCGCGCTGAGTGTTCAACAATCGTGGAACCGCCTGCTTACCGATTCGTTCAAGACGCGCCGCTACGATTTTGAGCTCCGCACCCAACGGTTCCAGGAGAAGGAGACGATGCGGAAGCTGCTCGCCGATTCAGCGGGTGTCGGGAGTTCCGAGGCGTGGACCGGTATTCCCGCCGCGCCGACTCAGCAGTCCAGATTCTACATGAGCCGAACCTACCCTGACGGCGGCCACGGCAGTTTGACGCTTTGGGGAATCCCGGCGGGGACGGACCTCATCCGTTTTCCGCTCATCGCGGGCCGCGGGCTCTCCGGCGGCGCCGAAAACGAGGTGGTGCTCAACCAGCTTGCCCGGTCGTCGTTCACGGGTCTTGCCTTGGGCGGAGCCGTGGAGCTATCCGCGGGCGGGAAGCGTACGTCCTGGAGGCTCGTCGGCGTCGTCAAGGAAATCGGCCCCGCCGCCGCCTACGTGTCGGAGGGCGCCTTCGCGCTCGGCTTCGGCGGGGCGGGGAGCGCCAATTCGTTCCGCATCGTCGCCGACGACCGCGGCGACGCGGCGCGCGCGGCGACCATGGCGGCGATCCAGGGAAAACTGGACGGGGCGGGGATCGGCGTGTCGCTGTTCATAGCCGACAAGGAATTCCGGAACGCGATGAGCGGCCATATCTTCATACTCATTTTCGCCCTGGTTGCCATGGCCGTGCTTATGGGATTGGTCGGGCTCCTCGGGCTCGGTTCGGTCACGGGGACCAACGTGATCGAACGGACGCGAGAATTCGGCGTCATGCGAACGATAGGAGCGCTGCCTTGCGTCATCATCCGTAATGTGGTCGCTGAAGCGTTGTTCACCGCTGTTCTCAGCCTTTTCGGCGCCCTACTGCTGTCTCTGCCGCTTTCGGCTTTTCTGGGATCGCTCTTGGGGAACATGGCCTTCATGACGGCGCTGCCGTTCTCTATCTCTCTCCCCGCCGTCGCGATCTGGCTGGTCGTCCTTCTGGTCGGCGCGCCGATAGCCGCCGCGTCGCCCGCCGCTGCAGCCGCGAAACTCACCATCCGCGAAACGCTCGCGTACGAATAAATCGATCCAAGAGGAGAAAGAAATGCGTGTATCAGTGAAAACGGGAATCTTCATCGTGCTCGGAATTCTGCTCGCCATGGCCATCGCTCATTTCGCGGTGAACCGGACGGACATTATAAACGGCATCATCAAAATGCATAGAGGCTGATGAACGGGCGGCGCCTCTTTCTCAAGTGTGGCCCGGCGGTGTACGATCCGTTGCGCTATGAAAAAAACAACGAAACGTATGCCGATCTTTCTCGCGCTCGCCGTTTGGATCGGCGCTGCCCTTTGCGGGCAAACGCCGCGAGGCGACATTTCTTCTCCCGCTCCGCTCCTCATCGACTACCGCCCTATTCTCGGCCTCTTTCGGGCTGAGGGGTCGCCCGATGGGCGGACCGAGATCGCGCTCCGCTCCTGGACCGAAGCGGGACGCTCCCGGCTTTTATTGGCGGACCCCGCGACGCTCCACACCCGCGTGACGGACGGCGCCGCGCCTCCCTCCCTTTCTTGGGTCGATGTTGAAAAAGTCTTTTCCGCGAACGGCTCCCGCGCTCCCTATTTCCGCTTGCGCGACGCGGCCCGCGCCACCCGTGAAAAGACCGCCAACTCAGGCGTCGCTTCCTGGCGCGCGGCCCAACGCGGCGTGTGGCTCAGCGTCGACCTTTGTCCCTCAAAAAAACCGCTTGACCGCTGGATTTTCACGGAACTGACAGGGGATCGCCGATCGCCGCTTCCGGTATTTCTTGACGTTTCAGGCCGCTGGATTGCCGACCACGGCGACGACTTTGCCTGGCTCATCGCGTTGGAGTCGGCGGGGCATATGGACGTCGCTTGGGTGGGCCACGGCGAAGAGCATCCCTACGATCCGCGTGTGCCATATACCCGGACTTTCGACTTGACGCCGGGTCTCGATTTTTCCGCCGAAGTATTCAAAACTGAAAAGCGCCTGATCGCCGCGGGGCGGAGTCCGAGCGTCTGGTATCGCTTCCCCGGCCTTATCTCAAGTCCCGCTCTGGTAGACACGCTCCTGTCGTGGGGCTTGATTCCTCTGGGGTCCGGCGCCTGGCTCAACAAGAACGAGAGCCCCCGCGACGGTGACGTAGTCCTGGTCCACGCAAACGGCAACGAGGAACGGGGACTGCGTCTTCTTGAGCGTTTGGCAAAGGACCGACGGGAGGCTCTTGCGGCCGGACGCTGGTCTTGGCTGGGGCAATCTGACTTCTAACGCTGAGAATTGCCTAGGGCCGCAACGAGCGCGGCAAACGCGCCCGCCTCGGGTTTCCCCGTAGACGGATCCAGGCGGGCCTCCGCGACCAGGCGGCCTTCCGCGTACGCTCTTGCCGCGCTGCCGGACGGCAAGGACAAGCGTGCGGTTAGTTCCCCCTTCCAATCCAAGAATATCCGCAGGTCCGGAGTGTTTTTCCTCAGGGCACCGGTCACGGCGGAGCGCGGGACGAAAAACGGCAGAGCCGCCAAATCGGCAACGCGAAGTACCGGGATTCCATCACCGCCGGCTCCTTTGAGCGCTTCCTCCATAACGGCGATTCTTGCCGCGGCCTCCCGCTCCGACGATCGCAAAAGGATTACGCGCGGGAAGGCAAGCATCGCCCCAGCGTCGAGGCTGTCGCCGAATTGATCAGAAAGTATCGGCTCGGCGACAGCGCCGAGGGTGATCAACGCCGAGAACGTAAAAACGAACAGGATTCGTCCAAAAGAACGCGCGGATCTATGGTTCATATATGTAATATCGCTATCGGCGGGGTGGGCAGGCAAATGTCTTGCAAAGGTTTGCAGAAAAGTCGCCTTTTTAAATTGACGGATTTTAGGAGAGTGGTATACTACAGCGGATATCGGGGAATTTGACCTTTAATCCCCGCTATATGTCGTAAAAGTAGGGCAGTGAACAGGTCTGGGTATTTTGGCGCGGAATAAAAATGATGAAATCGTTTGCAAGATTATTTATGGCAGGGTGGAATGGCTGAACGCGGCGGAGACGACAACAGGCGCGAAGAGATCAAAGGCGTGATGAACCTCAAGGGTGTGGCGGAGCGCGCCGGCGTATCGTCGAGCACGGTGTCGCGGGTCTTAAGCGGCAAAAGCTACGTCAATGAAAAGACTCGCGCCAAGGTACTTGAATCGATAAAAGACCTGCATTATACGCCCAACGTTCTCGCCCAGGCGCTTAAGCTCGGCCGCACCAATACCATCGCCCTCATGGTGCCGAGCATCCACAACGAAATTTTTCCGGTGATCACCCGGGGGGTTGAGGACGTGGCACGCAAGCTCGGCTTCACCGTGATTCTGTGCAACACCGACGACGACGCCGAGATTGAACAGGATTACATAAACAAGCTGCGCACGCGTTACATAGACGGTTTCCTGGTCGCCTCGGCTCTGCCGGGGAGCGACCATATGCGCCGTCTCAAGGAAGAAGGTTTTCCCGTCGTCCTTTTGTCGCGCTATTACGACGACGATATCGACGCGGTCATCATAGACAATTACCAGGCGGCTTTTGAAGGCGTGAGCTACCTTATCCGTTCCGGCCACAAACGTATCGCCATAGCCTGCGGTCCCCGCGCGCTCTCCATCTACGAGAAGCGCTACCAGGGGTATGCCGACGCGCTCAAGGCCGCGGGGCTTAAGGTGGATCCCGAGCTCGTGATCATGGAAGTCAACGGCACGAATTCCTTTTACTACCTCACGCAGGGGCTGCTGCGGAAGGGTATCCGTCCCGACGCGATCTTCGCCACCAGCGATCCCAAGGCCATCGTGATCATGCGGGCGATCGTGGATTCAGGCCTCTCCATTCCCGGCGACATCTCCGTCCTCGGTTTCGACAATATCGAAATGAGCGCGTTCGTCGAGCCGCCCCTGTCGACCATTTCCCAGCCCCTCTACGAGATGGGCGCGCTCGGCGCGAGGAAGTTGATCGAACTCATCCAAGGAGAATCTAAGCCGCCGCGGACGGATATTCTCGGCTTCGATCTCATCATTCGCAAATCAACTCGGTAGGCAATGCCTACGGCAATACATATTTGGAGGAAACTGAATGGCTGACTTTGAGAAATTCAATTTTAAAACCCTTGCGGGTATCAGAGCGCGCGCGAAGGATGTCGGCGCTTTGATCGATTTTAGCGATGACCTCTCCATCCTCGGTCGGCCCGTAAAGATCGGCAAGTTTACCGCGCCGAACGCTTTCGCCGTACTCCCGATGGAAGGCTGCGACAGCGAACGCGACGGCAGCCCGTCGGAGCTGGTGCGCCGCCGCTACCGCCGTTTTGCCGCGGGCGGTGCCGGACTCCTCTGGTACGAAGCCTGCGCCGTCGTCCACGAGGGCCGGGCGAATCCGCTGCAAATGTACCTCACCAAGGCGAACCTCAAGTCTTTCGTCGCTCTCCTTGAAGAGGCGGGAAAAGCCGCGCGGGACGCCAACGGAGACTCTCACCGTCCCGTCTCCATCCTGCAACTCACCCATTCGGGTCGTTACTCCCGGCCCGACGACAAAAACGCGCCCCTGGTGCCGCAGCACGATCCTCTGCTCGATCCCCGCGTGGGACTCGCCGCTGGCGCTCCCGTCGTTACAGACGCGTATCTTGACGATTTGGTGGGCAAGTACGTGGAAGCCGCGCTCCTGGCCCGGGAGGCGGGTTTCGACGGCGTGGACCTCAAAAGCTGCCATCGCTATCTAATCTCCGAGCTCTTGGCGAGCCATACCCGGGAAGGCCGCTACGGCGGCGGTTTTGAGAACCGCACGCGTTTTCTCCTGACCTTGCTCAAGGAAGTCCGCACGGCGGTCGGTCCCGATTTTATCGTCGCCTGCCGTATGAACGTGTTCGACGCCCATCCCTATCCCTACGGTTGGGGCGTGGACAAGGATGATTGCTGGAAATCGGACCTGCGGGAGCCGCTGGCCCTCGCGAAGCTCCTCGCCGAAGGAGGCCTCGACCTTCTGTCCAATTCGGCGGGCAATCCCTACTTCCGTTTCCCGCAGGTAACCCGGCCTTTCGACCAGCCGATCCTCGGCGGCGAAATGCCCGCCGAACATCCCCTTGAGAGCGTGGCTCGGCTTTTTTCCTTCACGCGGCAAGTCCAGGCCGCGATGCCGGGCATCCCGGTGGTCGGTAACGGTTACACTTGGCTGCGGCAGTTCATTCCCCACGCGGGCGCCGCCAATCTCGTTTCGCTCTCCTGCTCCTTCGTCGGCCTGGGTCGCGAGGCTTTCGCCTACCCGGACGCTCCGCGCGATGTCCTCTCCAAGGGCGCCATGGACCCGAAAAAAGTCTGCATCACGTGCAGCAAATGCACGCAGATCATGCGGGACCACGGAAGGACCGGCTGCGTCATCCGCGACGGCGAAACGTATCTCCCCTTATACAACCAAGCCAGGGCTTCGGCCTCTCATTAAGGAAGGAACGCTATGAAACAAACGGCGATCATCACGGGCGGCAGCCGAGGCATCGGCTACGCGATAACGCGGCAGCTCGGCCGGGACGGCTACAACGTCGTCGTCATGTCGAGCAGCCCCGAGGAAAAGTACCGCGAAGCCCTGGACGCCCTCGGCGCCGAAGGAATCGCCTGGCTCTACTTTCAGGGCGATATCGCTTCGCAGTCCGATCGTCTTGGCTTGGTAGCCGCGACCGTAAAGCGTTTCGGGCGCGTGGACGTCCTGATCAACAACGCGGGCGTGGCGCCGACGGTACGGTCGGACCTACTGGAAATGACCGAGGAAAGCTTTGACCGCGTCGTGGGCACGAACACGAAGGGCACGCTCTTTTTGTCCCAAGCCGTGGCCAAGCAGATGCTCGCCCAGGAAATCGTCGGACGGAAGCGGGGCGTCATCGTAAATATCTCATCCATCTCGGCGGTCGTCTCCTCGGTGAATCGGGGCGAGTACTGCGTTTCCAAGGCGGGCATATCAATGCTCACCACCCTGTTCGCGGACCGGCTGGCCTCGGAGGGTATCTACGTCCATGAAGTGCGCCCCGGCGTCATCTCCACGGACATGACTTCAAAAGTAAAAGGCAAATACGACGCTCTGATAGAGCAGGGCGTGTTCCCGATCAAGCGTTGGGGGCAGCCCGAAGACGTGGCCGGCGTCGTATCCGCTTTCTGCTCGGATAAGTTTCTTTACACCACCGGGAACCATATCGACGTGGACGGCGGTTTCCACATTCAGCGACTCTAGCGGGGGGATAATATGGAAGAGTCCACTCTCGTTCTCGGCGGACGATCGATGCGCTTCGCGCGATGCGGAACCGTCGTCGTCGGCAGCGGAGCCGCGGGCTTCAACGCCGCGTCCCGTCTCCATGCCTTCGGCGAGCGGGACCTCTGCCTGGTGACCGAGCACGTGAACGCGGGTACCTCCCGCAACACGGGCTCGGACAAGCAGACCTACTATAAACTTTCCCTTTCGGGGGAAGAAGGCGATTCGGTTGGTGAAATGGCTGCCTCCCTTTTTGCCGGAAAAGCCGTAGACGGGGACCACGCCCTTGCCGAGGCCACCCTTTCGGCTCAGTGTTTTTTTCACCTGGTGGAGCTGGGCGTTCCCTTCCCGCACGACCGCTACGGCCAGTTCGTGGGTTACAAGACCGATCACGATCCCCGACGCCGGGCAACTTCCGTCGGTCCCTATACCTCAAAGATGATGACGGAGGCTCTTGAAGCCGATGTCGCGGCCAGGGGCATTGAAGTTTGCGGCGGACTCCAAGTCATCCGCGTGCTCGCCGCGGAAGGTCGGGTATTGGGTCTCCTCTGCCTTGACCTTGCGCGGGTGGAAAATGAGGTGGAACGCTACTTCGCCATCAGCTGCCGGAACGTGGTCTGGGCCACCGGAGGTCCGGCGGGTATCTACGCCGATTCGGTCTATCCCCTGGGCCATTACGGAGCCACGGGACTCGCGCTGGAAGCCGGGGCGGCGGGAAAGAATCTCACCGAGTGGCAGTACGGACTGGCGTCGGTCAAGCCGCGCTGGAACGTGTCCGGCAGTTACATGCAGGTCCTTCCCCGTGTTTTCTCCGTTTCAGCTTCGCTCGGCGACGAGACGGAATTCCTGAAGCCCTGGTTCTCTTCTTTGGGCGATGAACTATCGGCCGTTTTCCTCAAAGGCTACCAATGGCCCTTTGATTCGGCGAAAGCGACAGGCGGTTCTTCCCTCATCGACATTCTGGTGTATATCGAGACCCGGATAAAAGGCCGCCGCGTATTTCTTGACTACCGGACTAATCCCCGCGACGGTGAGATTGACTGGTCCAGCCTCAGTTCCGAGGCGCGGACCTACCTGGAACGGGCCGGAGCTTGTCGGGGCCGCCCCATCGATCGCCTGCTGAGACTCAACGCGCCGGCCGTGGACTTCTATCGCGATCGCGGCGTTGATCTTGCCGTCGAGCCCCTGGAAATCGCGCTTTCCGCCCAGCACAACAACGGCGGCCTGGATGTCGACGCCTGGTGGCAAACCGAGGTTGAAGGTCTTTTCGCCGTCGGCGAGGCCGCCGCCACCCACGGTGTGTACCGACCCGGAGGCGCGGCGTTGAACGCGGGACAGGTCGGCTCACTCAGGGCCGCGCGCTATATCTCCGCCAACCGCAAAGGCGGCGGCCTTGATGCGCAAGCCTTTGCGGAGGCTGCGGGGCCGCTGGTCGCCGAAGTGGCTCAAGCGGCCGATGTGACGCGCGGCGGGGAAGAGGCCGCCTCGTCGGCGCGCTCGCCCAAAGAGCTGCACGCCTCGGCGGCCGCGCGCATGAGCCGGGTCGGCGGCGCGTTCCGTTCTAGTGGGGCGATCGCCCATGCGCTTGCCGAAACGAAGGCTGAACTCGCGGGGCTCTCAAGCCTTGTCGCCGTGCGGAAGCCGAGCGAGCTTGCCGACTATTATCGACTCAGGGATTGCCTTATTACGCAAATCGCCTACCTTGCGGCCATGGCCGATTATGTCGAACAAGGAGGGCGGAGCCGGGGTTCCGCTCTCTACCAGGATTCTCTGGGCGACCTTCCTCATCCTCTCCTGGACGAGACTTTCCGATTCAAAAAAGACTCTGGCGCGTTGGATGGTTTCGTCCAGGAGATCCGCTACTCGGCCGGTTCCGCGCGGGCCTCCTGGCGGCCGGTCCGTCCTCTGCCTAAAGAAGATGATTTTTTTGAAAATGTATGGCGGTCTTTCCGTGAAGGCGGCAGCTTCCGTTGACGCGTTGTTTGAGGTGGAGATACTGGATTTAGTATAAAGAATATCAAAAATGGGGGGAATTTGTTGCTTTTCTAACTATTCATCCTGGGTATTCCGACAATAAGAGTATATTTGTAAGTTTGTAGGAGTGCCGGATGAGTATCAAAAGTTTGCGGGGACTGCTGTTTGCCCTCGCGCTGGGAGCCTGTACCGCCGCGGTATGGGCCGACGTGGTGTTTTTGAGAGACGGGCGCATCCTTATCGGGACCATCGCGGGAACGATTGACGGCGGGGTGACCTACAAAGTCGCCGGTGAGACGGTCAGTGTGGATGTGAACAACATCGTCCGCACCGAACGCGAGCTCTCCGCTCTCGCCTCAATGCCCATCGAGGTTGTCCTGAAAGACTCTTCCGTAATCCGGGGAAAGATAGCCGACTACGACGAAGAACTCGGGCTTTTCGTCGATATCTCCTTCGGCACTTTGACTATCCCCCTGGCGACGATAGCCGAGGTCGTGGATCCGCAACGGCGCACAAAATACTCAGGTGCTGCCTTCCAAGTCCGCGCGGCGGGCGGAGTGTATAGCCCCGTGCTCAGCGGCGCCGACACCTTCGGACCTAGTTGGACCGCCCAGTTGGGCGCCTCCTGGTCTTTACCGTTCATGCGGGGTCTCTCCGGCGGATTGACCGTATCCTATAGCGGCGCGGACTATAAAAAAGGCGGAGTCAATTACGCGTTTCTCTCCGTGCGGCCTGAAATCTCCTATAGATACCTCGCTTTTCGCCTGAAAGACGGTTTTTCCAGTCGCTTCACCCCCATCGTTTCCCTTTCCGCGGGACCGGCGTACATCGACGTCAACGATTCTTCTTCAACTCCTTCCCGCTACGGGCAATTGGCCGCGGAAATAGGGCTTTCGGCAGGTGTTGAGCTTTCTATCGCCGCTGGAATCTCCGCCAGGATTGAGGCATTTGTTGATGCCTATACCCAAAAGAGCGGTCCGTTCGTAACGGCAGGCGCTCTTATTTCAATCTCTTACGAACAATAAAGAGAGGCTTACATGACTATGAAAGGACTATTGCGCACCGCGGCCTGCTGCGCCGTCGCGGCTTTGATAATTTCCTGCGAAGGAAACATACTTTCCGGCCCCGAACAGGCGGCACGCGTTACCCTTACGGCGGCGCCGACAGTCACCGTCGCCGTCGATACGCTTACGATTAGATTCACGACCAGCATTTCCTCCTCGGCGCGCGTCGATTACGGGACTGCTACCGGCACATACTCAACCTTTGTCTCCGAACCTGTGGCTACGGCGACGGAACACACGGTGATCCTGAGCGCTCTGGAAGCGGGAACGACCTACTACTATCGCGTCGTATCCGCTTTGGACGATTCGCGCTCGTTCAATAGCGCTGAATACTCGGCAAAAACCTCGGACGCGGTTACCCTCACAGCCACACCGACCGTCACCAGCGCGCTTACCTCGTTGACGATCGGTTTCACCACAAACCAAGCCGCGACCACCGAGATCAGATACGGCACGACTTCCGGGACGTACACGGCTGTAGCGGCCGTATCCGCGACAGCCGCGATCAATCACAGCGTCGTGATCAGCGGTCTTTCCACCGGTACGGTGTATTATTATGTCGTAAAATCCACCCTTGACGGAAAAACGTACACGAGTTCCGAGTACACCGCGACGACGACGGCTGAAGACCCCTCGGCCGCGAAAAAGGCGCGCGGAATCTGGCTTCTGGGCGGCCTTTCGGGGAATTCCTTCGGGGCTACCGTGGCGGCCGTCGACCTTTACGACCCGGTGACGGACTCCTGGTACGGTGCTTTAACAAGCGTTCCGGTTCCGGTGAGCTTCGCCGCTTACGCGGCGTACGGCGGCAAGCTCTACGTTATCGGGGGGTTCGACACAAGTGGTATCCTACGGGATTTGGTCCAAATCTACGATACGGCGAGCGGAACCTGGTCCAACGGCGAAGCGATGATCTATCCGCGGGCGAACATCACGGCCGCCGTATGCTCTGGAAAGATCTACATCTTAGGCGGCAGCACTGGAGTAAACGCAACTGCCGGCTGGGTCGGTTCCACTACAACCCAGGAATACAACATGGCGGGCAATACCTGGACGGTCAGCGCTCTGACGGCGTTCGGAACCGCGGGAACTGAACGTTTCTCATACGCATATAACAACGTGGTGTACAACTTCGGCGGAAGAACCACGTTTAATGGGTTGGTTACAACTCACGACGGATATGTCCCTTCCTTTAACCTACTTCTATCGACGAGTACGGAAGTCGTTCTTCCCGCCGCGCGCGCCGGTCTCTCAGGCGCGGTTTACGCGCCTTCGAATAACGATGCCTTCGTCATGATGATCGGGGGGGCCTCCGCGTTATCCGCGCCTAACTCTTTCGTCAGAGATGGTGTGGTTTCTGCTACTTTGACAAACACCGTCTATTGCTTGGCCGCACCTTTCATGACTCCGAGCGTTTGGAGGACTGCGACAACGCCCTATCCTGATACTATCGCTTTCGGCTCAGCAGTGGTATCCACGGCCATGAGTCCCGCCAGGATCTATCAGTTCGGGGGAATAAACACGTTCAGCACTTCAACTATAGGATTAGACAACTGTAATTGGAGCGCGGTTCCTGATTCCACCGCCGCCTGGGCAACCGCGTGGACCTCCGTAACCATGCCGCGCGGGCGCTGGGGCCACGGCGCCGTCACGTTCAACCAATAAAGGAAAACGAATGAACCATAAAACCGTTCGGAGCGCTGTATTCGCGCTCCTGTGCGCCTTGGCTACGGTCGGGGCTTTTGCCCAGACCTCGGCCGATATCTCCACACGCGCGATGTCGGCGTATGAAACCGAATCCTTTGAAAAGGCGTTTTCCTTAGTTGCGGAAACCGTTCCGGAAACGTCCAAGAACACGGCGCTGAAAAAGCAGGCGTCGGAAGCGCTCGCCGCCATCGGAGTTAAAGAATACGACGCGCGCAACTATAAAAACGCGTACGACGGTTTCCGAAAGGCGCTGAAATACGACCCGTCCAATACGCGGGCGACCCAGTATTTCCTGAAGATGCGCAAGGACATGAATACGGCGGCCCTTAAGAACGAGGGCGCTCCCCGCGATAAGGGGAGTACGGCCGCCGCGAATAAGCCGAGTGACGCGCCCGCGCCCGTAAGCGCGCCGGTCGCCGGCGCGACGCCTCAGACGCCCGCTCCCGCCGCCGCGACACCGGCGCAAACTCCCGCGGCTGTCTCTCCCGCACCGCCTGTGGACCTGGGGCCGTCCAAATCCGAGGTTGAACTCTCCGAGTTGAAAAGCGCTCTCCAGGAAGCCGACAGGCGTATGCGGACGATGGAGTCGACTGTTGCCGGCACGAGCAAGGAAAACGAGGCGCTGAAAGATCAGGCTGAAAAACAGATCAAGCTTTTGCAGACGTTTATGGAAACACAGGCGCAAAAGGCACCTTCGGCGCCCACCGTCGTAACCCAGAAACAAAGCCCGCAGGAACAGGCCATGATCGCCCAGACTATGGCGCTTCTGGCGAAGATGGCCGACCGTGAAAAGACGGCGCCCCAAGTCATAGTCCAAACCGATCCTGATCTCAAAAATATCGTCCAGCGTATGGATGAACGGCAGCGGAATCT
This sequence comes from Treponemataceae bacterium, assembly GCA_041666155.1. GTDB lineage: Bacteria > Spirochaetota > Spirochaetia > Treponematales > Breznakiellaceae > SZUA-426. The sequence continues at coordinate 22,458 of JBAYHM010000005.1, forward strand.
TGATTCCCAAGGTCCGGGAAATACTGTTCTCCTTATTGCGGTTGTAGCCATCGGCTGCGCGGTTCTCCTTTTGGTGGTGTTCTTCGTCATTCTTGCGCTCAGGGCAAAAAAGCGAACACAAAGAAACGAAGGGCCCCGGTATGGCGCGGAAAGTGAAATAACGCCGACGGCTTACCAGCTGAACTACGGGGGACCGAGCGTCTCGGCTCGGGGAACGCCTCTATTGGAGTTCATCGGCGGGGCGCAGAATGCCACGGGTCGTGGGGAGGACTTCGATATTCGCAAGGATCTTATGAAGGCTGAACGCCTTAACCGTATGTACGATGAAGTACGGGCGGGAACGCTCAGTTGGAATACGGTCCGCGATTATGTCGGAGAACTTGATGTCGCTCTCAAAGCCGATATCCTCAAGGTAGTGGAGCGGAAATTGGACGAGGGAGATCTGCTTTCTTCCGACGCGATTCTTCCGATTATTTTCCCCTTCCTTACCGATTACGACGACTTCATCCGGGAAAAATCCGAACGCCTCGCGCACCGCGCTTTGATCGAATTTAAGGGCGGCCCCGGTGGTTCCGGCGGCTCCGGCGGGACCGATGCCGAGTCGTCCGCGAAAGCGGATCCGCTTTCCTTGAGTTCCCTCATGCTCATTCCCAAAGAGCTTCAGGGCTTGTTCAAAAATCAGGACCAGACGCTGGTCACCGCTAAACTGAGCCGCGGGGTCGGAAGCGCGCTCGGCTTATCCACCGAGGATTGCAACCTCCTGTACAAAACCGCTCTGGCGCACGATTGCGGATACCTGATGATAGACCGTGATCGTCTTCAGAAGACCATCGCGAAAGCGGAAATAAGCGATGAGGATTTCGCGTTCATCCAGTCCCATGTGGCTCTCGGCCCGACCTATTTCGAAGGTATTGAACTACCCGCGCAGTTCCGGGACGGCCTTCTTTGTCATCATGAGCGGAACGACGGCTCAGGCTATCCGAATGGGCTGAAAAAGGATGATATTCCGCTCTTCGCCAAAATCATCGGTATCACGGAAACGTTATCCGCGCTTGTCGCCAAACGCGCGTATCGGGAAAAACGCGATATTCAGAACGCGCTCGCCATTATTTCCGACGGGTCGCGGACAAAGTTCGACGCGTCGATAGTAACGGCGTTGGAGAAGGTCGCTTCATCGATCGGGAGGCTTTAATGGGTGCTCCCTCCATCTTCGCCGTCCTGTCAACCTTGCCGGATTCACAGTACCAGCCGGTCATAGAGACGCTCGTCGCGCAAGCGGCATCGGACGCGAATACTCATCCCGTGATTATCGCGCCGGAGGATCGCCCACTGGTGCGTTCCGCGTCCGGAAAAGTTTCCAAGGACGATCCGCTCCTGCGCTACGGACACGCCGCGTTCGGGTCAAGTTATCCGGTCCTTACGCGCGGCGAAGCCGCCGTCTTGTTCCGGGACCGGAAAAAAGGCCGCAACGCGGAACTTATCGACGATCGAACCTTCCTTTTTCTTACCGATTCCATCCCTCAAGCGGAAACGCTCAACGCGTTCGACGCGTTCTGTTTCATCATAACGGGGGACCGTTCGGCGATTCCTTTTATGTATGAGTGGACTCAAACGGTAATCCACGCGAAAGGGAACGCGTCGTTCAGGTTCTTGTTCGTCAATGAAATGAAATTGGAAAAGGCAGCTGAGTTTTTTATTGAACTTAAGGCGGAACTGAATCCGACGCGGAATGATTCCGTCGAGTATGTCTTTTGCGGTTCCCTGGCGATCAGGAGCGAAGAGCTTGCCCTGGCCGAGTCTGCCGGGATGCTGATACCCGAAGCGTTTCCCCGCGGAACGACCCACGGTCAAGCGCGGTACGCGGCGACGCGTTTGTTCGCTCGTTCTTCTGTAGAAACATCCGATGCTGCCGCCGAACGGGTCCGCCTTTTTTCAACCTTGCTCGATTGATTCTGAAGGCTGTCATTCGCCGGCGGGGCCCCGGATGACAGCGCCATCGGTTCCCTCGTATAATCCGGCGGGAGATACGAAATGAAACCGAGGTTCTACTTTTCAACTTGTCAGGCCGGCGCCGAAAAGGTCGTCAAGGCGGAGATTACACGCGAATATCCGCAGCTTCGTTTTGCTTTCTCCCGTCCCGGTTTCGTGACGTTCAAGGAAGCCGACGACGCTTCTCCCCCTCTGGTTTTGAAGAAAGCTATTTTCACCCGACTCTGGGGCGAGGTCCTTGGACAAGCGAAGGACAAGATCGCGTTCGCGGACCTGCTCTCCCTGGTCCCCGCCGCGGCGGTCGTGCAATGTTTTGAACGTGACCAGCATATTCCGGGTGAAGAACCGCCCGGCTTTGTCCGGAACGAACGCATACGGACGATTCTCAAGGATTGTGCCATCCCTGAACCTAAGGGTGTTCCGAACGTCGGGGACGCGGTCTACAGCTTGATCTGGATTGATGATTTCCACGTGTTTCTTGGACGGCATATACATTCTGAAAAACTGTCGCCGCTCCCCGGCAACCTCATCGATATTCCCTTGCCCGCGGACGCTCCTTCCCGCGCTTACCTCAAAATCGAGGAGGCTATCCAGCGCTTCAAGCCGACGATTGAAAGCGACATGCGCGCGTTGGAAATCGGCTGCGCACCCGGCGGCGCTTCCAGCGCGATGCTCAAACGCGGCCTCAAGGTTACCGGCGTGGACCCGCAGTACATGGCGGAAACGGTGTATTCCCATCCCGGCTTTTCCTCCATCAGGCTGGAGGCCAGACACCTAACCGTGAACGACCTTAGAAACATCAACCCGGATTGGCTGGTGATGGATATGAGCATCGCGCCCCTGGAAGCCTTGGACCAGCTCTCTCACGTAGTCTCCCTGCTCAAGGAAAACTTCGGGGACGAGCTTAAATTATGCTGCGGTTTTCTCACCATCAAATTGAACGATTGGAGCTTTGCCTCTTCCATTTCTCTGTATATGCGGCGAATCGATCAGATCGGTTTTCGGGATCTGCGGCCCATGCAACTGTGCGGCAACCGTCAGGAGTTTTTCGTGTGGGCTCCCCGTTTTGACAAAAACGCTGTCGGCCATAAAAAGCTCGAAAAGTGAGGTTCTTTATTTATCGATGGAAAGCGTCACGGTGACGCCCTTTGTTCCGTTTATTGAAATGCGGCCGCCCAATTGTTCGGCTAACAGATGCACAATCTGCAATCCGAGACTCGTGCTCGATTCGGCTCGGAAACCAGGGCGGAAGCCGACGCCGTTATCTGAGATGGTCAAAACTATTTCCCTTTCAAGGACATTCAGTCGGACGTGAACGAAACCGTTCTCCTGAGACTGAAACGCGTACTTGAACGCGTTGGTAAGACATTCGTTGAGGATGAGCCCGAGCGGCATCGCTTTTTTGGAGTCGACCCGGACTGACTCAATATCCGTTTCAATGGTGATGTGGTCCTGTTCGTCGTTGTAGGCGGACTGTATAGAATCGGCTAGTCCTTGTAGATACGGTTGCAGGTCGACGGTTTCCAGGTCGGATGATTTGTAGAGGCTTTCATAAATTCGTGAGACAGTCTCAACGCGGGTGATCATCTCCTTGAATACCCGTTTCGCGTCGCCGTCGGCAAGCCTTCCGAGCTCCAGGTTCATTATCGATGAGATGACGTTGAGGTTATTCTTTACGCGGTGCTGTAGTTCCTTGAGGTACGTCTCTTTGAGGTCAACGGTAGTGCTCAGTCTGTCTCTTGCTGATTCAAGGGCCTTTTTTTCCCCGACAAGTTCTTCCATGTTTTGGCCGATCCGGTCAGCCATCCTGTTGAGAGACTCGCTGAGTACTTTCAATTCGGTAATATGCGCGCTTTTCATGCGGAGATCGAAGCGTCCGTTCGCCATTTGTTCGGCGACGCCGCTCATGCGCCGTACGAACTTTCCGAAAATCGCGGAAATCGTGTAGCCGACCAGCAGCGTCAGCAAGAGATAGGCGATGCCGATTCCCGTCATCCCTCGGCTTATCATCTGCCGTTCGCTCTGTATGAGCATAGTCTCTTTCGCGACGCGCACTACGGCTACGATCACTTCTTTCTGCCGAAACGGCTGCGCTACGTACAGGTATTCAATTCCGGTGGTTTTGCTTCGCCGGGAACTCATGCCTATTCTGCCCGAAAGCGCGACACGTACTTCTTCTCGTTCTCCGTGATTCGCCATTGACGCGACGTCATCAATGGTGGAATCCGCTAATACTGATCCATCGGAGCGGATGATGGTGATCCGGCGGTCGTCGATTAGCGAAAAAGTCCGAAGAAAGCGGGGGAGGGCGGGATCGCTCAAGCCAAGCGGATTTTCCGCGATCATCGCCACGATATAGGATCCGGTCAAGGTTAATTGTCGTTTCTGGTTATCCAGTCTGAAGTTACGATACAAAGCGCTTCCGAAGACAACTCCAATCAATAGGGACGCGAGGGTAGGAATGAGGATTGCCAAAAAGAAATAGGTGGAGAATTTGGCTTCGGGCATCCTCATGAAAACAACTCCTTCTTTCCCTTCAAGTATACGCATTTTTGGTGGATTTGAGGATTTTTCGGTATAGTGATGGTGTTAAGCGCGGAGCCTTCCGACCCGCGTATGTTTATCTATCCGCCCGCCGCATCCTTATAAAGGCTTCCACGGCAGCCGGGTCAAAGTGGGTACCGGCTTGAGACTCTATGTGGTTCAAGACTTTTTCTTCCGGCCAACTTTCCCGATACGGGCGATTGGAACGGAGCGCGTCCCACACGTCGACGACGGCAAAGAGTCGGGCCGGTAGGGGGATATCGGGTCCGGCAAGGCCTTGCGGATAACCGGTACCGTCCCACTTTTCATGATGGTGATACGGGATATCCAAAGAGTTCCGGAAGAAGCTCAAACGTGATAGGAGGTCTCGGGCAATCGACGGGTGTCGTTTCATGATGGAGAATTCTTCGGCGTTCAAAGGCCCCGGTTTTAAAAGTATTGAATCGGGGATACCCATCTTGCCGATATCATGCAGCAGCGCGCCCTGTCTCACTTGATCCAATTCTAGTCCCGCAATGCCGAAAAGGCCGGCCAGCTTGATGGTTGCGTCGGTGACCCGGCGGCTGTGTCCTTCCGTTTCCTGGTCTCTCAGTTCAAGCGCCTCCGCCCAGCTTTCAATGGTGCCCTCGTTGGCTTCTTCCAATTCTATATTCGCTTGTTTGAGGCCTCTCACCAAAGCGGAATTGTCCAAGGCGATCGCCGCTTGGCCGGCCAGGGTTTTAAAGAACAAGTCCCAGCTTTCCGAGGGGACAAAGGGGAGCCGTCTGTAGAGTTCGATGACTCCCACCGTCTTCCCTTTGACCGTGAGTCTGCGCCCCGCGTAGAAGACAAAGTTTTCACCCGCGAAGGCGGGAGATCGGCTGAATCCTTCGGCATTCTTGTCTAATCCCGACACGATGATCGCGTCCTCACTCAACAACGCTTGTCCGGCGAAGCCCTGTCCCGACTTCAGCCGTGTATGCAGGAGCGCATCGGTTCGGAAACCGAGCCGAGCTCCAAAGGTGAGCGTTCCCGAATCGTTTTCCAGGAGAAGAATGTCCGCCGCGTCGGCGTCAAGGTGCGCAACGGCCTGTTCCAGAATTACTGAAAGTACCCTGTCCAATTCCATGCTGGATGCGATGGCCAGATCAATGGTGTGGAGCGATTCAAGTTCCTTGTTTTTATCCCGCAGGTCCTCGGAGAGCGCTTCAATATCGTGAAAAGCTTTTGAAAAGATCATCGACAGATGGAAACTTTGGGTGAATATGTACAGGAATACGCCGTAGGACGCCATATAGAAGGTTTTTGAAATCAACCCGATTGAGAGAAACACGTCGTTAGCCGTGGTGCAGAGAAGGACAATCAGCCCTAGCTCCACGATCAGCGCTCCTTCCTCTCCGCGGAACGCGGCTATCGTTATCGTGCCCAGTACGTAGAGTCCCGCCGTCAGAAGGAATAACTCGTACCAATGGAGGAACCGCTGGTAGATCATGGCCGGCGTGAAAATTGCAAGGGCAGCCCAGGCGCAACCAACTACCAGGATAACCCAAACAGGGATTTTTTTTACTTGTCGGGGGTAGAGTTCCCGAAAGAAAAGAGCGAAAAGCGGAACGGTAAGATGCGCGGACAGGTGCTCAATCTTGAACGCCCATTCCCAGGCGGCGGCTTCCGCGGGAAAGAGATCCAATAGTATTCGTTCTCCCATGATCAAGTTGCGGACGGTCATCAGAAGACAGATGATGCCGAATAAAAGTGAGGTGAGGTCCTTTTTGCGGAGCAGAAACAGTCCCAAATGATAGAGACCCATGATAAGGAGCGCGCCTGATATCAACGAGGTTGAGATAAGGTCCCCCGAGCGTTTCTTGCTTAAAGCATTTGCGGTCCCCAAAATCGGGCTGTCCCAGGTGCCTATGTAGGGTGTAGAAAAGTTTGCGATCTGAAGTATGATTTCCAGCGTTTCTCCGGAGACCGGGAACTCAGGAAGGGCAAGTTTGTTTGAGGGGCGGTAGCTTTCTTTATTCGCGGAGACCTGTCCGATTTCCGCGATTTTCGCGTCCGCGGCGTATACCCGCAGGGCGCTATTCGCGTTAGGAAGCCGAAGCATCCATAACCGTTCTCCGGGTGGGAGCCTGAGTTTGAGCCTAAGGGTGGCCGTTCCTGTCGGCGCTGTTTTCGGAGAGCTGAATCCAAAGGCGGATGCCCATACGCTTGGGATTTGGACCGTACCATCGGCGGGCGGCGCGCCCCGTTTGAAATCTTCCGGGTCCAGAAGTCTGTTCCGGTAAAACTCCCAAGTTCCATCCAGGCGGACTAAGTCTCCGGAGTCGAAGTCGTACCCTTGAGAAAGGTCGGCCTCTCCCGCTTTAACCGATGCCGAACGGATAGTTTGCGCTGAACAGCCGACGTTCAAGAATGCCGCGACCAAAAAAAATAGAGCCGCGGCGCTTGAATAGGGAAATACTAACCGGTGATTTCGCATTAAGTAAAATCATAGGTCCTGGCGACCCGATCCGCAAGCGCGCGCTACTTTTGGACAACAGGCGAGAAATCAGGCGGCGAATCTCCGGACACGATCCTGATCGGAAAAGCCTTCGTCGTCTCACCGGCGTAGAGGGAGCGGTGGGGGAAGGGCATTTCAATCCCTTCGGCATCGAACCGTTCTTTGATTCCCTGCATCAAAGAGTTTTTGAGCTGTATCAAATCGGTTTTTAGAAACCAAACGCCCAGGAAAAACTCGATTCCCGAATCGCCGAAATTTTGAATGATTACCAAGGGTTCCGGTTCGCTCAAGGCAAACGGGTTTTTTAAAGCCGTTTCGGCGAGGATGTCTTTGACCCGGCCGATGTTCTCTTTATAGGCAACCGAAATGGAGATGTCCAGTCTTCTGATCGGGAAACGGGTGATGTTGACGACTTCCGTGTTCAGGACTTTTTCGTTCGGCAGTCGGATGAACAAATTATCGAAGGTCCGGATTTTGATGGACATCAGATCGATGGCAAGAATAATCCCCGTCTTATCCCCAACCTTGATGACGTCGCCGACGGTGAACGGTTTTTCTCCTAGGAGAAAAAGACCGCTGATGATGTTGGATACGCTGGTCTGCGACGCGAAACCAAGGGCGATACCGACAATTCCCGCCGCGCCCAGCAAAGTCGTCAGATCGACTCCCAACTCTCTTAAAACGGCCAGAAAGATAATTGTCGTCCCGATGTACGCAATGATGTTTCGGCCGAGCAGTCGATTATGTTCGGAGGCTTTTTTCAGAAAGGTCCGGCTTACAACTTCCATGACGAGTCGGAGAACAATGAAACCGGCCACTATCGTGGTGCCGATGATAACACCCTTGCCGACGAAGTCGGGGGATGTTTTTTTCAGCCAGTCGAGGATGAGCTGCATCGATACTCTCCTAAAAACCCGTGAAGGACTTGATTAGATTGAAGGTGCGTTTAAAATATCGATTATCGATAGTTTGACGCGCCTCGGTGAGGAGCTGCGCCGCTCCGTCGTGAGGTGGGGCTTTTTTTGACGCTTGGATCAGCGTGTCTTGCTCGGTACCCTTGAAGGTGACGTTTACCGCGTTCGTCCATAGCCGGTTTTGCCCTCGGTAAATTCCCAGGAATTCCGTATGGAGACAGATGCGGTCAAAGGGGAGTTCCTTGTCCGATTCGTTGCTGATCCACAGGGGGCACACCACGTTGATCGGCGACAACGGGATGGATTCAAAATCGGGGTATAAGCGCGCGGTGGTAAAGTAACATAGTTCGCCTGACACGGGATCTCCGAACCACGCGTTCGCCATCGGGTGTATCGGAAATTCAAAAAGCGGTTTTGCCGCTTTCCAATCGGATTTTTTTCCGATGAGTAGGCGGAACCATACCGGTAAGGATAAAAAAAAGTGAGAATGTTCGCCGGGAAGCAAAATAAGGCCTCTATCCGGCCGTATAACCACCGGTCTGTCCATCATCGCGGGGACGGGAAAAGCGCGGTTCCCTTCACGCAGCAGATAGTGTTTCCAATTTGACGAAGAGGGCTTATCCGAACGGGCATTTACGGTGAAGACCGGCTCGGAATCAGTAACCGTATCGCTGTATTGCTGTAGGACGTGCCATTCCTGTTCGTACCGTTCGGTCCAAAGGGAAAAATTGCCTATTTTCCATGAAACGCATGTACCTACGTCGATGTCGACGGGGCTCCAAATCGATAGTCCTTCCATTCTTTTATCATCGGCAAATTCGTTCGCGGACCACCCTTATATATTGAGCGCGAGTGCCGCTTCAAGACGTTCTTTGTCCTCGATCGTGTCGATTTCCGCCCAGTCCGATCCGCCGATTTTCTGGGCGCGGACGTCCAGAAAATCGAGCGACCTACGCGGGATTTCGTCCCAGAAGATGGTGTCGGATTCCGGTCCTTTTGAAGCTTCTTCAATCGCGCCGGAAAGGAATTGACCGTCCGATTTGCTCCAATAGGAAAGTCCCGTCAGTATCCAACCGGAGCCGCCCGCGACATCGACCCGAGTGACCCGGTCGTTTCCGTCCACACGGACCACCCATTCACTTTTCATGTCGTCGCGGTATCCTACGAACCAGCGGCTGGTTGCGGGGCTGACGCGGGGAATGAGACCGTCGGCGAGTCTGACGTCGCCGTCCAGCACCACGGTGTCTCCCAGGCGTTCACGTACGATGAGCATGGACCAGAGGTTATTCCGGCTATCGAATACCGGGTTGTGTATGAACGACAGGCCGTCTTGGCCGTACCAGGGCGCAAAGGCTTCCGCTTTGTACCCGGTCACCACCGTGATGTCCGTGATTCCCGCTTCGCGTAATTGTTTGATCTGGCGGGAGAAAAAGCTCTCTCCGGCTATCTCTACTAATGATTTTGGGCGTTCGTTTGTCAGCGGTCTAAGTCTGGTCCCCATGCCCGCGGCCAGAATGATGGCGTTCATGACTATTCTTCTGTCTTGGAAATGTCGAAGCGGGCTTCAACATGGGGAAGCATCTCTAAGGCGCGTAAGAACCTGTTCGCTCCGTATTCGCGGATGCCTCTCGCTTTCGCCGGGTTGCGGCTGGCCGTTTCTTGGAGGATGGACCAGAGAGACCAGAGGAAATCCTGCATCAGCTTGTAGGCATCCACTCTGAGGCGCAGACGCTCGGAAACGGAAGATCCGGTATAGCAGGCCAGGAACCGATGTTCCGCCTCGGCGTCAAGGCCTGATTCGAGTATGACGGACGCAAGATCCCAGGCTGGATCATTCATGCCGGAATATTCCCAGTCGATCAAGGTTAAGCCCGAAGGGGTTCGCAGGATGTTTTCGGGGACCAGATCGTTGTGGCAAGCGACGCGTTCCGAGCCGAGCACCGACAAAGGGTGTTCGAACGCGGCTATCCTTTTTTTTGCGGCATCGAAGCCTTCGTAAAATTTACCGAAACGTCCTCTCGCGACTCGCTCATAGATCCGGGTAAGCTTGAAAACATCGAAATCATTGACGAATCGGATCCCCGAATGATGGAAACGGGAAAGCAAGGAGGCGATCGCTTCGACGCTATCTTCTTTTTGCGCGGATTCGCAGTCAAAGGCACGGGCTTCGTGGAGAAAGGGTGTAATCTTTACTCCGGTCCTGCCGTCGAAATATATCGAATGGGCTGTGAATCCTCCGCGTGCCGCCGCGTCTTGGTTGGCTCTCTCGGTCGATCGGTCGATGAACCTTCCCGTGCCTCTTCCCGGCAACCTGAGAACTATGGATTCTCCGCCTACTTGGAGTTTGTAGTTTCGGTTGGTGAGTCCTCCCAGCCGTACGCTGGACTTGAGCGCGACGCCGCGTTTTCTAAGATTGGGCGGAATCGCGGCCTCAATGATCCGGTCGTCGATGAAGCGCTTGAGACCTTCGATAATATCGATTTCCGGCTTTTTCCCGGGAGCCTTGTGCCGGTGATTTTTTGCAGTCCCGATCCGGAGCAAACCATTTTTATTCTTGTGGCCGCTCATGCTTCCTTCACTCAAAGTTCTGACTCCTCGGGTAATTCGTACCAGGAAGCGCGTTCGCCGATCAATGCTCTGGCTTTCCACGCGAGGCTCTTGGGCGCGTTTTGGAGCGCCTCCGTCAGCGCCGCGGACCGTGTCAGCGCAAGCATGGTTTCCTCTTGAGAGGCTCCCGACGAAGGTATCCAAGCGCGGAAACGTTCCAGGCTCCCGGATATTGTCCGCCAAAGGCCCCAATCGGCGGCGCACGCCGCCGCGAAGGCCTTCTTGTTGATTGTGCCGCCGTCGTTTTCTCTGAGTTCATAATCAATGAGTATACAGGCTATGTCCCTAAAATCCTTATCGTTCGTTTCCACGACTTGCAGCTTGGTAAGAAGAAGTTCCGAGAGCGGGAGCGTCAATTCGTCGACCGCGATTCGTCGCGTTAACGGGATCTCATGGCACATGCGAAAGGAATTCAAGAAAACGTCCGCTTTTTTCCCGTTACGCGGGGATCTGAACGAAAGCCGCGAATCTCCGTTGTAGAGATTGAATTCCTTGTCGGCTTCCCATCCCCGAGTCGAAAAGAGGACCTCGACGGCGGCCGACTTGGAGCGCGCGAAAAAGTCGCAGTCCGAGCACTCGCGCGCCCAGGGCTCAAGCCGGCTCGTCCGGCTGCGGCCGCGAACGGCCAAGCCGCCGAGAAGACGCATGTCTATCCGAGATGCCGCGGCGGCCTTCACGAGCGCCGCGGCCTCAGCCAAGAGGTAGTCGTTGCCGTCGCCCACACTCACTCCACGGGAATTTCGCCGTAGATCTTATCCACGTCGATTCCTTTGTTTTTGCGGTAAGCGCGCATACCGATATACAGTCCAATCGCCAGGAGATACAGGGCGGCCATGAAGACCATAGACGAAATGTTCTTGTAACTGATGCCGTACAGACCGTTGGGATCGATTATCCATTCATAGAGAAGGAAACCGAGGAAACAGGTGAAGATCGCGCCGAACAAGGTGATGAGGGGCAGTTTCCCGATCTTGAATTTCACGAGCGGGGAAGCCGCGTACAAATCCTTTTTCACGAAAGGTAGGATAGTCGCCGCGATACCCGTTCCGAAGAAGGTAATGGCGATTACGACCGTGGCGACCAGAGTGAGCGAGCTGAAGTTCCAGACGTTGTACACGAAGAGTCCTGAAACGATCAGTCCGGGAATAATCATGAAGAGAAGGGCGTTGAGGGGCGTCCTCGTCTTCGGATCGATCTTGGCGATAGCTTCAGGCAGAAGTCTGTCGAAGGACGCGGAGAAGAGGATGCGAGTGCTGGAAAGGAAGATCGTACCGGCCCAGCCGAAGAACCACATAGCCAACGCCAAGAGAACGACGACGCGGAAAACGACGTTCGGCACGGACATCAGGGCAAAGAGGGCTGGGTAGGGCCAAACGGGCATGGCCGAAGGACCTTGGGCCAAACCCCAGCGAGAACTCCAGTAAGCGCTGTTCGCGTTCATATAGAAGTCCCAGCCGATGCCTTTTTCGATCGCGAGCAGGAGTATGACGGCAAGCGTCGTGGTTCCGGCCAGAGCCGCGGCCATGCCGAGGAAGTTCTTCTTGAAGTCCTGAGACCCTTTAACTTCGCCGTAGAGGGTAGCGCCCCAATTCGGCCAGAGATTAAAGAAAGCCAGATACGGCATGAGGAGGAATATCTGAGCGATGCTGCCGCCCCATAGCGGAGTCGCGGCTCCCGCGGCTTTTCCCGCCGCCTCTATGCCCGCGTACGCGTTTTTTAGACCGAACAAGTCCAAGGCTCCGACATCGAAGCCTGCCTTGAAACCGGCTTTATCACCTGAAAGGAGAAGGACGATGACTACCAAGAGGCCCGCGTTGCCGACCCAGAAGCATACTTTCTGGATTCTTGCGTAGGCCTTCATACCCAAGGCGATAACCACGAAAACGAAGAGGCAGGTCAGCACGCAAACGGCGAACCAGGCGTGCGGGCTTGAAGCTAAGGAAACCGCCGCTTCGGTGAAGCCGAGAACCGCGGCCAGGGGGACAATGACGATATGCCTGAGCATATCGGCGTAAAGTGGGGTCCAGAGCCAAAGGATAAAGCACCAGCCGGTGATCGCCAGGACGAACCCGATGCCGCCGCCGAGAATGCGGCTCTGCCAGACATAATCTCCGCCCGCGCGCGGCATGACCGCGATGAGTCCCGCGTACACGACGATTTCGGAAAGGATGAGCACCGCGCTGATGACGAGAGCCGGGATCAGACCGCCTTGGAACGCATAAGCCTGGCTGATCATATACAGCCCGAGCGTTACCAGGTTGATTGAGAAGAACGCGTAGATGAAAGCGTCCATCACCGACCACGAGCGAATCAAGCCCGTGGCTTTGCGAAGGAAAAGATCCTGATTATCCGCCATATCCACTCCTTTGCGTAACTTAGCCCGTCGTTAGGACGTACGAGCGTATTCCCTTTCGCGCATCCACTTCGATCAGAACACCTTGCAGTACTCCCTGTTCATACAGGCTTCCCGGGTTGACGCAGAGCGTCTTGCCTATCCGGGCTACGCCCTTGGCTTCATGAATATGTCCGTGCAGGGATATAAGAGGTTTTCTCTCCTCAATAATCCGACGCACGGCGGTGCTTCCTACCGGGACAACGGTTTGTCCCGCGTTAAGAATGTTAAGATTCTCATCCATTTCGGGCGCGTCGTCCAGTCCCGAAGCGTGGGGCGGGGCATGAAGACTGAAGATCCAGCGGGAACAATCGATTTCCGCGGGTATAAGAGCCGCTATCCGGGCGTACAGGTCTTCTTCTTTGGCTTCCCGGTGCGTATGCCAGGGAGTGGGGTTGGACCAGCCCGTAGAGGCAAGCGAAAAACCCGCTCCCAGTTCCACTACCTTGCCTTCGGCGTCTTTCACCAGTTTGGCTTGGGCTATCACCGCGTCAAGTTCGAAGGCATCGTCGTTGCCCGGGCAGACCCAACAATCCACACCCGTTCCCGCAAGCCGCGTGTCGGCCAGTTCCATCCAGCGCGCGGCGGTCTCAAGCACTGTCTTACGGAACAGCATATCGATAGTTTCAGGCTTTTCCGCGAAGGACTTCATTTCCTCCACGTCTGTCCGTATCGGATAATAGCCGCGGCTGGCGATGGACGTTTCCATCGCTTTTACTTCCGCCTCGGTCTCCAAATCGTGGGACTCCTGGAGAAGTACCGTTTTCCAGTTTCCGTTCGTCTGCTTTATTATGGGGACGAGGGCCTTGCCCGTCATATCGCCGCCCAGAACCAATACCCCGGCGTCGTAATACTTGGCTGCCGCTAGAAATTTTTTCCAGCAGATTTCCGAACCGTGTATATCGGTCGCGAAAAATAGTCGTAACTTTTGATGGTCCGCTTTCACGCTGCTCCGCTCAATTGAGGAAAGATATGAAACACTATCGTCGCCCTGCTTCGCTGTCAAGTTTTGAGCCTGTCAAAGGCCAGAAAAGACCTCTTCCGAGGATTTTTCGGATCCGTGACAGGGTTACATTGAACTGAGAGGCCAAAGCGACGATGGTCCAGATAAACATAAAGGATCCCGATACGATGATCGACCAATCGGGTAAACCGGGAATCAGAGCGATCGCGCAAAGCGCGATTCCGCCGCCGGCAATGTCCGGGAGGTAGGGATTGTACACGCGTCCTATGAGCCGATCCTGAATGAGCTGGCCGACATAGCGGGACCCTGAGAACCCCAGCGTAAGTCCGCCCATGATGATGGCCGTCTCTCCGACGCGGGGAACCGCCAGAAAAACCCATGCGGAGAGCGGCAGCAGTGACGCGATCGCGATTGAAAGGAGTCCAAAGCCGCGTGAATCCTTATAACTTCTCACGGCGGTGAACAGCATCCCGAGGGGAAGGAGCGCATAACCGATCCAGATGGGTGGAACGCCGAAAACGAGCGGCTTTGCCCAGAAATCGTAGCCGAGTATCCATACGCTCAAATAGAAGAGCTGCGCGGCAATCTGGCCTTCTTCTGTTGAAAACTTATCAAAAACCAAGACTTGGGTATTGTTCAAAGCCCGGATCAAAATCCAGTTCGTCGTGGTGTAGATGAGCTGGCAGGGAACCATCACTTGCCAAGGAATGACGGGGAAGGCAATCACGATCCCGAGCGGCACTAAAAAGACGTTGAAAGAGTCGAACCAATGATCAACGAACTCACCCAAAGGACCCGAAGCGCCGGTCCTGCGCGCCTGAATGCCGTCAAGCGCGTCGAGTGTCTGGTAGAAAAACAGGCCGAAGGCGATTACGCCGAAGATCCAGGGCTTTTCCCGGCCGATGACTGAAACCGGTCCGAGGAGGAGTCCGGAAGCTATGAAGAACGCAAGATAAGACCCCAGATTGCCGACCATGCTGACCAGGTTTGCCGGAGCTTTCGCGGGAATAGCTTTCAGCGCGATCGGCCACCAATGCTTCAGGACATATTTATCGGCGATGGAACGGTTCTCGCCTTTATAGGAGTAGGTTTTGGGTCGATCAGGGTCGTAATATGTGTCCATGAAAACCTTTTCGCGGATCGTCTTCGAGTCTGCGCGCTACTATATCGAAAAAAGCTGAAAGTCGGCAATATCGGAGTACAGAATACTCGTATTCCGCATAATTTTGTTGACAAATCAAAAAGGCGATGTTTAAATGATCCAAGATTGGATCCAATTATTCCAATATACACAAATGCAAATATCCAAATTATAGTGGCCGATTTCTGAGTGAATGAGACCTGTGTGGGTCTTCAAATAGAGAGAAACTTAGGAGGAACAAGGCAATGAAAAGAGGAATGATAATCATTTCGGCAGTTTGCGCGACCTTGATGATCGTGGGCTGTGAGAAAGCGCCGGCTCCAAAAGCGGCGGCTCCGGCTCCCGCGGCTGCCGCGCAACAGGCGCCCGCGGAAGTCTCTAAAAGCAAACTGCCGGTAAACGGCATCGGCGCGAGCATCTCCTCGCAGGTCAAGGCGAAGACTCCCTACACGATCGCGTGCATCGTCAAGAACTCCACCAACCCCTACATGGTGAAACTTCTTGCCGGCGTCACCAAAGCCGGCGCGGATATGGGATTCAAGGCAGTGGTTATGGCACCCGCTATAAACGACAGCGTTGAAGAGCAAGTGAAGATCATGGAAGACATGATTCAGAAGGGCGCGAAGGGTTTTGTTCTTGTCCCGGTGGATACGAACGGAATTATGCCCGGTGTCAGGAAAGCGATGACGGCGAATATCCCCGTCGCGACTATCGGTACCCCGGCAGCCGTTGATACCTTCCTGCGAACCGGCGTCGATTATACGGAAACCGGAAGACTCGTCGCGAAGGCTGTCGCGGACAAAATAGGCGGAAAAGGCGATGTCGTCATTCTTGAAGGCCCTCCCGGAGCCCAGAACGCCAGAGAGCGCCTTGCCGGTATCAATGAGGTTCTCGGCAAGTATCCAGGAATTAAAATCGTGGCTTCTCAGACTGCCAATTTCAAGCGAACGGAAGGCATGCAGGTTACCGAAAACCTTATCCAGAAGTTCAAGTCTGTTGCCGCGATCATCGGCATGAATGACGAATCCGCTCTGGGCGCGATCCAGGCTCTTAAAGCCGCCGGGATGAAGAACGTAGTCATCGGCGGATTCGACGGAAACCAGGACGGCGCGGCCGCCATCAAAAACGGTGAAATGTACGTTTCCTATAATACCGATCCGTTCGGATCGGCCTATCTTGCCGCCGCATACATCGTTCAATCTTTGAATGACGGCACAAAGCCGCCGCAGTACTTCGTTCCGTTCCCTTCCGAATCGGATAAGCCGCTTATCACCGGCGAGAATGTTGATACTTACATTTCCAGTATCGCGTGGTGGAAATAACTAAAAAATGAAATTGCGCCGGGAAGCGCGGGTGAAAACCCGATACTTCCCGGCGTTGCCCGACAAAGAAAGTTCAATCGACACGAGGAGAGGAAATGGAAAAACCGATACTAACCGCTCACAATATCACTAAGGTTTTTCCCGGTGTGAAGGCCCTTAATAACGTCGATTTTGATTTGCGGGCCGGAGAAGTTCATATTCTGGTAGGCGAGAACGGCGCCGGCAAAAGCACGCTCGCCAAGTGTCTCCTCGGCGCGCACAATCCCGAAGAGGGCGAGATACGGCTGCATGGTGAAAAAGTTAGATTCCATTCCGCCAAGGATGCTCTGAAAGAAGGGATCGCTGCTGTGTACCAGGAATTTACCCTAGTCCCGTATTTGAATGTCGCTCAGAATATTTTTCTTAATCGCGAATATCGCGATAAAATGGGATTGCTCAATCATAAACGGATGCAAACCGAATCCCGTGAATTGTTGTCAAAATTAAATTGCGGCTATATCGATGTTAAAACAATCGTAAAGAAATTGAGCGTCGCGGAACAGCAAATGGTTGAAATAGCCAAAGCTCTTTCATTTAAACCGCGCATCATCGTATTCGATGAACCGACGGCGGCTCTTTCCGAACGTGAAGTTGATTCTCTTTTTCAGCAAATACACAAACTTAAAGAATCAGGGATCGGAATTATCTACGTCTCTCATAGGATGCAGGAATTCTCTCGTATCGGGGACAGAATCACTATCCTCCGTGATGGGAATTATGTCGGCACCTACGGAATAAAAGAAAAAACCGTAGAAGATTTGGTCAACTTGATGGTTGGTCGCGATATCTCGCAGGTGTATAAACGCACGAAGAATCCGATTGGAGAAATAGTCTTGAAAGCGGAGAACCTTTCCGATAAAGCCGGACGGGTTAAGAGCGTTAGCGTTGAATTGAAAAAAGGTGAAATAGTCGGACTCGCCGGATTGGTCGGAGCCGGACGTACGGAATTCGCGAAACTGCTTTTCGGAATTGATTTGGTCGCCGGCGGGAAGCTGTTCATTAACGGCAAGGAAGTATTCGCCCACGATCCTGCTTCAATTGTCAAATACGGGATCGGCCTTGTCCCCGAGGACAGAAAACGAACCGGACTCGCGCTGAAGGACTCGGTCGCTTGGAATACCATGGCGGTGAGTCTGAAAAAACATCTTCCCCGCGTGTTTGTTGATAATAAGAAGATGATGGAAATCGTAGAAAAATATAAAAAAGTTCTGCGTATAGCCACTCCATCCGTCCATCGAGCGTGTCGATATCTCAGCGGTGGAAATCAGCAAAAGGTTGTATTGGCTAAGTGGCTGAGCATGGAACCTGAAATACTCATTTTCGACGAACCAACACGCGGAATTGATGTCGGCGCGAAATTGGAAATTTACGCGATTATGGATCAGTTGGCTTGCGAAGGGAAAGCGATATTGATGATCTCATCCGAATTGCCTGAGATTTTGGGTATGAGCGACCGGATCTATATTATGCATGAAGGAAAGATTACCGGGCATGTGGAAAGGAATAGTCCGTTGTTCAGTCAGGAAAAAGTTGCCGCGAAGATGCTCGGCATTGCGGAGAGTGGGGTATCTTTTGAAATCAATTAAGTCCGGAAATATACTCAGATGGATAAGAGGTTTGCCGCCGGTAATCTGGATGCTCGTAATATTGATCAGCGTCTTCAGCCTTATCACGCCGGAATATTTCAGTCTATCGAATATGGCAAATGTTCTCTTGCAGTCCTCTCCTTTGATGATACTCGCCTTCGGGCAGACTCTTATCATTCTCACGCAAGGCACGGATTTATCGCTCGGTGCGCAAGTCAGCTTCGTGACCGTTATATGGATCTTCATGGCGCAGATGGGGATCAATATGTACGCCGCGGCCGGGATATCCGTTCTTCTAACGGTTACGGTGGGCGCTCTCAACGGGCTCATCGTCGCGAAGGGTAAGATCCCGCCGTTTATCGCCACGCTGGGAATGCAGAA
>JBAYHM010000006.1:0-40570 GCA_041666155.1 Treponemataceae bacterium
CTGGAGTAGCGCTTCACCTCAGCGGCTTCCTTGCTCATAGCTAGGTCGTAGGAGATGGGGCCTTCCACGACGCAGCCGGTAAGCTCGCCTTTCTGGTTCATCATCTTGAGCTCCAGGGCATCGGCGCTTTCGGGCAGCTTGGGATTGACTTCCTCGGCGGCGGACATGACGGCGACTTTCGGCTGATCGATGCCCATTTTCCGAAGCGCGCCGACGGCGTTTTCTATCGCTTGTTTCTTTTGCGAAAGGTCCGGATACGTGAGCATGGCGACGTCGGTGACCGCCAGAATCTTGTGGTAGCTGGGAATCTCCAGGAACGCGACGTGCGACATGATCCGGTCGGTACGCATACCGCTTTCCCGGTTCACGATCACCTTCATGAGAGTGGCCGTTTCCAGCCGACCCTTCATAAGAAAGTCGGCCTCTCCTGCATGAATTAGGGCTACCGCCTTGCGGGCCGCGTCCTCGTGATCGGCAGCATCTACGATTTTAAGCTTCGCGTCGGCGGCGCCCAAGGAAACAAGGCATTCGGTGATTTTGGTGGCGTCGCCTACGAGCACCGGTTCCACGACGCCGTCCTTGCGAGCCATAAGCAGAGCCTCAAGCGTATGCGCGTCGTCAGCCGCGACGACCGCGACCCTCTTCACCGTTTTAGCGCCTTGAAGCCGAGTTACAAGTTCTTTGAAGTTCTTCATTTCGCGGCGTCCTTGTATTCAAGTCCGGCCTTGATGGCCGCTTCGTTGAGAGGAATAAACTTGGCTTTCTTGGCCATCTTTTCTCTCATCGTCTCAAGAACGATATCCAAAGGCAGCGCCGAACTTGCCTGGAGGTAGCTGCCTAGCATCACCATGTTCGCGATCTTATCCGAGCCGATCTTCAGGGCGATGTCGTTGACCGGAACGTACAGGACTTTTACGTCAGTACGCTTCACTTTCCGTTCGATGAGGGAACTATTGACGACGACGGTTCCGCCCGCCTTAACCCAGGATTCGAACTTGTCCAACGACGGCGCGTTCATGGCGCAGAGCGTGTCCAATTTCGTAACGACCGGGGAACCTATCTCCTCGTCGGAGATGACGACGGTGCAGTTGGCGGTTCCTCCGCGCTGCTCGGCGCCGTATGCCGGGTAGAAGGTCGCGTTTTTACCGACCGAAGTAGCCGAGTAGCCCAGGAGCTGACCGATGAGGATGATGCCCTGGCCGCCGAAGCCGGCGATTAGTACGCTATTTTCCATCTTTGACCTCCGCGTCCCGGTCCCGCACCACACCCAGCGGATAGAACGGAATGCTCTTCTCTTTCATCCACACCAGGCTTTCCTCGGGCGTGACGCCCCAGTTCGTCGGACAGTTGGTTAATAGCTCCACGAAGGAAAATCCCTTCCGCTCGATCTGGTTTTTGAACGCTTTCTCGATACCCCCGCGCGCCTTGATGATATTGGCAGGCGTGTTGAGCGCGAAACGCGCGATGTACGCGGGCGCTTCCAGCGTCGCGAGAATCTCGGCCATCTTCATCGGGTAACCAGTGAGCGCGGCATCGCGGCCGTTCGGACAGGTAGTGGCGTTCTGGCCCACAAGCGTAGTCGGCGCCATTTGGCCGCCGGTCATGCCGTAGATCTGGTTGTTGATGAAGATCGTCGTGATGTTCTCGCCGCGGTTGGCGGCGTGCATGATTTCCGAAAGGCCGATAGCGGCCAAGTCGCCGTCGCCCTGATAGGTGAAGACGATGTTTTCAGGCAGGCTCCGTTTATAGCCGGTCGCTACCGCGGGCGCCCGTCCGTGGGCTGCCACGATCATGTCGAAGTTGAAATATTCCATACTGAGCGTGCCGCAACCGATCGGCAGGACGCAGACGGTCTTACCCCTGATATCGAATTTGTCGATGGCCTCGGCGACGAGTTTGGTCACTGTCCCGTGCATGCAGCCGGGACAGAAACCGTTGCCTTTTTTCTGCAGGGACGCCGGTTTCTCGTATACCCTATCCACGGTCCTTTCCTCCATTCTTCACCAACTTCATCACCGCTTCGACAACCTCGTCGGGCGATACCACGAAGCCTGCCCCGCGGCCGAACCAACTCACCTCAGCCCGACGCGCGACGGCGCTTCTGACGTCTTCCACCATGAGGCCGGGGATGTTCATTTCCACCGAAAGGACGTGCTTCACACGGCTGTAATCCAGCCGGTCGAAAGCCTGGAAGGGAAAGGGCGACACGATGATCGGGCGCACCAGGCCGACTTTGATGCCTTCCTTACGGAGTTCTTTGATGGCCGTTTTAGAAACACGCGCCGAGGTTCCGTAGGCCGTGATGACTATGTCCGCGTCCTCGGTATCGAGCATCTCCACGCGGGTGTCGTATTTCTGCCAGGACTCGTACATCGCCGCGCGGTCCTTCTGGAACTGTTCCAGGCGGGATGTATCGTTGTCCAGGGATCTGTTGATGCGGAATTCCCGACCCTCGCAGCCGTCGATCCGCCAAGCGCTTTTGTCGGGAAAAGACGTTTTCGGTTCGGGAAGAACGACCGCTTCCATCATGCCGCCGATAACGCCGTCAGCCAGAACTATGACCGGATTGCGGTCCCGGTCGGCGAAGTCGAAAGCCTGGTAGGTCAGGTCCACCGCCTCCTGAACGGTCGCGGGGGCCAGCGCTATGACTTTGAAGCCGCCGTGGCCGGCCGCCTTTGTCGCCACGTTATATTGGCTCTGACCGGGATAAATCTGGCCGGTGCCCGCGCCGGTTCGCGCCACGTCGATGATGACCGCGGGCAGCGCCGAACCGGCCAAGGTCGAAATGCCCTCCGCTTTCAGCGATATGCCTGGATTCGACGACGAGGTCAGCACCCGCGCGCCGGAAGCCGCGGCGCCGATGACCATGTTGATCGCCGCGATCTCGCTCTCGGCCTGCACGAACACGCCGCCGACCTCGGGAAGGCGGCGAGCCAGATACTCGGGTATCTCGCTCTGGGGAGTGATGGGATATCCGGCGAAGAAACGGCAGCCGGCGCGCACCGCGGCCTCGGCTATCGCCTCGTTCCCTTTCATGAATTTCTTTTCCACGTATTGCCTCCGGTCGCTTACTTGAACACTGAAATAGCGGCTTCGGGACACATCAGCGCGCACAGCTTGCACGCGGTGCACTTGGACGCGTCGAACTGTTCAAGGTATTTGTAGCCCTTTGAATTGGACTTCTCGCCGATCCTGATGATCTTTTGCGGACAGGTTCCTATGCATAGCCTGCAGCCCTTGCAGAGCTCGGAATCAACCTCAATTTTCGCCACCTCATACCTCCTCGCCGTTCTCTTCCCAGGGAGCCCGGATGCAGCGCTTGATTCCCATCACCTCGATGTCGGGAAAAGCTTTTCGGACTTCCTGAACATATTCATTCCGCGTCACCAGGAGATCCGCCGAATGGCCGGTCCCCCGCAGCGTGCCAACAGTCTTTTCATGGCCTTCAATGGTTTCCGCGAGCGTCGTCGCCTCTCCGAAATTTGGATTGCTTATCACCTCGAATTCGCGGAAGGACGCCGCCGAGGCAATGGCCTCCATCGCTTGAACCAAGGCCGTATCCGTATCGTGGAAAACCCGAAACCAATTCACGACCGCGCAGGGAACGACCTTGTCTTCCCAAGCCCCGCGGAACTGCGCGATCACCCGGGCTCCGTTCACGTTTCCGCCGACATCAAGCACCGACACGAATTCGCTGTCCCGAACCTTGTCGTACACGGCGTCTGGAACCGTCGGCGCGTCCAAAACCTGGTGGGGCATTTCCACGACGATCCCGTGCCGTTCCATGAACGCCGCCCGTTCCCGCGAACGAAAAATCGGTTTGGTCTGATCCATATCGAAAAAGCGAACCCGGTTACCCTTCGCGGCAAGCGCGAGCGCCCAATTGACCGCGATCTCCGACTTGCCGGAACCCGACTCCCCTAAAAGAACGAACGCCTTTTTTCCGCGACGGATCGATTCTTCCAGGAGTCCCACGAAGTTAGTCCTCTATCTGTTCCAGGACATCCAGCCCCGGAGTCATACCGGTGACGCCGGTGAGGAAAAACACCATCCGCAGGACTTCGCCCATTTCGTCGGCGGTTGCGCCGTTCTCCATCGCCAGCTTCGCGTGGACGTTGATCGTCGTGGGAGCGTTCACCGCGCAGCCGACGGCGAAGATGATCATCTCCCGGTATTTGCGAGGTATATGCTTCATATCGCGGTTGCACGCGTCGTACATCTGGCTGAACGCGTTGAGCAGAATGGGATCGTTTGCCATCTGCCGGTGAAATTTGAGCACGGCGCCACCGCGCTTCACTTTGAGTTCCTCAAGGATTTTTTTTGCTTGAGCTATCGTCTGCGCGTTCTCTTGCTTGATCATAATGCTGAGCCTCCAAAATCTATTGCGCGTATTTCTTGGTTAAAAAATCTTTCGCCACTTGCGGGAACATCGCGTAACTGAGGACATCCTCTTCGGTCCGGGCCAAGTCGCCGATCTCGGTCTTGCAGCGTTCATAGGCTGGTTCGAGCGTGTCGGCGGGGCGGCAGGTGAGGCGCGACTCGTCTCCGAGAACCTTCTTCGCAACGTCGGGATCGATGTCGCCGGGCGGCGTGCCGTACATGCCCTTCACGTAATTTTTGCTTTCCGTCGGAACCATCTTGTAGCGTTCCCCTCCGAGCACATTCATCGTCGCCTGTACGCCGACGATCTGGGCCATCGGGGTTCCCAGCGGCGGATACCCGAAATCCTTGCGTACCGCGTAGACTTCCCGGAGCACTTCGCCCATGCGCTCCGCCGCGCCCATTCCCTTCAGCTGGGATTCCAGGTTGGAAAGCATGCCGCCGGGTACCTGGTGGTGGAACACGCCGATGTCCACGCCGGTGAAGCTGCTTTCGAATTCCTTGTATTTCTTCCTCAGGGTCAGCAGGTATGCGTTGATCTCTTCCAAAAGTCCGAGATCCAGCCCGGTGTCTCGGGACGTCTCCCTGAGCGCGACGACGAAGCTCTCCGTCGGCGGCTGCGCGGTGCCGAGCGCAAGGGCCGACAGGTTGGTGTCCACCACGTCTACCCCGGCTTTGATCGCCTCCCAGTACGCCAGGTCCGCCAGGCCGCCGGTCGAGTGACAGTGCAGATGAACCGGCACGTCGACGGCGCGCTTTAACGTTTTGGTCAGTTCGTACGCGCGCTCGGGCGTCAGGATTCCGGAACCGTCCTCAACGTGGATCGCCTCGCAGCCCATCTTCTCAAGCTGTTGGGATTGCTTCGCGTACAGCGCCATGTCGTAGACGGGACCGATCGCGTAGGAGATCTCGCCTTCGGCCGTCTTGCGCGCCTTCTTCACCGCCTTGATCGCGGTCTCGCAGTTGCGCATGTCGCCGAGGATGTCGAAGATCAGGAAGATATCCATTCCCGCCTCGGCGCTCTTGGCGATGAAACGTTCCACGATATCGTCCGGATACTGCTTGAAACCCAGTAGGTTTTGCCCGCGCAGCAGCATGCGTAGCGGAGTCTTGTGCATGTGCGATTTGATCGTGCGCAGACGGTCCCACGGATCCTCATTGAGATAACGCAGGCATACGTCGAAGGTCGCGCCGCCCCATACTTCCGCGCAGATGAAACCGACGTCGTCCAGCTTCCCGAGAATCGGGATCATGTCCTCGGTCTTGAGCCGGGTCGCCAGCAGCGACTGTTGACCGTCGCGCAGATCGCAGCTTGCCAAGCGCAAACGTTTGTCGCATTCAAAGACGGAGGATCGCGTTCCTTCCGCCCGCTCTTTATTTTTTCCGAGTCCGAACATATATGAGTACCTCCGTGAACGGGAACCGATCCCGCGAATAGGGCTATAGGTATTGAGTGGGATCGGCGATCTCGCCCGCCAACGCGCTCGCGGCGGCGACCGCCGGGGAGGACAAGTAGATGAAGGATTTCTTGGTTCCCATACGTCCGATGAAGTTGCGGTTGTTAGTACCGAGTACCGCTTCGTCGTCGCTCATGAGACCGTAGGGCTGTCCGCAGCACAGGCCGCAGCAGGGATGCGACACCAGGCCCCCTGCTTCAATAAACGTCTTGATGTAGCCGAGCCTTGCCGCTTCCTTATAGACGCCGATCGTCGCCGGAATCACGACAAGCTTCATGAACTTGGCGACCGTTTTTCCTTTCAGGATCGATGCGGCTACTGCCATGTCCTCGATGCTGCCGTTGGTGCATGAACCGATGTAGACTTCGTCGAGCTTGCGTCCCTTCACTTCGGACAGGGGGTGCACGTTGTCCACGCCCTGCGGACAGGAAAGCTGCGGCTCGATGTCCTCGGCCTTGTAGCGGAGCACTTGTCCGTACTGGGCGTCCTTGTCGATTTTTATCCAATCGATATCGCTGAAATCCATGCCGTAATAAGCGGCAGTCTTTTCATCGGCCTCGAACAGGCCGGTTTTCGCGCCCGCTTCGAGCGCCATGTTGGCGATCGTGAAGCGCGCGTTCATGCTGAGCGCTTGTATCGCGCTGCCGGTGAACTCCATCGATTTATACTGGCCGCCGTCGGATTTGATATCCCCGAGCACCTTGAGAATAATATCCTTCGCGTACACGCCCTTAGGCAGTTTGCCGTCCACGACGATTTTGATCGCTTCGGGAACGCGCAGCCACAGTTCCCCGGACCCGAGCACCGCGGCCATTTCGGTATAGCCGATCCCCGTGCTGAAACAGCCCGCGCCGCCGTACGTAGTCGTATGGCTGTCGGTGGCCGTGACGACGGTTCCCGGCTTGGCGTATTTGAGTTCGTGCATGAGCGTATGGCTGATGCCTTCGCCGATGTGAAGCTTTTTAATCCCGAAGCGCTCGGACAATTCGATGCCGGCGCGGTAATGCCGCGGATCATTCTTAGCCTGGTTTGTCGGCATCAGATGGTCCAGGATGACGCAGGCCTTCTCCGGATGCGCGAGCCTGGCGAACTTCATCTCCTCGAGTTTCTGGATAACGAAGGGCGTATAGATATCGTGAATCATCGACATGTCGGGTTTCGTAATGACGATGTCGCCGGGCACGACGTTTTTCAGACCGGTATTCTTCATCAGCAGCTTTTCCGCAAGGGTGTGGCCCATCTTATTTCTCCCCTGCTTCGTTCAGCTTGCGGTATCGGCCGACCAGACCGCCGTCCTCGATGATCCTGAGGAGATTTTCCGGCAAAGCTTGGATCGGGAACTCTTTTCCGTTGGCGATGATTTTCTTGTTCACGACGACGGTCACCGTGTCGCCCTCGGACACGGACTCGTAGAGGTCTTTCGTCTCGATGAGGAACATGCCGTTGTTGATTGCGTTGCGGAAAAAAATCCGCGCGAAGGACTTGGCGATGATGCAGGTGATGCCGAGCGCGGCTATGCACGCAGGCGCCTGTTCGCGCGACGACCCGCAGCCGAAGTTCTTTCCGGCCACCAGGATGTCACCCGGCTTAGCCTGGGAAGCGAGTTCCGGGCGCAGAGGTTCCAGACAATGAACACTCATATCTTTCGCCGTCGGCAGTACGCCGTAGCGTCCCGGAATAATGGTGTCGGTGTCCACGTCGTCGGGGAGCTTCCATATCTTTCCGCTGAATTGACTATTCATGTTATCGCCCTTCCCCGAGTGAACCCTCGTAGATGAGGCCACTGAGGGCCGCGCGCGCGACCGCTTCCGCAGAAGCGATATACACCTTCGAGTCGGCAGTACCCGCGCAGCCTGAGAAGTTGTAGGAGCCGGTGGTGAGCATGTTTTCGCCATCGCCGACGACGCCTATCGACGTCGTCCGGCACGAGGCGCAACCGGGGTTGGTAACCTGCGCGCCTGAATCGATAAAGATGTCGATCAGTCCTTCTTCCAAGGCCTGGAGATACACGGAGTTGCTCACGAAGCCGACCATGGCTCGTACCTCGACTTTTACACGCTTACCCTTGAGTATCCCCGCCACAGTCCGCAGATCTTCGATGCGCCCGCCGTTGCAGCCGCCTACGAAGCAGACCTGAACCGGAACACCGGCGAATTGATTGATGGGTTTGGCGCTGAAGATGTCGCTGGGTGAGACGACGACGGGAAGGATTTGGCTAAGATCGAACCTTACGGGCTTCTTGAATCCGGAGTTCTTGCCGGCACTGAAGAGCGCCGTAACGGCCCCAGCTTGAGTCACCGTACCGCACAGAACGATTCTATCGTTCAAGGAAAGCCCGTCGATTCCGGCCCCGAAGAACTCAACCGCGAAGCCCGTGAAACCATCCGGACCGATATCGTTAAGAATCGAATAAATCAGGTCCGCGGCGCGAACGCCCGGATTCAGAGCGCCGGCCAGTTCTATGCCGAGCGTTTCGGGAATCTTGAGTTCGAACGACCGCGTGGAGAGATATTTGGCCATAGCCTCCCCGTCGAGCCGAAAACCGAGCGACCCTTTGGCGCCGATGAAACCATTATGGGTACCCGAGGAAACCAGTATCTGCGCCTTCCCCGACAATTTATCCAGTAGCGTCTGATACCCGATGCCTTGGGCTTGCGCGAAATCCAAATCCCATTTTTTCGCGAAGGCGATCAACTTTTTCTGAATGGCCGCGCTATCGTAACTGCCGGCAGGCACGGAATGATCGAACAGGACGATGACATTGGAAGCCTTCACCTCATCGCCGGCCTTTTCGACCATATCGACGGCGGAGTGTCCGTCTCCGTCGTTCACCATGCAGATATCCGCTTTCAAACGGACTATATCGCCGGGGACGCCCCCGAGGAATCGCTCAACAACGGTCATTATTATTCCTTAATTAGAACGTTGTAATTAATGTATCACGGCTTTTTTGGTTTGTCAAATGCTGAAATGGTGTCGTTCACAAAAAAGGGGAATGACGTAAAATATCTTGATTGAGAAATTATACATCTAATATATACAAAATATGATTTTAGATATTTTCACGAAATTAAATGCAAGGACAGATCATCCGGAGTGGACCGCCCCTGCCGTTTACTATTTTTTCCAATAATTGTAAATTAGAACGTTTTATTTTGTAAATGTTCGGCAGACTTCAGCGCCCTGTCTTTTTCTTCCCTTGGCGAACGAAAGAATGATCCCTAGAACGATAGAAAGATACGCGGACGCGAGAATTCGATATTCCCCCGGGAGCAGGAAAACCGCCGTATGCGCGGGAATCCAAAAGAACGGAATAGTCTTGGCGACGACAAAACCGATCAAGCCCTGCCAATCGATTTTCGTAATCAGTTCAGAAAAATCAGGCCGACGCCCTTCTCCGCGCCAAATATCGATGTACGTATCCGTAAATCGATGCGTAATCATGAACACCGGAGCGAACACCAAGTTCATGGTCGCGCTGATCAAGAAGGCGGTACCGTATTTCGAAAATTCTCCGCTTCCCGCCCACAGCAGCTTTGCTTTGACGGCCCCCGCGACACCGGCGGAAAACAGGGTAAACATCAGTGTCACGACGACGCCGATAAGCCCCCAAACTACCACTTTTTCATAGAAACCGAGCGGTTTTTTCCACGAAGCTCCCGCGATCCGTAGACCGAGCAATTCACCCATGGAGGCAAGAAGGGCAAACTTGATGAACCCCATGAGGTAGGGATGGAGTTTTGAAAAGCCCATCGCGACCTCCCTGCTCGCCGGAACCAGGAATACCGCGCTCACGGCGCAGAAAATCCCGAGCCAAACAAAATCGCCTTTCTTCACGCTAGCTTTCTCCTAAAAAAAACCGTCCCCGAAAGCCGAAAGGGCTTCATCGGAGACGGCCGCCTTCAAATACTCGAGTGAAACTTATTTCTTAAGAAGTAAATTCGGCAAAACCATAACGATATCGGGAACGTATGTGAACAGGAAGAGGTCTACGAGCAGAACAGCCAGGAACGGCAGCACATTCGCGACGATCTTATCAAGCTTAACGCCCGAGATGTTCGAGGCGACGAAGAGATTCATGCCTATGGGCGGCGTGATCTGTCCGATGGCCAAGTTGATGATCATGATAAGACCAAAGAAGGTCGGATCTATGCCGAAGGACGTCACGAGCGGTACGAGCACCGGCGTTAACATCGTGATTGCCGCGACGTTATCCAAAAGACAGCCGGCGATCAACAGCACGATATTGACCAGCAGGAGAACAATCTGAGGGCTCTTGGTGAACGAGGAAATGAACTCGGTCAGCATCGTAGGAATCTGCTGAACGGTCATGAGCCAACCGAAAACCGCGGCCGCGCCGATCAGAAAGAGGATAACGGCCGAAGCGATGCCGGTCTTGACCAGCGCGTTGTATATCCGCTTCCGTGTCAGTTCCCTGAAAACGAAAACACCGACGAGCAACCCGTATAGAACGGAAACGCCGGAAGCTTCGGTAGTCGTAAAAATGCCCGAGTAGATTCCGCCGATGATGATAAGCGGAGAAAGCAGCGCCATGAAGCTATGGAACAGCACCTTGGCGCGGCTGTCGTCATTTTTCTCCTCAAGCTCAATTTGCTTCGTTCCGTATCCTTCTTTTTTAGAAATAAAGAAGGTGACCACCATCAGGCTGCAGCCCATAATGATGCCGGGAATAATGCCGCCGATGAACATCTCAAGAACCGAGACATTCGCGATTACCGCGTACAAGAGCATCGTGCCGCTGGGAGGAATGATCAGGCCGAGAAGCCCCGACGCCGCGACGATTGCGGCCGTGAAGTCTTTCTTGTAGCCGGCTTTTTCCATCGGAGGGATCATGATACCGCCGATTGCGGCCGTGGTAGCAGCGGAGGAACCGGAAATAGCGCCGAAGAACATGGCCGAAAGGGTTGTGACCATCGCGAGCCCGCCGGGCAGCTTGCCGACCATGCGGTTGGCGAGCATGACGAGCTTCCGCGACACGCCGCCCTCCGTCATCACCTCGCCCGCGAGGATGAAGAAAACGACGGCGATCATGGTGAAATGATTGATGCCCGACATAACTTTCTGTACGACGATGATATCAGGCATCCCGCCGACCCAGAGGGTTACCAGAGAGGCGCCGCCCAACGCGATGCCGATGGGAATAGCGAACGCCAGAAAGACAAAAACGGAGATAAGCAATACAGCGGTCATTTCTTCCCCCCGCCTGAACTCAGGATCGCGATGCGCTTGAACAGATTGTTGACGTAATTCACGCACATGACGGCGCAGCCGACGACTACGAGCAAATAATAATAATTGACGGTGAAAGGCGAGGCGCCGATGATCGAATCCTTGGTCTTCTCCATCATGGAGAGTCCCTGATTTATCAGGATTACGGAAAAGGCGATGCTCACAAGATCCGCGACAAGCAATATAGCGTTCTTGGGCTTTTCAGGCAAATAATGAGTCAAAATATCGATCGCGATCATCTTGTCGTTCGATACCGCGGAACCGATCCCGAAAAACACACACGCGATCAGGAAATAGATGATGATATCCTGCGACGACGGCAGAGGGATGAAGAAAATAAACCTCGATCCAACTTGGGCAAGCAGAACCACGAACATTATAAGGATGGTGACGATCATCAATATCTCGTTCACCTTATTCAACTTCTTTACGACACCGTCGAATCGTTCACTGAAAGTCATTTGGCGGTCCTTTCCAAAAGAGAATTATGAAGGGTGCAAAAAAAAGCCAAGCGACTTCTTCCACACCCCAGGGAGAGTATTATTTGATATTCTCGATCATCTTCATGAGTTTTACCCATTCATCCCCGCCGGTCTGAGCGTATTTGGCGTAGAGAGGCGCGAGAGCGGCCTTGAAAGCGGCGGCGTCGGGTTGGGTAATGATCATACCCTTAGTTTTCAGATCCTCAAGCTGCTTGGCTTCGCTGTCCTGAACGGCCTGCACGTCCATCAGGGCCACTTCGGCACCGGCGTCCATGAAAATCTTCTGAACATCCGCCGGCAGCTTGTCGAACTTCGCCTTATTCATCACAAGCGGTTGCGTCACGTACTGATGACGGGTCAGAGAAAGATGCTTCTGCACTTCATAAAGCTTGCTGGAGAGAATGTTCGTAGTCGGATTCTCTTGACCGTCGACGGTCTTGGTCTGGAGAGCGGTATAGGTCTCCGCCATGGCGACGGGAGTCGGGTTCGCGCCAAGGGTAGTAATGAGATCGGCGATCAGCTTCGCGGAACCGATACGGATTTTCAGCCCTTTAATATCGTCGGGGGTTGAAATCACTTTGTTGGACGTAGTCAAACGGAAACCGTTCGCCATCCACCCGAGAATCACGAGCCCCTTAGCTTTCGCTTTCTCTTCAAGGAACAACGCGGCTTCGCTGCCCGGAATCTTTTTAACCTGATCAAAATTGGTGAAATTGTAGGGCATGCCCAGCGCGTTGAACAGTTTTTCATGGTTCGCGAGGAAGGCGTCCGGTTCGATCGCCAAATCCTGGGTTCCGACCTTTACAGCCTCAAGTTCCTCCGGGCCAGGCCCGAGCTGATCGGCGGGATACACGTTGATCTTGTATTTTCCGTTCGTTTTCTGGGCCACGATTTCCGCGAACTTCAGGGCGGAAACCTGATAGTGGTGAGTGGGAGAACCTGAATGTCCAAGAGTCATTTTCACGGCCTTAACTTCTTCTTTCGAAGCCGCATCTTTTTTACCCTCGGCGAACGCGCCTACGGTAACCAACAGAGCCATCGAAATACCGATAACCAATTTGCCTCTCATACGTACCTCCATAAATTGCATTCTAAAAGATCCCGTCCGCATGGACGCACTTAACACAAAAATACAACGTTCTAAACGTATCATCAATTCCTGAACCTGTCAATTTTTTTCACATCCGATCCAAACCAACCAACCGCTGAATATTTTTCCATTCTATTCTTATAATTATCTATATAATATATCATTACTATAAATTAACAGAAAATACCTCCTTTCTCTTCTCCTTAAAAAAATTTCTATTCTCGCTCGCTATTCATAAATTTCTTAATTATAACGTTTGAATTGTCTCATTTTTCGTGTATACTGAAATAACGATCTCTTGCGTCTTGCGCGATACGCATATACTGTGGAGTTTCGATTGTCAATCGCGGAGGTAAGAACTTTCTTATGCCCACCATCAGAGACGTAGCCGCGCTTGCGGGAGTGTCCGTTTCCACCGTCTCCATCGTTTTGAACGGCAAGGCGAAAGAACGGAAGGTCGCCGACAAAACGAACGAGAAAGTCCTGGCAGCCATCGACACCCTCGGATACAAACCGAACATGACGGCCAGACGCCTCAAGAGTTCCGAAGGCGACAAGCCGACCATCGCGCTTTTCTGGCCTCTGGATTATCGGACCGCCTTCCTCGCGGGACTTCTCAAGGGCATCCAAACTGGTAAGAATCGGCTGAGCTACGACTGCGAGATCGTAGTCTGCACTTTCGAGAGCGGAAAGATCGCGGAAGAATTCAACGAGTCCTCCAAAAACAGATTCAGCGGAGCCATCATCGGGGCCACGTCCGCGATCGACATGAAATACCTGGAAGGTTACCACCCTCCTATTCCAACTGTCCTCTTCAATCGGTATCTGGACGACTACTGTACCGTCTGCGCCGATCACCAAGCTTCCGCCGAGAAGACCGTGACACTTTTTGCCGCCAAGGGTCACCGCAGAATGGCTGTCATTACGGTGAAGAACGCGGACCTCGCGATGAGCGCGCGCACGGCCGCCGTCATTGCGGCCTGTGAGAAATACGGCATCAAAATCGAAGAACGCTTCATTATTCAATGCGAAAACAGTTTCGCCGGCGGCGCGCTCGCGGCAAGGGAATTCCTGAACCTTCCCGACCGCCCCAAGGCGCTTTTCTGCGACTCCGATTTTCTTGCCGTCGGCGCCGCGCACGTTTTCAACAAAGAAAAGGTCAGAATCCCCGAGGATCTTGAAATCATCGCCATCGGCATGGCCGAGCCGGAAATGACCGAGTTCTCCACCCCGTCCATCACCGTCGTCGCCATCCCGACAGAAGAGATGGCGGCGGACTCCATCGGCTTGATTTACAATTTGGCCGGCGGAAAGATCAAGGGAGCCGTCCACAAGGAGTGGGAACCGAAACTTCTCGCGCGCGATTCCTGCTGTCTGTGAGACTTTCGGCATCTCTCGGCACATACTATTTCGGGAAAGTCGATAGCGCAACCGTCACTCCTTTCGACATTTTGATACAAGCATTATTCATGCCAAGATATGTTTTATTCTAAGTACTTCATTCATAAAGAATTAGATATAAGATAAAAAATCCGCGATTGAAATAATCAAAGAAACCATTCCAAATTCGGCATTTCCGTTCCATAATCGAAATTGTGAACAAGATATCATTCGTATCACCCTATAGAGATCTCACCGCGGCGGTACGAAAAATCGCCGAAGAAATGGGAATCGGGCTGGACATCGTCGAAGGCATCATGACCGAAGACGGCTGGATGGGAGCTGAAGGCGCGCGCCCGGAAACCCTGAGCCTCGGGGATATCGTCGTAAGCCGCGGCGGAACCGCCTATCACCTGGCGCGGGCGTACAAGCTGCCTGTCGTCACGATCGATCCGGGCCCCTTCGACTTGCTCGAATGCTGCCGAGAAGCTAAACGTTATAGCGAAAACATAGCTTTAACCTATTTCCAGAGGCCGGTCGGATTGGACCTTATAGCGGACGTCCTGGGCATCACCATAACGCCGCTGACCATCAAAACCATCCGGGAACTGGAAACCCGCATTGAGCTTTTATCGCGCGAAGGAAACTACTGCGTCGTCGGCGGCGGACCCTCAACCCTGTACGCTCAAAAGTACGGCGTCCCGAACGTCTTTCTCCGAACAAGCCCCGACTCGATACGGGAAGCCCTAAAACGGGCCGACGAACTCGCGAGCCTGCACCAGGAAGTGAAACGCCGCGCGAATCGGCTGGAAACGATACTCGGCTGTTCGTACGAAGGCGTGATCGCCGTTGATTCATCGGGCGATATCGATATCTTTAATAAGGCGGCGGAAAGAATACTCGGCATCACGGCCCAGAGCGCGATGGGCAAAAAAGCGGCAGAAGTAATACCCGGATCGCGCCTCGTGGAAGTACTGGAGAACGGCCAAGCGCAGCTCAACCAGGTTCAATCCGTTCACGGCGTCCGCATCGTCACGAACAGGCAGGCGATTCTGGACGGGGACGACATCGCCGGCGCCGTGGCTACTTTTCAGGAAGAGTCCAGCATACGACAGATCGAGCACAAACTGCGCAAAGAGTCGACGGAGGGACAGTTCCGCGCCAAGCTGACCCTGGAAGACATACTCGGACAATCCGAGGTGATCAAACAGAAAAAAGACTTGGCGCGCAAGTTCGCCTCTTCGGATTTGACCGTCTTCATCAACGGATTCTCAGGCACCGGCAAAGAGCTGTTCGCCCAGGGCATCCACAACGCGAGCCGACGCGCCAAGGGGCCTTTCGTCGCCATAAACTGCGGCGCCCTGCCCCAATCGCTCCTGGAAAGCGAGCTTTTCGGCTACGCGGAAGGGGCCTTCACCGGCGCCAAGCGAAGCGGGAAAGCGGGACTCTTCGAGCTGGCGCACAACGGCTCGATTTTTCTGGACGAGATCGACGCCATGCCCCTGGACATGCAGGGACGTCTCTTGCGCGTGCTCCAGGAGCGGGAAGTCCTCCGCGTCGGCGCCGAAGGGATCATTCCCGTAGACATACGCGTGATAGCGGCCTCCAACAAGCCGCCGAAAACTCTTCTGGAGCAAAAACTCATCCGTGAAGATTTGTACTACCGCCTGAACGTCCTCTATCTGGAAATTCCGCCGCTCCGCGAAAGGAAAGAAGACATCCCCCTCCTCTGCGCGCATTTCCTGCCCGAAAAAAAACGGGAATCCGCCGCGAACCTAATTGCGGACATGATGCCGTACCTTCAGAAATACCCTTGGCCGGGGAACGTCAGAGAATTGCTGAATTTCATCCAAAGGCTGACGTTCTTCCTGGACGAAAGGCTCGCAGGGGAGGATCCCCACTCGCTGCTCGCGGTCATCGCCCCGGACCTGCTGCCGGCCATCGAACCGGAGCGAACGGCGTGCGAAGACGACTTCCGCGCGAAAATCGCGTCGCAAGAGGAAGCGTTGATAGAGGAAGCGATCAAAGAGTGCGGGAATCTCGCTGAAGCCGCCGAAAAGCTCGGCTTGCCGAAAACGACTCTGTGGCGGAAGCTAAGAAAGATGAAGGAACGAGAGTAAGGAGCGGGGCGGGTGAGAGCGTAAGGCCCGCCGGTTCTTAATTTGCGCCTTCGGCAATAGAGATCAAGCCGCGATACGCCTCTCCGTCCTCCCGCCAGGTGTAGCAGGAATCCTTGAGGAACTTCGCGGAGAGCGCCGCGCGCCTGCGCGCTTCATCGGTGGGAACGGACTCGCGCCGGTCCAGCAGGGCCCAATACCCTTGCAGCACCGCCGGAGCCATCGTAACCAAAAGATGCACCAGATGGGTGCAGCCGGATTTACCGCCGACCGTCCCTTTTACCTTGAAAGTGAAACCGCCCTTGATCGCCAAGCCTATCGCGCCGGCCATGGACTGTTCCAGCTTGCGGCAGTCGGCGCGCGGAACCGTATTGATCTCAACTTCGACGTCCTCGATCACCAGATCGGGGGTGCGAATCAGCAAATGAAGGGCGAGGTCATGCAAAGGTCCCGGATCGCGCTTTTCGCCGCTGATCCGGAACGAGGGCAGGAGGCGAACGTCCTTCAGGCGTCCCGTACTGAGGATATGCGTTTCATCGACCGCGAAGGTCGACATCTCTATCGTCCTGGTATGGGTACAATCCCCCGCGAGCTCGGCAAGCCTACCCATCGTTACCGCCTTATAGCGCCGCCAAGCCTGCCCTGAACGCTTTCAGGTTGACCTCAACGGTCTTCGGCTTCACGAACTTTGTAATCTGGGCTTCCCAATCGATGTCGGTAAGCCCTATCGCCTTTACCAGCGCGCCGAAAAGCACCACGTTCATGGCCTTCACGTTGCCCAGGTCACCGGCGATTTTCGCGGCTTTGATCGTAGCGGTTCGGGCCTTGCTCTTCAAGACTTCCAGCACGCCTTCCGGGTAGTCCGCTTTCCCCATCAGGATCGGCGCGGACGGAATCTGATAATCGTTCACGACGACGTTTCCGCCGGGTTTCAGGAATTCCAGCCAGCGCAGGGCTTCCATCGTCTCAAAGGACACCAGGATGTCGGCCTGCCCTTTCACGAGGATGGGCGAGAATACTTCCTTGCCGTAGCGGACGTGCGTGGTGACGCTGCCGCCGCGCTGGGCCATGCCGTGGACTTCCGACATCTTGACGTCGTAGCCCGCTTCAATCAAACCGTTGGACAATATCTTGCTGACCAGAATAGTCCCCTGGCCGCCGACGCCGACCAGCAATACGTTCTTCGTTTCCGCCATCTTATTTTTCCGCCTTGGCTATCGCCTGCTTCGGGCAGACCTGCGCGCATACTTCGCACCCGACGCACTGGGCCTGATCGATCTTCACTTTTTTCGTCACCTTATTGAACTGCAGAGCCGGACAACCGGTTTTCAAGCAGATCTTGCACCCGATGCATTTCTCCTGATCCACAACACAGACACCCTTATAGTCGCCGAATTCTTCCTCGTCGGCGACGGTCAGCTTCTTAAGCACGCAGGGCCAGCGGGTAATGATTACCGACGGTTCCTTCAGAGCGTACGCCCAGTTGAAGGCGTCTCGCAGTTCGTTGAGCTTCATCGGATTTACGACACGCAGGTGATCAACGCCCAGAGCCTTCACCACCGTCGGTATGTCGATAAGCTTGGTCGGCTCGCCCTGAAGCGTAAAACCGCTGCCGGGATTTTCCTGATGCCCCGTCATGCCGGTGATACGGTTGTCCAGGATGCAGGTAATCGTATCGCTCTTGTTGTACACCGACGTCATGAGGCTGTTGATGCCAGTGTGGAAGAACGTGGAGTCGCCGACGACGCTGACCACGCGCATATCCTCACCGAATTTGTTGAATACTTTCTGCGCGCCGTGCGCGATGCTCGGGCCGGCTCCCATGCAGATGCACGAATCCTTTGCGTTCAGCGGATCCGCGCCGCCGAGTCCGTAGCAACCGATATCGCCGGAAATCATCGTATTCTTGCGCTTGCCCAATTCAAAGAAGAAGCTGCGGTGCGGACAGCCGGCGCAGAGCGTCGGCGGACGATCGGCGACGACGCTTTTGTCGTAATCGATTACCTCATTCTTTTTGCCGAGCAGAACGGAAGCGATGATCTCGGGATTGAGCTCGCCGTACGCTGGAATCTTTTCTTTCCCGACACAGGCGATACCGGCCGCTTTCATCTGTTCTTCGATGAAGGGGTCGAGTTCCTCGATGACGTACACGGCTTCCACCTTTGAGGCGAAATCCTTGAGCTTCTTGAGGGGGAGCGGGTACGTGAAGCCGAGCTTGAAGTAGGAGGCGGTAACGCCGAACACTTCCCTGGCGTACTGGTACGCGACTCCGGAGGCCACAATGCCGATTTTCCGATCGTTCAAGACGGCGTAGTTCAAGTCGGTCGTTTCCGAAAAAGCCTCAAGCTTTCTCAGGCGCTCCTCAACCTTCACGCGCAGCTTGCGGGAGACAGCCGGAACCAGATCGAACTTTTGAAGATTCTTGACGTACGGTTTTTTCGGCTGTGGGATGGGATCGGAAAGCGTGACCAGACTCTTGCTGTGGCAGACTCGGGTGGTCATGCGCATCAGCACGGGCGTGTCGAATTCCTCGCTGATCTCCATGGCCGCCTTAACCATATCCTTGGATTCCTGACTGTCGGCGGGCTCCACCATCGGAATTTTGGCGAACTTGGCGTAGTTCCGGTTATCCTGCTCGTTCTGCGACGAATGCATCCCCGGATCGTCGGCGGATACCAGCAGCATGCCGCCGTTGACGCCCGAATACGCGAAGCTCAAGAGCGGGTCCGCGGCTACGTTGACGCCGACCATCTTCATCGCCGCCAAGGACCGTCCGCCCGCGAGTGAAGCTCCTATGGCCGATTCCATCGCCACCTTCTCGTTCGGGTCCCATTGGGCGATGATTTCTTTATAATTGGCGATATTCTCCAGGATTTCCGTGCTCGGGGTTCCCGGATACGCGGAGGCGAAGCACACTCCTGCCTCATAGGCGCCGCGCGCGACGCCCTCGTCTCCCGTGAGTAATTCCTTCATTAGTGTTCTCCTACCTGATTTTCACGTTCGGATTATTCGAAATGCCGAGCACATGACATCGCCAGCGCGACCCGGCTATTGAGCGGCACCGGCAAGAGACTTTTCGCCTTTGCGGAAGCCGCCATCACTTTTTCCTGGTCGATACCCGTCCTGATCCCCATGCCGCGCAGCATGTTCACCAGATCCTCGGTAGCCACGTTTCCCGCGGCGCCCGGCGCGAAGGGACAGCCGCCCAGTCCCCCGATGGCCGACTCGAAGCGGGTTACGCCGCTTTCCATGGCCATAAGAATGTTCGCCAGCGCCATGCCGTAGGTATCGTGCAGGTGCAGCGCGATATTCAGGCCGGGAAAGTGGGCTTTCAGGATATCCAACAGTTCCTTGACGTGCAGCGGATTCGCGTCGCCGACCGTATCGGCTATGCCGAAGGAGGTCACGCCGAGAGACAAGCCCCGTTCGATGATCTTGATGGTCGATTCGGGCGGCACCTTTCCGGACCAGGGACAGTTGAACACCGTCGGTATCGCCAATTGAAGACGTGCAGAGCCCATCACTTTGCGGACTTCCACCAAACCCTCAAGGGACTGGTCGATGGTTTGCCGAGTATTCTCCATATTGTGCCGTTCGCTCGCGGAAACTATGTACACCAAGTTTTCCGCGCCGGCTTCAAGGGCGTTCTGGACGCCCCGGAGATTCGGCGTCAGCGCGGAAAAGGCGACAGCGGGATGCTTAGCGCGACAAGCCTGCACGACCTCCTTCGCGTCCGCCATCTGCGGCACGGCCTTCGGATTGACGAAAGAAGTGATCTCGATATTCTTGAAACCGCATTCAACCAATGCGTCGATAATCTCCAACTTCGCGGCGGTCGGAATGAATTCGGCGACGTTTTGGAAACCGTCCCGAGGGCCGACTTCGGTTATCTCCACTTCTTTTGGGAAATTCATATACATCACCGCCTAAATGATCTTCTTTTCTTTATAAGCCTTGAGCGTCGTCGCATCCACGCCGATGCCGCCGTACACGGCTTTGTTGTCGGCCCCGAGCATCGACGCACACGCCGTAGGCGTGGTCGGCGTGGCGGACATCTTGATCGGCGATCCGGTGATGGTGATTTTACCCGCAACCGGATGATTGAGATCGACAAACATCTCACGCACCTTGTGGATATGCTCGTCCGCGGCCACTTGGTCGATGTTGTAGATCGGAGCGACGGGGATCTCCACTTTGAGAATTGCCTCGATGCACTCATTCGCGGTTTTGTCGGAGCTCCAATTGTCGATGATGGCCTTGAGTTCGTCGGCGTTCTTTTTGCGCGTTTCAAATTCTTTGAAACGGGGATCATCGACGAGTTCGGGTTTACCCATGACGGAACAGAGCGCCGAGAAATGCGCGTCGGTACCGCAGGCGACGACGTAATCGCCGTCTTTAGCGCGGAAAGAATCGTAGGGGTAGGCGTTCTGATAGCGGTTACCACTGCGGCCGGGAATCGTACCGTTCACGAAGTAAGGCATGGTCACTGTCCGCATGCTGGAAACGATGCTGTCCACCAGCGCGACGTCGATGAGTTGGCCATTTCCGGTGAGCGTACGGCTGTAGAGCGCGGCGAGGATGCCGATTGCCCCGTTCATACCGCCCATGACGTCGGCGAGCGGAATGCCCGATTTCAACGGGGTCTGACCTTCGAAACCGGTGATGCTCATCGCTCCCGCCATCGCCTGTCCGATCAGATCGTAGCCGGGACGGTCGCTGTACGGGCCCGTTTGGCCGAAACCGGAGATGGAACAGTAAACGATGCCGGGGTTGTACGTCTTAACCTGCTCATAGGAGAAGCCGAGACGTTCCATGACGCCCGGGCGGCTGTTCTCTATGAACACGTCGGCCTTGGCCATGAGCTTTTTGAATATCTCCTTGGCTTCGGGCGTTTTCAGGTTAATGGTGATGCTTTTCTTACCGCGATTCATGTTTTCGTAGTACACGCTGACGTCATTTTTTTGAGGCATGGCGTGGCGCACATGATCCCCCGTAAGCGGCTCAACTTTTATAACTTCCGCGCCCATGTCCGCCAAAACCGATCCGCAATACGGACCGGCTAAAAACTGGGTCATATCCAACACATTGATTCCCGCAAGGGCTTTTCCGTTCACCGTCATAGCGCTCCCCTAGATTCCTTGTTGATGTTTGTTGACGTCGTCCGCTTCGACTCCTCTGCCGAAGGCGGACTAAAACGTTTTAAGCAAAGATCGTGCCAAAGATACGGCTTTTTGAATTGTTGGATACTAGGGGTGTCAATGCCTTATTATAATTAGAATTACAGGAGATCGATCTATTGAACGACCTCTGGAACATAAAAAAGCAAAACCGCAGTTTCGGTTCCTGTTTCATTTCTAGTGTTATTGATTCCATTTTCGGAACAGAAACAAAATGAAAAACCCGGAGCGAGGTACCTACTCCGAGACCGCGTCATCTCTTCAGGTCACGTCACACAGAACCCAGATTCTCCCGCAGATAGTTCACCGCGCCGCCTGAAAGAATGACCCGCCTGTCGTAATCCGACAATTCCAGGGCGGCCGCGATCGTCAAGCCTTTTGAAGGCACACGGAGCGAGACCGCGCCCGACTCCACAGCCGCGTGGACATCGGCAATCTCCAACGAATCGCCCACTTCGATCAGCGCATAGTCATTCGGGTTTTTGAGTACCAGCGGCAGCATCCCGTAGTTGATCAGGTTTTCCTTATGGATACGCGCGTAGCTTTTCGCGATAACCGCCTTTACGCCCAAGAAGCGAGGAAGCAACGCAGCGTGTTCACGGCTGGAACCCTGTCCGTAATTTTCCCCGCCCACAATGATTGAGATCTCCAGACTTTTAGCGCGTTCAACGAAGGAAGGATCGACATAATGGAAAACATACTCGGCAAAGCGGGGAATATCGGCTATGAATTTCAGGATACTTGATCCGCCGGGAATAATATCGTCGGTAGTGATGTTGTCTCCCAGTTTGATTGCGACAACAGCCGAAATAAAATCATCAAGTGGATCGAATTCGGGCAAGAAGGTGATTCCGCTGCCCCGGATGATCTCGGTACGGAGGGCTTCCACCACGGGAACGGGTGGAATAAACAGACCGTCGTCCACCGGATAGTATTCCGGTTCAACGCATGCGCGCAATCGCTCCGCGTCGAACACATCGCGAGAATCGGTCAGCGTTCCCGTCAACGCAGTAGCGGCGGCCGTTTCCGGTCCCGTCAAATACACAGAAGCGTCCACGGTACCGCTACGCCCGGGAAAATTGCGGTTGGAGGTCCGAACAGCCACACCCTTGGCTGCGGGCGCTTGGCCGATGCCGATGCAGGGGCCGCAAGCGCATTCCAGGAGACGAGCCCCTGAGGCCGTCAGGTCCGCCAAAGCGCCGGAAGCGATGAGCTGGGCAAGTACTTGGCGGGACCCGGGCGCGACGGTCAGCTCCACGCTCTGCGCGACTTTTCGTCCTTTCAGGATTGCCGCGGCCTTGGAGATATCGGAAAACGAAGCGTTCGTACAGCTTCCGATGAAAACCGATGAGACGGCGACGCCGCCCAGAGTCCGCACCGCCGACACCAAGTCCGGCATGTGCGGACGAGCGGCCAAGGACTCCAAACGACTCATATCAATTGTTATAGACTTGTTATATTCGGCGTCGGGATCGGGCAAGAGTTCGCGCCAGTCGGCTTCCCGGCCCTGCCCTTTCATGAACGCCAGCGTCGTCGCATCGCTCGGAAAGATACCCGTCGTCGCCCCCATTTCGATGCTCATGTTGGCGATGGTCGCCCGCTGCGGTACGGAAAGCGTCTTCACTCCCGCGCCCGCGAACTCGATAATGTAACCTATTGCGCCTTTGACCGTCAGTTGACGGAGCGATTCCAAGGCAAGGTCCTTGGCGGATACACCCGGCCGCAACTCGCCCCTCAATTCAATTTTTAGAATTTTGGGGAGGACCATCCGGAAACTTTCGCCAAGCATGCACTTGGCGACGCTCAATCCGCCGGCGCCTATCGCCAACATACCCAAGGCCCCCGAGGTCGGCGTGTGGCTGTCTGCGCCCAACAGCACGCGACCTGGTACGGCAAAGCGTTGAAGATGAAGGGAGTGGCAGATACCGTTCCCCGGCTTGGAGTAGTAAATCCCGTAGCGCCGGGCGATCGTGCGCAGGTAGAGGTGATCATCCGCATTTTCCGTGGACGTCGCCAAGGTATTGTGGTCCACATAGAACACCGTCGGTTCGGTAATCACCTTTTCAGCCCCGACGTTTTCCAGTATTTGCCCACCCATTATTCCCGTCAGGTCCGACCAAAGGGTCTGGTCCACAGCGATCGCAATTTGCCCGCCGGAGGAGAGATCCCCCGCGACGAGACGGCTTTCCAGTATTTTTTTCGCAATGCTCTTGCCCATAACGATTGCGTCTCCTTCAGTAACTATACGGCATCGGCGCGAAGCCGTTCGACAACCGCGAGACCCATCTCTTCGGTTGTAACCCTTCGGAAACCGTCGCTGTAAATGTCCGCAGTCCGGTAACCGGCTCGAAGAACCTCGACGATAGCGCGATCGACCGCGGCGGCCTCTCTCGGAAGTTTTAAGCCGATCTCCAGAAGCATCGATACCGCGGCGATCGTCGCCAAGGGATTCGCGATACCCTTACCCGCGATGTCGGGCGCCGTCCCATGAATAGGCTCGAAATAGCCGAATCCGGTACCGTCTATCGCCGCGGAAGCGAGCATCCCGACCGAGCCGGTCGCTACCCCTGCCTCATCTGATAGGATGTCGCCGAAAATGCTCGTTGTAAGGATGACATCGAAAACTGAAGGCTTACAGGCCAGATCCATCGCAGCCTTATCTACGAGGCTATGAACCATCTCCACTTCAGGGTACTCTTTGGAAATACCGAGTACCGTTTCTCGCCAGAGTTTGGACGATTCAAGCGCGTTCTGCTTGTCGACGCTCGTCACCCGCTTCCGACGGCGCATCGCTAGGTCGAAGGCCATCCGCGCTACGCGTTCGATTTCCATTACGCTGTAACATTCGACGTCGTAAGCTTCAAGTCCGTACTTCCCCTCTCGGCGACCCTTCTCGCCGAAATACATACCGCCGGTCAGATCGCGAATCAACATCAGGTCGAAACCCCGATCAAGTACTCGATTTTTCAGCGGGGAATTTTCCCGCAGATCCTCATACACCTTCACGGGCCGCAAATTGGCGAATAAATTCAACGAAGAACGAAGCTTCAACAGTCCCTGTTCCGGCTTTTTCTCCAGCGGCAACATGTCCCATTTCGGACCACCCACAGCGCCGAAAAGGATGGCATCGCAGCTAGTACAAATTCCCGTCGTCATGTCCGGATACGGCGTTCCGTATGTGTCGAGACTCGCCCCGCCCAGCAGAAGATGTTCGAGCGTGAAGGAATGGCCGAATACCGCTCCGACTCGTTCCAGGAGGCGG
Organism: Treponemataceae bacterium; assembly: GCA_041666155.1. Lineage (GTDB taxonomy): Bacteria > Spirochaetota > Spirochaetia > Treponematales > Breznakiellaceae > SZUA-426. Next base: position 24,596 of record JBAYHM010000006.1, read on the forward strand.
ACGCCTTCCTTGACGACGTCGACCCCGATTCCATCTCCCGGAATAACCGCGATTCGATATTTCACCGCTCTCTCCTTGTGTTGGTAATTACAACGTTATAATTTTTTAATATATTTTGTCAATTATAATATTCATAGATTGAGGTTAAAATGCACAAGTAACGATACGTTTAAGTAAATAATATAAGAGAAAAGATTTCCAATATCCACTAAATGCTTTTTTCCGGACCGATATTCTCGATTCTGATAAGAGGTCGGCAGCGACAGAACCTCACTCTCGACTCGTAATTACGACGTTCTAATTTTAGTTGCATGCCGTTCCTATTTTCTCGACCTTCCGCCGAGCACCAAGAAATCATATAGTAGTCGAATGCGTACGAATTCAGACAAAGTCGTCATCGTCGGCGGCGGCATCGCCGGTATGATCGCCGCGTGTTACCTTGCGCGGGACGGCAAAAAGACGGTCGTGTTGGAGCAAAACCACCAGCCCGGCGGCAACATGTCCGGGTTTCGCCGCGGCGGCTACTATTTCGACGGCGGCGACCAGTCCTTTGAAAGCCTCGGCATCGTGTTCCCGATTCTCAAGGATTTGGGAGTCTACGATCAGCTTGAGTGGACCAAGGTCCGCTATCGCTTCAGGTCGGATGACTTCGATTTTTTCCTGGATTCGTTTGATTCAGTAGAAACAGCCTTATGCGAAGCATTCCCCGACGAAACGGGCATTTCTGCCCTGTTCCGCGACGTGCGGGAAGTGTCGGCCTTTCTGCGCAAACACTGCGACGCTCACTCGTTTCCGCTCCTCAATGATTTTTCCGTCGGAAAGCTGTTTGCGTTAATGCCCGATCTCCCGAAGCTGCGGAAATGGGTCACGTATTCCTACCGCGAGAAAGTCTGCGCGCACATCAAAGACCCCGTGCTGCGCAATTGGTTCTCGGGCATCGGCTACCGGCGCATGCCCTACCTCTTTTTCGCCGGGTTTTGGGACATCTGGATCAGGGACTACTGGCATCCCGTCGGCGGCATGCAGAAACTGCACGACGTTCTGGCGGAAAATTTTAGATCGATGGGCGGCGAACTCCGCTGCAAGTGTAAGGTGAAGCGCATCGAATCCCGGAACGGAAAAGCGACCGGCGTGACGCTCGACTCAGGTGAGTTCGTTCCGGCGGACCAAGTGGTGTACGCGGGGGACTACAAAGCGTTCGTATCGGGCATGCTGGACGACGGTATTTTCCCGGCGCGGCGCACCGTACGGCTGCAGAACGCGAAACTCACGGAAAGCCTCGTCGCCGCGTACCTGGGCGTGAATATTCCGTCCGCCGAGCTCAAAGCCAAGCTGGACGCCAACCACGTCTTCTGGTTCCCCAACTACGACGTGACCTTCCCCGACGCGGCCTCCGACATCGATATACACCGGCGCATGTGGGTCACCGCGAATTTTTTCATGGACGAAAACCCCAGCTTCGCGCCGGAAGGGAAGTCGACACTGGTGCTGCAAACCTATAGCTCGGCCGACTGGCAAGACTCTTGGAAAAACGGATCGATAGACGGCAAGCGCACAAACGAATACCGCGCGCTCAAAGATAAAGTCGGAAGGGACCTGGTAACGCTCGCGGAGAATTTCATACCCGGCCTTTCCTCAAAAATCGATTATTTAGAAGTCGGTTCGCCCCTGAGCAGCCATCGGTTTTCGCTCAACGACGGCGGTTCTTCGGGTGGTTGGAGCTACGACGACAAAAGCTCCCAGGTCTGGAAGGCGCCGTTCAAGAACCTGATGCGCACGCCCTTGTCAAACCTATATGCGGCGGGCCACTACGCGCTTTGGCCGGGCGGCGTTATTTCAGCCGCGCTCTCCGGGCGGCTGGTCGCGAATATGGCCGCGGGACGGCCGGTGCTGAGCGGATTGGGGAAATGAGAAGCGGCTACCGGACGATTCCCGGAAATTCCTCTAACTTGAACGCCCTGCGATTGAAATTTTTGAAGATTATTAAACCGCTAATATGAAGGGGAAGGGCAATGGGGTTTTACCCACTTGAATCAATACGGGCAAAGTCTTACCTTAAAAGTGAGAGGTATTCTATGCCTAATATCATCCGAATTACTGAAAGTTTTACCGAAGTCGCCACCAAATCGATTGACGACCGGAACCGCCTGTCGATCGCGGAGGTGGCTAACTCAGTCTACAAGGGAATTACCCGCTTCAAAATATTCCAAAGCGCCAATGGCGATGTGCTTCTTCGGCCTGTCATAGAGATACCGGCCCAAGAACTCTGGCTTCACAAAAACAAGGAAGCCCGTGAAATGGTTGCTCAAGGCATCAAGGAATCAGGGCAGGGTAAAGGCAAAAAGCTGGATGAATCGCTACTCGCGCCGGAAGAATAGACGTGGGTTTCGACATCCGGATCATGCCCGCGGCAGAGGCTCAATTATTGATTTTAAAAAACGACCGCGGTTTGGAAAAAAGATATAAAGCCGTCTCGAAGGCTATCCGCCTTCTCGCCGCCGATCCCAGGCATCCAGGTCTTAAAACACACAAATACGAAAGCCTGACCGGAGTCGAAGGTGAAGAAATTTTTGAAGCCTATGCCGAACAGCATACGCCCGCCGCTTATCGAATTTTCTGGCATTATGGTCCGGAAAAAGGTTCAATCACGATACTGGCAATAACGCCGCATCCGTAAAGGAGTTCCCTTGAGCGAACAAAAAGCATCGATATCGAAACTGGACGTCAAACGGTACAACGAAAACCTCAAGGCCGAGCGTGAGGCATCCCTTCTGTATCGCCGGATGGCTGAATCCGAATCCAACAAAGATTTGTCGGCCATTTATATCCGTTTGGCGGAGACGGAGGAACGCCACGTCGCGACCTGGGAAGGAAAACTCCGGGAAGCGGGAGTGGAGCCGCCGACTTTCAAACCGGGCCTCAAGACGCGTCTTTTCGGGTGGATGGCCAAGAAATACGGACCGGCGTCGATGGTCGGCATGATCGCGGCGATCGAGTCGCGCGCCGCGGGCGGCTACGACGACCAGCCGGAAGCGAAGGCCGTCGGCATGAACAACGAAGAGCGTTCCCACGCGCGGGTGTTCAACTACTTGGCCAAGAATACGGGCGGAATGGGAGGCTCGGATGTCGCGCGCGTGGAAGGCCGACACAAATCGGGCGGCAACGCGCTCCGCGCGGGAGTTCTTGGAGCCAACGACGGTTTGGTGTCCGTATTCTGCCTGGTAATGGGTGTGGCTGGCGCGGGAGTGGCGCAACGGGAAATCCTGATCACCGGCGCGGCGGGGCTCCTGGCCGGAGCCCTGTCCATGGCCTTAGGCGAATGGCTCTCCGTTCAATCCAGCCGGGAACTGTACCTGCATCAGCTTGAGGTTGAGGAGCGGGAACTGTCCGAAGTCCCCGAGGAAGAGAAAGAGGAACTGGCGCTGATCTACCAGGCGAAGGGGCTCGATGAGGCAACCGCGCGGCACCTTGCCGACAAGCTCCTTTCCGATAAATCGACCGCGCTGGATACTCTGGCGCGGGAAGAACTGGCGATAGACCCCGACGAACTGGGCGGGTCTGCCTGGGAAGCGGCGATCACGAGTTTCTTCCTGTTCGCCGTGGGCGCGATCATCCCGGTCCTCCCCTACTTCTTCTGGACCGGCATGACCGGCGTTTTCATAAGTTCGGCTTTCGCGGCCGCGGGACTCTTCGGCCTGGGCGCCGCCAGTTCCCTGATGACCGGCAAAAGCTGGCTCTTCGCGGGCAGTCGCATGGTCCTCTTCGGCATGGCGGCCGCCGCGATCACCTACGGAATCGGACACCTGATCGGAGTCAGCGTGTAAACGCGGCGACGTTACCGCCGCCGCGCTGAATTCAGAGCGCGGCGCGGTAAATTGCCAGCACGTCGGCCTTCTTGAGGCTCATGTAGCCGCCCAGGGGGCCGAAGCGTACGGCCTTTTCCGCCATCACGTCAAAGTTCTTATCATCGATACCGACTTCGGACAAGCGGCTCGGGAGTCCGACTTCCTTGAAGAAGGCGGCCGTCCGCGCGATGCCTTCCAAGGCGATCGCCTCGTCGCTTTTGCCCTTCGCTTCAACGTCCCAGACCCGCTGGGCGTACTGGCTGAATAAACCGGAACCCTCGCTCAGTACGTAGCGCATCCATACGGGGAAGAGGATGGCGAGTCCCGCGCCGTGCGGAATGTCATAGATGCCGCTCAGTTCGTGTTCCATTCCGTGGCAGGCCCAATCCTGCGCCTTTCCCAATCCGGCTATATTGTTCAAAGCCATCGTACCGCACCACATGATGTTCGCACGCGTGTCGTAATCTCGGGGATTCTTGACCACGCGGTAAGAGTTCTCCACCGTAGTCCGAATGAGTCCCTCGCAGATTCGATCCTGCAGCGGCGTTTCTTTCGTGTGGCTGAAGTAGGCTTCAAAAGTATGAGCCATGATGTCGGCGCAGCCGTTGACGGTATTCGCGGGGGAAACGGAATAGGTATTCTCCGGGTCCAGCACCGAGAATTTCGGGAAGATGGCCTCGCAGCCGGCCACCGCCAGCTTGTCTTTGGTTTCCCAGTTGGTGATGACGGAGTTGCCGTTCATCTCCGAGCCGGTAGCCGCTAAGGTCAACACCGTCCCCAGCGGAAGGGCGTCCGTGATCGGGTACTTCTGGGTCGGCCAAGTCAGGTAGTAATCCCACACATCGCGCTCGGATTTGGCGCCGATCGCGATAGCCTTCGACGCGTCCAGCACACTTCCGCCGCCGACCGCCAGAATGAAGTCGACGCCTTCACGCTTGCAGATATCGATCCCTTGGTAGACCGAACTCAGCTTCGGGTTTGATTGGATGCCGGTGAGTTCCACGAAGGACAGCCCGGCGCCGCGCAATTCGGCTACGACTTTATCATAGAGGCCCATCGCCTTCACGCTGCCGCCGCCGGTCACCAGGAGGACCTTGCCGCCGTACGAGCGGATTTCCTTTCCTACTCCGGCCAGAGCGCCTTTTCCGAACATAAGTTTCGTCGTATTCCTGAACGTAAAATTGGTCATGCTTTTCTCCCTTTTTATCGATTTATTCGTAACCGGCGATACGATGCGGAACATAAGGCGCTTCAAGCAGGACTATCTCTTCCGCGCTCAACTTGACGGTCAGAGTGCCGACCGCGTCCTCCAGATGCCGCATTTTGGTCGCGCCGACGATGGGCGCGGTGATTACCGGTTTGCTCAAAACCCAGGCCAACGCGATTTGAGCCGCCGGGACTCCGCGTTCGGCGGCTATAGCGGCGACTTGTTCAGCGACCAGGCCATCGGCGTCCTCGCTTGCCTTGTACAGCGTGACTCCGTAGTTATCCGTCTTTTCGCGGGCCGTCGTCGCTTCGCTCTTCCAGGGACGGGTCAAGCGGCCGCGGGCAAGCGGACTCCAGGGAATGACGCCGATTCCTTCAGAAGCGCAAAGGCCGAGCATTTCCCGCTCCTCTTCGCGATAGAGCAAGTTGTAGTGCGGCTGCATTGAGATGAAGCGCGTCCACCCGTTCCGGTCGGCAAGGTAGAGCGTTTTGGCGAATTGCCAGGCGAACATGGAGGATGCGCCGATGTAGCGAGCTTTCCCGGCCTTCACCACATCGTGCAGGGCTTCAAGGGTTTCCTCGATGGGGGTCGCATAGTCCCAACGATGGATCTGGTAGAGATCGATATAATCGGTGCCCAGACGTTTGAGGCTGGCGTCGATCTCCCGGAAAATTGCCTTGCGGGAAAGGCCGCCCGAGTTCGGATCGTTCTTGCGCATCGGGAAAAACACTTTGGTGGCTATCACGACGTCGTCGCGGACGGCGAAATCGCGCAGCGCTTTCCCGAGAACTTCTTCGCCGGCGCCGATCGAATACATATTCGCGGTATCGAAAAAAGTTATGCCCAGTTCAAGCGCCCGCTTGATGAAGGGGCGAGACTCGGCTTCGTTGAGTACCCACGAATGGTGGCCGCTTGCTGGATCGCCGTAACTCATGCAGCCAAGGCAGATCCGCGACACTTTCAAGCCCGATTTTCCCAGATTGACGTATTCCATGAAAACCTCTTAATCGAATGATACTGCCGCCCGGAACGCGGCGCCATACACGTTCCTTCCGATTAGTTGCCTAATTCTGCCGATCGGCGGCCGCAATCTTGCCCAGCACCTGGATTTATTTACATAATAGTCCGATACGGAGTGACAATATGGAAAAGAACCGTCTGACCGAACTGCTGGAAAAACTGACTACGGCGGAAGGCAAGTCTAAGAGCGTCCTGCCGGGGCTCGAGCTTTACCGAGTCACGGGCGCGGTAGAGCGCCATCCGGTGGCCTACGAGCCGAGCGTCGTCATCGTTGCCCAGGGACGGAAAATCGGCTATCTCGGCGATAAGACCTATGTGTACGACGCGCAAAACTACCTGGTGCTCTCGGCTCCGCTGCCTTTTGAGTGCGAGGTCGTGGCCGATTCCGTCGAACCCTACCTGGCGATGTCCGTCCGCATAGATCCGGCCGTTTTGGCGGATATGCTGTCGTCCATGGACGAACCGCCCGCGCCGGTGAACCCGCTTCCACGCTGCATCTGCGCTACGCCGCTCACCGAGGAATTGACCGACGCGGCCGTCCGTCTGCTGCGCTGTCTCCAGTCGCCGACCGACGCGGGCATCCTCGGGCCCGCGGTAATGAGGGAGATCGTATACCGCGTTCTGTGCGGACCCAAGGGCCATGTTCTGCGCGCCCTGGCCGTCCGAGACGGCCGCTTCGGCCGGATCGCGCGCGTGCTCAACCGCATTCACACCGATTACGACCGGGGACTAGACGTAGAAGCCCTGGCCGAAGAAGCGGGCATGAGCGTCTCCGCCTTCCATCACACCTTCAAGACGGTCACCGCGACCTCGCCGGTGCAGTACCTGAAAAGCATACGGCTGCACAAAGCGCGCCTTCTCATGATCCAGGACGGGCTCAACGCCGGGCAGGCGGCCGGACGCGTCGGCTACGAAAGCGCGTCCCAGTTCAGCCGCGAGTACAAACGCTTTTTCGGGGCCGGACCCCGATCCGAAACGGCGGCGGCCCGAGGAAGCGCCTGAAAAACGCTTAAGCCCGATACGCGCCCCGCGTGTTCACGAAGAGCGAGTACAAAGACGTTGACGCGACGATGAACAGCCGGTCCCGCCGCGCGCCGCCGAAGGTGAGGTTGGCTACCGGCTCGGGAATGTGTATTTTCCCCAGAGGCCGCCCCTCCGGACCGAACGCGATGACGCCGTCGCCGCAGCTGATCCACACGTTGCCGTATTCATCCACCCGCAAGCCGTCGGGTACGCCGGGATTGATCTCCGCGAATACCTCGCCGCCTGAGAGCTTGCCGCCTGAAACGCTGAAGCGGCGCACGTGATGCGGTCCTCCGCCGGTGTGGGAAGCGCCCGAATCGGCTATGTAGAGGATTTTTTCGTCGGGGGAAAAAGCAAGGCCGTTGGGCTTATCGAAGTCGCTCACGACGCGCGTCACCGAAGCGGAGACCGGATCGACGCGGTACACGTGGTTGCCGTCCTGCTCCTTTTCTCGCCGGCCGCCCTCGTAATCGGCGATGATGCCGTAGGGAGGATCGGTGAACCAGACGGCTCCGTCGCTGGATACGACGACGTCGTTGGGCGAGTTGAGGCGTTTTCCGTCGTAGCAGTCGGCAATCGTCGTTATCGAACCGTCGTACTCGGTACGTGTGACGCCGCGGGAGCCATGCTCGCAGCTGACTAGACGCCCCTGAGGGTCTCGGGTGTTGCCGTTGGCGTACCGGGAAGGCGAACGGAAGGTCGTCACCTCTCCGCCTTCGGTCCAGCGCAGAACGCGGTCGTTCGGAATGTCGCTGAAGTAGAGGCAGCGCGCGTCGGCGACCCAGACCGGTCCTTCAGCCCAGCGGGTGCCTGTATACAATTTTTCAAGCCGCGCCGTGCCGACTATCAAAGCTCGGCAGCGCTGATCGTAGATTTCCCAATCGCTCAATTTACAGCCTCCTTCAATGTTTGACCTTCAGTTTCGACGAGCGTTCCGTGGCCGCGTCCCCATTCGGCCATCCGCGCGAGCAAGGGCCCCAGGGATTGCCCCAGATCGGTCAGCGAGTACTCGACGGGAGCGGGTCGGGGCCCATGCTCCTTTCGGCTGATAAGGCCGTCGGCTTCCAATTCCCGCAAAACGCGCATAAGGACGCCTTGGTTGAGCTGCGGCATCTGCCGCGATATCTGGTTGAATCGATTCGTGCCGGTCCAGATGAACCAGAGAACATTTGTCCGCCAACGTGAACTGAGCAAGTTGGCCGTCAAGGCGATGGGACAGGGATAACTTTTAGAGGAAAAGGTCCAAGTCTTCATGTATTCCAATTAAAGGGAATACTTGCAAAAAAGCAAGTTCTGGACGTCGGGGTTTTAAAGGCCTAGATTGATCGTGGAGGTACAGCAATGCCGAAAGTGAGTTATCCGCCGGTCGCAGGCTTGCCGCGCAATCCGGCGTTTTCAGAAGTCGCCGTGATTCCCTCAGGCGCTTCATTGGTTTGGATCGGCGGCCAGAACGCGGTGGGAGAAAACCGCGAAATCGTGGGGAAGGGAGATGCGACCGCGCAGGCCGCGAGAATCAAGGAACGCATCGAGCTTGCCTTAAAAACCGCCGGTTGTAGTTGGGCCGACGTCGTGCGGCTGCAAGTCTATCTTGTCGCGGGCGTCGATCCCCGCGCCTCTTATTCCGTCTTCGCTCCGGCTTTGGCATCCCGGGAAACGCCGCCGCTCGTGGGTGTCTACCAAGTCGTCGCCCTCGCCCACCCTGATTTCCTGCTTGAAGTAAGCGTGGAGGCCGTGAAACCGTGAGCGAAAAACCCGTAGGCCTCACCAAGGATGTCGGCTTTGAGGCAGGAGCGCGCAAGACTTTCGGAATTGACGGGGAACGGCTCTGGCGTTTCGTCGTTTCCGCCCGGGCTCAAGCCATACTCGGACAGGCCGATGAGGGATTGGAAGCGGAGAGTCCGGGCGTTACCACCTTCGTTGAAGGATCGCACTATCGCCGCCGGGGCGTCGGACCGTCGGGAAGGATGTCCGTGCTGCAGGTCCGCGTAATCTCCGGCAAGGACGGTAAGGCGGCCATCGCGCTTCACGCCGAAAAACTGGCGAGCACCCAAGAGCGTGAGCAGACTCTGGAACGGTTCAAAACGGCTTTACAAAGCTTCGCGGAGGCTCTTTCAGAAAATGAAAAGTGAAAGGACGGACTGAGTAACCACGAAAGCACGAAAAAGACGGGGGGAATCCTTTATTCCCTTTCGTGTTTTCGTGATTTCGTGGTTCGATTTTCCTCGCGGTGTTTACCTGAACCGATACTGAACCGGCTTCGCGCCATGGCGAATGAGAGGGGCATCGAGCCGGTTAGGAAGTCGGTAAGTCCATTATCGTGGGCGTAAGAGTCAACACGAAGGTATTCGTGTTCACCAGCGGCTAACTTCTCTTCTTCCGTCCTTTCAACTCGACTTTCCAGAGAAACCCCGGCAGAGAAACGCATTCTACCGTGTCTCCCTTGAGGATTTCGGTGACCGATCCATACTTGCCGTCCTTAAGAACATAACGGAAGACGGAGCCCGTATCGGGACTCACCAGCCAATATTCCTTGACGCCTGAACGTTCATAAACGGCTTTTTTATGCGTCATGTCCTTGTGCGTGGTGGTAGGGGAAAGAATTTCGGCGATGAACGTCGGCGCGCCGTGGATGCCGTCTTCTTCTATCTTTTCGTCCTCACATACAACCAGGACATCGGGCTGTACGACAGTATCGGGGCTTTCAGCATCGCCGTCGGGAAGAAAAACATCAACGGGAGCTATAAAGGGTTCGCATGGTTTACCTTCAAAAAATGAACAGAATGCGGCATACAGTCTGCCGGCAAGAGACTGATGACTGACCCTCGGAGCCGGACTCATGCAATAAGAGATACCGCCGATAAGCTCCCAACGCTCGCCCTCGGGCCAGGTCCGCCATTGTTCAAGCGTGAAGCGTTCGCCTTCTTTGAACGCTGAAGTACCTTCGACTTTTCCCAAAACAAATACCCTTCCTAATAGAATGATACGCCTATGAGGAAAATAGGACAAGGGCGCAAAGGAAGAAGGCGCTGAACAAGGATAAGCACGAAAAAATCCATTCTGAATTCTTGATTTCCTTCGTGTTTTCGTGACTTCGTGGTTCGATTTTCCTCGCGGTGTTCAACCGAACCGATCCCGCCCTTGACGATTGACCGGATGTGTTTTATCTTATCAATGACCATTTGTACTGTATTGGTCACTGAGGTCACATGCCGAAAGCTTTCAACGAAACCGAACGCGAACGTTTGCGCGGGAAACTGATAGACGCGGGCAAAAAGCTCATGAACCAGCGCGGCTTGAAAGGGATGTCGGTGGACGAAATCGCGCAAGCCGTCGGGATCGCGAAGGGAAGCTTCTACAGCTTCTTTCCGTCCAAAGAGGAGTTCGCGATGTGCGTGCTGGAATCGTGGGAAGAACGCTTCCGCGCCGAAACGTTCGCCCAGGCGTTTTCCGGCGGTGTCGGCTTGAGAGAAGGTTTCAGGCGACTCTTCCAGGCGAGCTTCGCGATCATGGAAAAAGAGCCGGGCATAGCGAGCCTGGCGGCGACGGACGTGGCGCAATTGGAAGCCCGGCTGCCGCCGGAACGGATCGCCGCCCACAAAGCGCGCGACGCGGAATTCCAGCGGCGTTTTCTTGAAGGCATGACCGCGAACGGAGAACTGCGAAAAATCGACGAGGCGACGATGCGCGGCGTCTTCATGGCGCCCTTTTTCCTCGCGCTCCATCGCGACGACTTCGGTGGGGCCGAGTGGAAAGCGTTCTCCGAGGCGTTTGCGGGAATGGCATCAGCATGGCTCGTCCCCGGCGTAACCGAGGAGACAGGGGAGGGATCGATATGATTGACGTGAAGGACCTGCGCTACGCGTGGCCGGGCGAACGCGGGCGCGAGACGCTGAAGGGTTTGACTTTTTCCATCGGCGCGGGACGGATATTCGGCTTCCTCGGCCCCTCGGGCGCGGGGAAGAGCACCACGCAAAAGGTGCTGATAGGGCTTGCGCGAGGTTACTCGGGCAGCGCCAAAGTCGGCGGCGCGGAAGCGAAAACGGCCGACGCGGCGTACCGGGAAAAAATCGGCGTCGCCTTCGAGTTTCCGAATTTCTACCAAAAGCTTACCGGCCTGGAAAACCTTGAGTACTTCGGGTCTCTGTATCGAACGCCCAAGGACGATCCTGAATTATTGATGAAACGCCTGGGCATCCTGGACGCGGCGCGGAAACCGGTGGCCGCGTATTCCAAGGGCATGCGCATGCGGCTCAACCTTGCCCGCGCGCTCCTCCACCGGCCGTCTATCCTGTTCCTGGACGAGCCGACCAGCGGACTCGACCCGGCGAACGCGCGGATCGTGAAAGACCTCATCCTTGAACGGAAAGAGGCGGGCGCCGCCGTGTTCCTCACGACGCACGTCATGGAGACGGCCGACGAACTCTGCGATTCCGTCGCCTTCCTTTCGGACGGCGCCATCGCGGCGATGGGCGCGCCCGGGGACTTGAAGCTGCGCTACGGCAAAAGCGCGGTGGCCGTTGAATACGAACGGGACGGGGTGCTGGACCGAAAGAGCTTTCCGCTCGACGAGCTCGGCGACAACGAGGACTTCCGCGCCGCGATTTCCGAAAAGGGGCTGCGCACCATCCACACCGAAGAAGCGACTCTGGACCGAGTCTTCATGGCGGCGACGGGGAGAAAACTGGAATGACGCGCTTCACCCGTTACGCGCTCTCAATGCGCCTCCAATGGCGCCACGGCTTCATCCCCGCCTTCGCGGTGACCCTGGCGCTGCTGACCGCTATCCTCAGGTCCCTGCCGCTTTCCTTCAAGCTCCCGGCGGCGCAGGCTATGATTGCCTCCGACCCGCTGTTCTTCGCGTTTTTCTTTTCCGGCGCCTTTCTCATGCTGGAAAAATCCGACGGCACCATCGCGGCGCTGGCGGCGAGTCCGTATCCGGCTCATGAATACCTTCTGGAACGCGGACTTGCCGTCGGACTGGTAGCGGCGGCGTCCGGCACCGCGCTCGCGGCGTTCAGCGACATCACCGCCTGGACGCCGTTTCCCATCGTCGCGGCACAGTTGGTGGGGTCGGCCTGCGCCGGAGCGGCGGGTATCGCCGTAGCCTCCCGCGTGAAATCGATAAACGGCTTCTTCATCGCCTCCGTCCCGGCTATGGCGCTCATGGCGGTGCCGCTGCTCTCCGCGCTCTTCGGTTTTCCCTCGGAAACGATAGCGGCGTTTTTCCCCGGCTGGGCCGTCGTCTCCTGGATAGGCGCCGGTCTCGGGCGGTCCACGAGCATCGGTAATGTCATCGCATCATTAGCGAACGGCGCCTTTTGGACCGCGGCGGCTTTCATCGCCGCCGAACGCAGTTTTTCGCGCCTCTTCCGCGACGCGGGGAGGACCGCGCCGTGAAACGATTGATACGCATGCTAACCCTCGACCTTCGGTCAATATTGCGCGACCCGCTGCTGGCCGTCTTTCCCTTCGTGCCGTTCCTGGCCGCCGGGGCGCTGCGGTTTGCCGTTCCCGTCGTGTCGCGACTGCTCGCCGGCTCCGCGCGCATCGACCTTGAACCGTACAGACCGATCATCGCGATTGTCGTGCTGCTGCTCCCCGGATCCATGCTGGGAACCGTGGCCGGGTTCCTCATGCTGGAGGAACGGGACGAAGGGATCGGCGCGTACCGCGCGGCTACGCCGGGAGGCCGGGCCGGATACTTGGGCATGAGACTCTTGCCGCCGACGATCGCGGCGTGGCTCATCGGCATCGCCGTGGTTTACCTCGGCGGTTTTTCCGGCGAGTTCGTCGGCGCGGCGGGACCCTACGCGTTCATACCGATCGCGCTGCTGTCCGTACCGGCGGCGTTGGGGACGCCGTTCTACGCCCTGTGCCTTGCCGCGTTTCCCGCGAATAAAATCGAGGGTCTGGCTTTCTCCAAAGGAATGAGCATCCTGGATTTCGCGCCTATAGCAGTCCTTGCGCCGTCGGCCTTCCGAACGATCGGTATGCTCCTTCCGCCGTTTTGGATCGCGGAAGCCGTAGCGGGTACGACGGGATTCCTGCCGTCATTGCTCATCGCGATCGCCTTCCACCTCGCTGTCGTCGGAGCGATGATCGCGGTATTCGTCCGCAGGATCGATTGAAACGGCACAAGTGCGAGAGCGCGCAACGGCTTCTTGCATCGCGCGGCCGCGCGGGGTAAGCTCAAGCGATGCATTTCGATATCGCGCAATACCTCGTCCTCGGCGTCCTTTCCTTCGCGGCCGGTTTCATCGACTCCATCGCGGGCGGCGGCGGCCTAATCTCGCTTCCGGCCTATTTATCCCTGGGAATTCCGGCCCACTTCGCGCTGGGCACGAATAAATTCTCCTCGTCCTGCGGAACATCTTTCGCGACTTTCCGGTATTTTCGCCACGGCAGCATAGATCCCCGCGTCGCCGTTTTCTCGGTTGCCGGAGCCCTCATCGGTTCACCGATCGGCGCGAAACTCGCGCTCATCCTGGATGAGCGCTACCTCAAGATCATTCTCCTTGCCCTGCTGCCGGCCATCGCGATCGTCGTCCTACTCAAAAAAAACTTCGGCGGCACCGATCGATCCGACCAACTCTCCATGACGCGCGTCGCGGTCCTTTCAGGCTCGATCGGCTTTTCCATCGGCATGTACGACGGCTTCTTCGGTCCGGGCACCGGCACCTTCCTCATCCTCGCTTTCACCGGCATCATCGGCCTCAGCCTGATGAAAGCTTCCGGTAACGCTAAAATCGTCAACTTGAGTTCCAACATCGGCGCGCTCGCGACTTTTCTCCTCAACGGCAAGGTTCTGATCGTCCTGGGCATCGTCGCCGCGCTCTTCAATATCGCGGGAAACTGGATCGGCTCGGGTTTGGCGATCAAGCGCGGTTCCAAAATCATCCGGCCGATCTTCGTGGTGTCGGTCTGTCTACTCCTGGCCAAAATCCTGTTCGATATGTTCGGTAGCGCGGCGCTCGCTTACCTTCAAGGAGGACCGGCAGTTCGATGAGAAAACCGATTTTTCAATCGATCCGGGCGTTCTTTCCCATTTGCGTCGCGGTCTTGGTATTCGGCTCCTGCGCTTCCGCGCCCGGCGGGGGAACTGACAAGAAGGCTGAACTGGAACACAGAATCGCGCGAATGAACGCTCTGCGCGATACGCTGGGCGGCTCGGCCTGGACCGCGCCGAACGAATTGGGCTACTACCTGAAACTCTACGGCATGCCGGAGAGAGCCGACGCCGCCGCGCGCTTCCTTGAACGCGACGGCCGCCGCCTTTTCGTCCTGCGCCTGACGCCGCCCGAAGTCCGCGGCCGCGCGCTTGTCGTTCACGGCTACATGTCGCACTCAGGCCATTTCGGGGCTCTCGCTCGCCTCCTGTCCGATGAGGGCTATGAAGTCTGGATGCTCGACCTCCCCGGCTTCGGACTCTCCGACGGAGACCGGAACGGTATTGACGATTTCCATTCGTACGGCGACGCGGTGGATGAAGTTGTCCGCGCGATGGCCGCCGCGGAAACGCCGGCTGACCGCGCCGACGGTCTACGCCCCTCCGCGCTCCCGACGGTCGCGGTCGGCCACAGCACCGGCTGCGCGGCGCTCACCGATTTAGCGCTGCGTCATCCGGCGGACGCGGCCTACCTCGAGCGACTCGTCCTGGCCGCCCCGCTGGTGCGGACAACGGCATGGTCCTTGAAACGATTCTCGGCAAAAATAACCGGCGACAAACCGTTCGCCTTCCCAAGAGTGCCTATCGTCGGGAAAGGGACCATCGCTAATCCCGAATTTCTGCGCTTCATCATGGACGAGGATCCGCTCTTCTTTCCCGTCTACGACGCAAGCTGGATCAAAGCGGCAGACCGTTGGAACGAGTTCATCGGAACGGGAAAGAGCGCCGAATGGAAAGGCCGCGTTCTACTCTTCCAAGGCGACGCCGACGACGTGGTCGACTTCGACTACAATATCCCCGTGCTTTCCCGCGTCTTCCCCGGCGCAAAACTGAGAAAACTCTCCAGCTACTCCCATACCATTCTCAACGAAGCGCCCGAGCGCCTGGAACCGATCCTGCGGGAAATCGCCGACTTTCTGAAACAGTGAGATCGATGAAAAAGCTCGACAAGCTCTACATCGAAATTACCAACGTCTGCAACCTACGCTGCGCATTCTGTCCGGAAAGCGGCCGCGAGCCCGGCTTCCTTTCCATCGATCGATTCAAGACGCTCCTTTCCCGCATCAACGATAAAGCGAAGGGCCTCTATTTCCACCTCAAAGGCGAACCGCTCCTCCATCCCCAGCTGGGCGACATGATCGACCTGGCGGGAGACGCCGGGTTTACCGTCATGGTCACTACGAACGGCACCCTCTTGCCGCGGAGCGGCAGAACTCTGGTCGGCAGGAAAGCACTTTCACGCCTGAATGTGTCGCTCCACAGCCTTGAAGCCTTCAGCGGCGAAGAGCGCGACGCGGCGCTGAACGATATCCTCACGGCCGTTTCCGCGCTGCGCGAAGATACCGGGTTTTCAGCGCCCGTGATCAGCCTCAGGCTCTGGAACCGCGCCGACGAAGAAGCGACGGGACTGCTCGTCTCGGGTATCGAACGCTTTTTCTCGATGAATAGCGGCAGCCTCGGCGGCGCTCTTTCTCTCGCGCGCGGTGTCCTCGTCCGTTCGGGCATCACCGTCCACCCCGCGGAGCGTTTCGACTGGCCGAATCTCAGCGGCACGAACCATGATAGCGAAATCCACGAAATTGGCCACGGCTTCTGCCGAGCGCTCCGCGACCAAGCGGGCATCCTCGTCGACGGAACCGTCGTCCCCTGCTGCCTGGACGGCGAAGGCGACATCGCGCTGGGCAATATCTACAAAACGGCGTGGGATGACATCA
>JBAYHM010000007.1:0-38073 GCA_041666155.1 Treponemataceae bacterium
CCCAAAGCAGTACCGCGCGCGCCGGTTTTCCGTCCCGTCCCCCGCGCCCGGATTCCTGCAAATACGCTTCCACATTTTGCGGACAATCTCGATGAATGACGGTCCTTATGTTTGCTTTATCAACACCCATACCATACGCGCAGGTAGCAGTGAGCACTCCGCCCTGACTCGCGAAAAACCATTTTTCAACATCGTCTTTTTCTTCCCGCGTGAGTCCTGCGTGGTAGAAACGCGTTTCTACCGATGGAAGCTCGGCTCGTAACAAGCGCGCCAGTCGTTCAGTCCGAGCCCGCGACGCGCAGAATACGATGGCCGGCTTCGCTTCCCGCGTGACTAAGTCAACGATGGTACGGTCCCTGAGGATAGTTCCCGTCGCGGAATAATCGATGTTGGGTCGGTCGGGATTGCCGATGATTGACCGAGCGGAAATGTCCCCGAACACATAATCGCGGATCTTTTCGAGTACGGCGGGGGATGCGGTCGCGGTGAAGGCCGTCGCCAGCGGCGCTGCCGTTGCTTTCAGAATTTCAGCGACGCGCAAGTAACTGGGTCTGAAACTTTCGCCCCATTCGGAGACGCAGTGCGCCTCATCGATGACCAGGTGCGCGAAACCAACCGACGGGAGGCGCGCCATGACCGATTCGGTAAGCAGCACTTCGGGATTCGCGATAACGAATTGGGCGTCACCTGAAGCCAGTCGGTTCCATATCTTCCGTCGTTCTTCGGTATCCTGCCCTCCGCGCAGCATGACGGGTGAAAAACCCCGTTCCTTGAGTCGCCGGAATTGATCGGACATCAGTGACAAAATTGGGAAAAGGACCAGGGTTGGGCGGGATAGAAGCAGGGCGGGAAGCTGGAAGCAGAGAGATTTTCCCGCGCCGGTGGGGAGTATTACAATTTGGCGGCCCAGGCTCGATGAGTCTTCCCGCATTTCCAAGAGCTCTTCGCGGACCTCATCTCCCGCGTCTCCGGAACCTTCGCCTCCGGCGGTACGGAAGGCGCGTTCCGCTTCCTGTATTTTGGCGAAGTCTTCGGTCGCGATTACCGGGGTGCCTGTCGGCCATTTGATATTCATTCCGACGGCTTCGGCCGCTTCTAGAATATTCGCGACGACCAGCCGTTGATAGGGGAATAGATAATCAACTCCCATGAGCGTTTTTGCCGCGGAACTTACCGGATCATCGGTAATTGGATGTTCGTTTTCAGTCATACCTGAAGAAACAGGCGAATTTCGGTCAGCGCTTTACTCAGGACTCCGAAAAAACAACGGCGGTGAAGGTATACAATTCCGCGTCATCGGCCGCGTAGGAAGCGGCAGGAAGTCCCGCCTTAATACAAATATAGTCCAAGTATTCTTGGCGGTTCCAGCCTTGTTCAACGGGAACTTGCGGTAAAAGGACACCTGAACGTCCGGAACGAATGAGGTAGAGGCCGTGAGTTCCGACAACAACGGTCTGGGGATCCGGACAACGAGACATGGGACTCAATACGGAAATTTCAATGCGACAGCGCGGGAGATCGTCCTTTTTCAGCGGGCTAAAGCGCGGATCTTCAAATGCCGCGGCGCTTGCCATAGCGCGAACGGTATCCCTGAGCGCTTGCCTTCCTATCATGTTGCCGATGCAACCGCGAAGCTTTCCGCCTTCATGGAGCGTGACGAAAGCACCGCAACGTGCGTCCAGAGCCCCTGAAACCGCTGCGGGAAGCTCTATTCGATTCGCGGCGTCTTTGTCCCATTCGCTTGCGATAGTCGATCGCGCTAGAGTGAGCAGATACTTTTTCTCATCGTCGGTCACCGTAAAACTCATGGCGGACCTCCGTTGTAAGTATACTCTGAAAAGTTAAAAACGGATTGCTTTCGAAATCGACCACCGGTATACTGCCGGGATCGTTTCTTACGAGGAAGAGTGATGGACCATTCGGTTACCGAAGAGATATTACGGGCGGCCGCGGAGACTGCGAAAACGGTTCAGGCGCTTGAATTGGGTGTCGAAGGTCTCAAAGCCGCCGCGTCATCACAAGAAAAACGTCTCGGAGAAATCCGTGAGAACATAGGCCGCGGGGTAGAGGCTCTCGGTCGTTTTGCTCAAAACGCCGATGATGTCGCCGATTCCATCGATTCGGTAGCGGCTTCCGCGCAGCGCGGTATGGGAAACGTGGAAACGCTCGCTTCCGATGTCCGAGTTATGTCTGGACAAGTTGCCTCATCGGACGGTTTTTTGAAAGATTTAGCCGAAACCATCAACGAAATCGTAAAAACGGTCGCGGCTATCAAAGAGACGTCGGAAGACCTCGCGGTGATATCCATCAACACCGCGATCGAGGCGGCCCGCGCCGGCGATAAAGGCCGCGGGTTCGCGGTAATTGCCCGAGAAGTTCGTAAGCTTGCCGATAGGTCGGGTGAACTATCGGATCTAATCGGAAAAAGCGTAACCGAGGCGGGCACAAAACTCGGAGGAGTTCGCAAGGCCGTAGGTTCGGCGGAGGCATCCTCACGCTCCGCGGCAGAAGCATCCCAATCATTTACAAACGATTTTTCCACAATCGTTGAATCTGCTTTGCGCGCAAAAGAATTAGTAGCCGGTTTTCGCGCGGTCGCCAGAGAACGGCTTGACGGCGAGCGTAATACCGAGGTGCAAGTATTGGGAATTTCCGCCGAGGCTCGAGCCGTAATAGATAAAGGGAATGAAGTTTCTTCATTAGCCGCGGCTCTCCGTTCGTCGACGGAACGCACTCTCTCATCTATCGCCGGAGAACGTTCGGGTCGCCACGAAAAAGCACTAGCGGAAGCGGAAAAACTAGCAAGATCACTCGTTTATATCGACTTGCAATCCCGTGAATCAGTGGATGCGGCCTTGTCGGCGGCATTCTCGCGGTCAGATGCCTTCGAACTGCTTTACGTAATGGACGCGAGCGGAAAACAAGTTTCCTCAAACGTGATCAACCCTTCCTGTGTCGGCAAAATCTCTACAAACGGTTTCGGCGTCGACAGATCCGCGAAAGAGTACTTCCGAGAGCCGGCGCGGAATAGAGCCTCGTACCATTCTCCCGCATACTTATCCTCGGCGAGCGGATTATTGTGCATTACCGCTTCGGTGCCTTTGACTGACAGCACGGGAATGCTTCGGGGCGTACTTGCCGCCGACGTCGACGCCGGTGGCCTTTCCTCCACTTCTTGCGCGAATTAAAGTGTAAGTGTGGAAATCCCTATCTTTCAAGCGGACCTTTCCACCGGTCTATGCCGCCGAAGTCGGTCACATTCCGGTAGCCGAGACCTCTAAGCGTTTTCGCGGCTATAGCCGAACGTCTGCCTGAACGGCAGTAAACGACGATGGGGCGGTCCTTGCCGCCTTTGGCCTCACCAACCAGAGCGGCGAAATTCGGAGCTTTCACACTGAGTTCATCGTAGGGAAACAATGCGGCGCTCGGTATGTGTCCGCTTGCGAACTCTTCTTGCGTTCGCACATCCACGATCAAAGCGCCCGGAGGACCAGGAAGAACCGGAGTTTTAGCGGGTGCCGCGAAAGCCGAAAAAATAGAAAGCGTAATCAATGAAAAGGCGAATAATGATTTCATGATATATATGATAATGCGTATAAATACCGGCACAAAGAAAATTCGGTATTTCAGTATCCGTGCCGACCATCGCGGGCGATATGCTCAAGTACCCTACTACTTTGATTTGCGGTCTTCCTCTGCCGGTAATTGTTTTAAGTAATCAACTTGAGGTTCAAGTATATTGCTTTTCAATAAGGCCTTGGTAAGGGTCGCGTCTTTTGCGGCAAGAGCCTCGATAATTTGCGAGTGTTCAATAAGTATTAATTTGCCTCTTTCTACCATAATTTGTTGGGTGCCCATATGACCGTAAAAATTAGAGAGCGGCAGCTGATTTATCAGATCTGAAAGGCGTTTGTTATCGCAAAGGGTAACGATCGCATAATGGAATTTGATATCTTTTTTCATACATTCGCCGGTGTCCTTGCTTTTTGTCGCAAGTTCAAGTTCCCGGTTTATTTGTCGCAGTATAGAAAAATCACTAGTGTCTTTTTTCTTTTCGCAAAAGATGTCGACAGCCAGACACTCAAGAGCAAGCCGGATTTGCGTATACTCAAGAACATCGCGATTCGTCAGCTGCGTTACGTACGCGCCTTTTCTTGGAACTGTTTTAACCAAGCCCTCTTGTTCCAGCATCAGCAGGGCTTCTTTTACCGGTGTAAGGCTTACGTTGAGCTTTTCAGCTAATTTTTCATAAAGCAGTCTATCGCCGGGCTTCATGACGCCCATGAGAATATCGTCTTTGATGTGCTCAAACACTCGTTCGCTCAACGTATTATTGATCATCATGTGTCCCATTTTGAGGTTCTAAAAAAAGATACTTGTTAGGATAGTTCAAAAAAGCAACTTTAGTCAATAATAGAGCCATAAAAAATATTTTCGAAAAAATATTGACAGTTTGGACATGGGTGCTATCATGAATAAATAGGTTCCATAAGACAGCTCTGATTTTTTGGAGGTTATTGATGCGTAGTCGACAAAATATCGTATTTTGTTTAATCGTGGCGGCTTTGCTGCCGGTCTTGACGTTTTCCGGCGGCGTAAAGCAGGAAGCCGGGGCTTCGAAAAAAGAAGTAAAGGGCGTAGCGCCGGCCAAGCTGATCGTGTCCGGCATTGTCGGCAATCCCGGCAAATTTCTGGAGAAGCAGAAAGAGCTGTACCAGAAGGCGAATCCGCTCAGCGTGGTGGAATGGGTTACTACCGATACCAATACCCGGGAGCAGGTGCTTAAAACCGCCATCGCCTCAGGAGATCCGCCGGCTATCGGCTATTACTGGGGAACCAGGGTCAATTCCTTCTATAAAAACGGCATGTGCCTGGATCTCAAGAGCTACTTCGATCAGGCCTTCATAGACAAGATCGACAAGTCCATGCTCCAGCCGTGTCTTGGCAAGAACGGCGAAATCTTCGCTCTTCCCTTCGCAACGGTGTACCACACCACCTTCTATAACAAGGACATGATGGACAAGTACGGATTCAAAATACCGGAAACTTGGGACGACATGACCGCAATTTTCAAACGCCTGAAACAAGACGGCATCTTCGGATTCTCCACCAACTCGGCCTCCATGCAGGACTGCCTCTACGGCATCACCTACGGGGAGCTTGAGACCAAGGTCGGTCCCGGCACTTCCTGGGGCGTGGCCAACGGCGACGTTTCCGTGGCACCCGGTAGCCCCGCGGGAGAGGTGATTCGCAGCTGCATCCTGCAGGTCAAGGCTTGGTACGACGCGGGGTATTGGTATCCCGGCAAGAGCGGTATCAACACTACCGCGGACGATGCCAACGCCGCCTTCGCCCAGGGCAAGGTCATCTTCATCTTCAACTTCTCCGGCGCCCTCTCGACTCACCAAGATTCCTGCAAGTTCAAAGTCGGCGCCTTCATGAAGCCCACCAGCAAGGCGGGGATGAAATCCTACGACAACATCGAGCCCAGCGTGTACTTCATTCCGTCCAACGCTTCGAAAGACCAGATCTACGGCGGCGTTGAATTCATGAAAGTCTCCCTCTCGCAGGAAGCCCAGCAGACGGTAGTCAGCAATTTTCAGACTCCCTCGGTGCAGAACTATGCCTATAGCAATGTGTCCGACACGCTCAAGGGCATCATGGAAAAACTTTCAAGCGGTAATACCATCGCCGGCATCAATCCGACAAGGACCAGTTCCGAAATGCAGACCTTTATCAAGACACAGATTTTCGCTGCGCCCCTGGGCGGAACCATGACTATAGACCAGACCCTCAACGAGATGGAGCGGCTTCGGCTTGCTGCCAAGGCCGCGGCAAAATAAAAAAAAAGCCGCTTTACGCCGGAGGCGGGACGGACCATTTGTGTACGTTCCGCTTTCCGCGCCGTACGATGTAACGTTGAAAAATGAAAGTTCAGGGGTGAAAGTGAAAGTTAAAGTGAAAAGAGCGAAATCTGTCCGACGCAGTTATAGGATCATCGGTTTTTGCTTTCTCGCGCCTGCGATTGCGACCTATCTGCTCTTCATGGCGTATCCGCTCTCCCAGACTTTCGTTCTCTCTTTGACGAACTGGAGCGGATTCGGCGCCGCCCAAAACATCGGCTTTGCGAATTACGCAACCCTGGCGGGTGACGCTACCTTTTGGGCATCCCTCAAGAACACGCTGTACTTTGCTTTTTTCTCTTCCCTGTTCAGCGTCACCATAGGTCTCCTGATGGCCTGGCTCAACCTGTACCTGAGGCGGATGGAGGGCCAGGTGTTCAGGACGGTTTTGTTCTCGCCGAGCATCATCGCGCCGACCATTACGGGTCTCCTTTTCATGTTCATCTTCACCGAGGAAATCGGCCTGCTCAATAATATTCTCCGTGCCCTTCACCTCAACGAGCTGACCACAGCCTGGCTCTCCAATCTGAAAACGGTCAAACCGGTGATCGTCATCGCTACGGTGTGGAGACAGTTCGGCCTGTGTCTCGTGCTCTGCTTCGCGGGCCTGCAGGGCATTCCCAACTCGATGATCGAATCCGCCCGACTCGAAGGCGCCGGGGATTTCAGGATCTTTTCGCGGATTCTGGTGCCCCTCATCAAACCGCAGATCGAGCTTTCCGCCATGTTCACCATGCTCGGTGGGCTGCGCATTTATGACTCCGTGGTTGCTCTGACCGGCGGCGGCCCCGCGCGGCAGACCGTGGTGCTCCCTATGTGGATCGTGGAGAACGCCTTTACGTATTCCAAATACGGCTACGCAAGCGCTCTCTGCGTCGCCTTCGTCATCGTCGTGCTGATTTTCATCATCCTTCTACGGTTTTTGTTCCGGGGGGAAACGTATGAGTACTAAAATAAAACAGACCCGCCCGCCCGTCCTGGTGGAGACCTACGCGAGAAGCGCTTCCATGACCGTGCTCTCGCGGAGCTTTACGGTCATCATGGCGCTCACCATCGTCTATCCTATCCTTTTCATTATCCTGGTCTCATTCAAGAACAACCAGGAATTCTTTACTAACATCTGGGGAATTCCCAGTCAGTGGCGCTGGGAGAACTACGTGTTCGCCTGGGTGGAGCGGGGAGTCGGCAAATACGCCTGGAACAGCATCGTCGTCACTCTCTTGGCGGTGGCCGCTTCGGTGCTGACAACCGCGCTCGGCGGCTACGCGCTCTCGAAAATGTATATTCCCAAGGCGGAGATGATCCTGGCCGTGCTGATGACCTTCAACTTTATCCCCGGCGTGGCGATTTACATCTCGCTCTATACCCAGATGATCTCCATGCACCTCAACAAAACGCATTGGATGCTGATACTTCCGTACATGGCCTGGCAGATTCCGTTCAGTATTTATATATTCAAGAAATTTTTCGACTCAATTCCGACGGAGCTGCTCGAGGCGGCGCGTATTGATGGCTCCAGCGAGCTTAATACTTTTTTCCGGGTGATCATCCCGCTGGTGCGGCCGGCTATCGCCACGGTGATGGTGTTCAATTTCATCCATATCTGGGGCGAATACATGTGGGCGAGCATCGCCTCCTCGTCTTCGCTGGCCATCCAGACCCTGCCGGTTGGGCTGCTCCGTTTCCGGGGCGAGTATGGTATCGAATGGGGACCCTTCGCGGCGGCGATTATGATCATCGTGATGCCCCTGATGCTGATTTTTGTGTATCTTCAGCGCTATTTTGTACAAGGACTGACTTCGGGCGCCGTCAAAGGATAGAAAGGAGGGGACATGTTCATCACTGCAAGGACCCAACGGGTGTCGGAAAAATTTTCCGTTGACGAAACTTTTACCTTTTTCCAAAACTCCGGCTTTCAGGGTATCGAATTCTGCCTGGACGACTATTTTTTCAGGCCCCGTCCGGATTTTCTTGAGGATTTTTTCATAGAGCATACCGTCGAAACTTCCCGGAAGACCGGCCTCCCCATAAGCTCAGTGAGTTATCACGTAGGCTTCGCCTGTGACGACAAGGCCTTCGCCTTCATAAAAAAGGCGATTCCGAAGGTGAGAAAATTCGGGACCGACATTATGATCCTGAACACCGCGGACAAGGATCAGGCGAAGATTTTCCATTACAACGAGTGTTACGCGGAATTTAAAAAAAGGCTCGGCGTGCTGCTCGACATCGCCGACGCGGAGGGGGTCAGGCTCGCGCTGGAACCGGAGCCGCCGCAGATACTCATCAGCACTGCCGACTTTTTGCTACTCCGCGGCGAGATGAAGCGGGACATCTGGATCAATTTCGACATCGGCCACGCCTTCCTGACAGACGCCGACATCTTTGAGAGCATCAAGGCCCTGAAGGGAAAAATTGCGCACGTCCATGTGGACAACATGAAACGGGGCGAACATCTGCACCGCCTTCCTGACGACGGCGACATCAATCTGCCTGATGTTTTCAAAGCCCTCAAAACCGTGGGCTTCGACGGAGCCATGGCGCTTGACCTTTATGTGCACGAGTACGACAAGGAAGCTCCAGGTTGCGCTCGGAGGCTTAAAGAAATGCTTGCTGAAATTTAACTGATCATCAGGTGTCCCATTTTGAAGCTCTAAAAAAATATTCGAGTCAATAAGGAATCCATAAAATATATTTTCGAAAATATATTGACAGATCGGACAGCGGTGCTATCATAAATTGATAGGTTCGAATCGATCGGATTTTTAATGAATATGGAGCAATATCGTGGAAAGAAAAGAAAGAGATGAGTGGGGTGTTATTGAGGCGACGCACATGTTGTCCAACAGAGAAATCACCCGAACAACTTGGCTTGAAGATTGTTTTCCTCCCTGGGGTGAGTATCTCAATCGCCAAATGGACGAAACCATCGTTCCAAAAGGAAAAGTCAATTTATGGTGGTTCGGCGGTCCTTCTTGGGGCATCAAGCACCAGGATGAAATTTTCATTTTGGACAACTATGCGGGGCCTTCCATTGTTACCCGCTATGAAAACAGCGGTGATTGTCAGAATACGGGAGCGGATTATCTGCACTGGATGCGGCTGAATCCGCAAGTTGTAGATATTTGGAAATTCAAACATGTCGATGCCGTATTCATGACTCATCACCATGCCGACCACTGCGATATTTACACCGTGAAAGCTCTTTTGCAGACCACTAAAGCGAAATTCGTCGGCCCTAAGATGACGGCGCTTATTTTAAAAGGGTGGGGAGTTCCGGCCGATCGAATCATCGAAGTGAAACCGGGAGACGTTGTTCCTTTCAAACAGACCGAAGTTGTCGTTGAAAAAAACTTCGATATGAACGCGGTTAAAACCACCCTTGGACTTCCGGAAGGAACCAAGATGACTCCAACGATGGATGATGCGGCCGTGACGTACATTTTTAAAACCACCGGGGGAAATATCGCCTTCATCGGTGACGGTATTTACGATAATGGTTTTTACGGAGTCGGCCAGCGGAATAATATCGATGTTACGATTCTTGACATGGGGCATAATCCTTCAGGGTCTTACGACAAACTCACTCCCTGGGACGCGTTCCGAGTCGCCAAGTCCTTGAATTCAAAAGTCGTTATTCCGGATCATTATGAAAACTGGGCGTGTACGTTCCTTGAACCGGATCAGCTGGAAACGATTGTCAAAGCGAACTATCCCTCAATGAAAACGGTGATTCTTAAACCAGGCGCGATGTTCGTATATCCGGATGACCAGGATATTGGACGCTACAAATATCCGGATTGGCAGGAACGTTTCCATTGGGAAAAAGCCCGGTATACGCTTGAGGATAAAAAGCAACCGAAGTGATACGTAAACCGGCAGCTCAATCATCGGTTGAATAAGAAACTTAGTTAAAAATACGCAGTGAAAAAAAGCAGAAAACGATCTTTTTCATAAAAATATTTTCGAAAATATAAATTGACAATTTATATTTCGATGATATTCTGAACTTGGGCCATAGCTGTGTGGACAAGTGCTCGTAGGAGCATTGGGAAATAGAAAATGGAGGTACTGAAAGATGCGAAAGAATTATCTATTCGCTGGCCTTTTCTTGGTTTTGGCTCTTAGCCTGACCTATGCCGCAGGTGAAAAGGAAAAACCCGCTGCCAAAAAGAACATCACCATGCGTGGGACTGACGGTGCTGTTTTGGCAAAGGACTTCGGATACAAAGCGGTTCCCAAGAAGCCTTACACCATTGCGGTTGTCGTAAAAAGCGCCGCGGTTCCGGTTTGGGAATCTCATATAATAGCGGCAAAAAAAGCCGGAAAAGATCTGGGTGTCAAGATCCTGGATTTTGCTCCGGCAAAAGCTGATAACGTTGAAGAGCAAAAACGAATCCTTGAAGACTTGATCACCGCGGGTGTGGACGCCGTTGTTCTAGCCCCCGCAAATACCGAAGCGGTTCGTGGTCCGGTCACTGATCTTATAAAAGCGGGAATCCCTGTTGTTTACGATAATACACTCGGACCTTCCGATGTTGATTACCTGACCTATGTAGGAATCGACAATGTCCAAGTGGGTAAAGATATCGCCGTCGCTATGGCGAGAAGAATGGAGGAGAAAGGGTTCCTGCTCGTAATGGAAGGCGTTCCGGGTCAGTCGACTTCCGACTTGCGAACGAACTCCGTAATGGAATATATCGCCGCTAATTACCCCAATATCAAAGCCGAGCGCGCGATTACCAATTGGCAGTTCGATAAAGGCCGGCAAGTCGCGGAAGACTACATCACCAAATGGGGCGATAAGTTGAAAGGCATCATCGCGGTCGGTGGAAATCAAGCTGAAGGCGCGATAGAGGCCGTGAAAGCCGCCCGCATGAAAAGCATCGTGTATATTAGCGGTTTCGATGTACAAGAACCGCAATATGTCGCGGTATCCAACGGGGATGAAATCTTCACGGTGTCACAAGGTGTTTACGACCAAGCGTATCTGAGCGTCGTCGCCTGTATCCGGGCCTTGAACGGTGAACCGGTTCCCCGCTTGATTAAAGCGACGATCACCATCGTAACCAAAGACAATCTCGCTCAAATGGATGAACGCCCCGCGGCGTTGCGTAATAGGTAAATTACCAGCGATCGCTCAATATCCATTTGATGTTGGGCGATCGTTTTCAAGTGAATTAGTGCTCTAATTTGACGGCAAGGATTGAAGAGAATGGGACAACCGGAATATCTCCTTGATATGAAAAATATCAATAAGTCGTTTCCTGGTGTTAAAGCATTGGACGAGGTGAACTTCAGTTTGAAAGCGGGTGAGGTACACGTCCTACTCGGTGAGAATGGAGCGGGAAAATCAACCTTGATGAAGGTTCTTGCGGGTGCCTACATGCCCGATTCCGGTACGATTACTCTAAATGGAAAACTAGTAGAAATTCTCAATCCACGACATGCGCAGCGCCTTGGAATCGGAATCATTTATCAAGAATTTAATCTTATTCCTTATATGAATGTCGCTCAGAATATTTTTATTGACCAACTGCCGAAGAAGAATTTATTTGCTCTTGATCATAAGAAAATGCATCAAGACGCGAAGGCGCTCCTCTGCGGTCTGAACATGAATGTCGATACACATGCGCTTATTACCGAAATCAGTACTGCACAACAGCAAATGGTTGAGGTCGCCAAAGCACTTACGCACCAGTCCCGAATACTCATTATGGATGAACCGACTGCATCCCTATCCGACCGTGAAATAGAGCAGCTTTTTTCAACAATTCGAGAATTGAAGGCCAAAGGGCTCGGCGTTGTGTATATCTCGCATCGTCTTCAAGAACTTTGGGAGATTGGCGATAGAATCACCGTGCTCCGGGATGGCCAATACGTCGCTACAAAAAATCTGAAAGACGTAAAAGTTGATGAACTCGTCAGTTTGATGGTAGGACGAGAAGTCTCCTTCCTATATAAACGGGACTACCACACGCCGGGGGAAGAAGTCCTTCGGGTTGAACACCTCAGCAGTAAAGCAAATCGATTGAAGGATGTGAGCATCAACCTTCGGCGTAAAGAAATCGTGGGACTCGCCGGTCTTGTCGGATCGGGCCGAACTGAATTGGCGCGGGCGATTTTTCAAGCGGATCCGTACGATGAAGGCAAAATAGTAATTTTCGGCAAGGAAATTAAGCCGGGAAATCCTTCCGACGTCGTAGAGAACGGAGTTAGCCTCCTTCCTGAAGATCGTAAAAATCAAGGGCTCGCTTTGATACTTTCCGTCGCGGAAAATGTTGTCATCGCCAGTTTGGAAAAGCTTTTTCCACGCAAGTTTGTAAGCAAACGGAAAGAGAAAGAGGTCGTTACCAAGTTTATAAAAGATCTTCGCATTGCTACTCCGACTATGGGAAGGCTCGTACAGTTCCTATCCGGCGGAAATCAGCAAAAAGTCGTACTTGCTAAATGGCTTTGCACCGAAGCGGAGATTTTTATTTTCGATGAACCGACGCGCGGCATCGACGTCGGCGCGAAATCGGAAATTCATTCTTTCATGAATGAACTTCTGAAACGAGGCTCCGCGATACTGATGATTTCTTCCGAACTCCCGGAAGTTATTGGTATGAGTGATCGAATCTACATCATGCGTGAAGGGAAAATTGTAAACGAGTTGACCCATGATGAAGCTACTCAGGAAACGGTTATTTCCTGTGCCACGGCGGCCGAAGAAGCGCGCGAATTAGGATGTGGAGAATGAGTAATATAATTCTGCGGAAATTGAAATCAATTTCTCCGGTCCTATGGGCCATAATGGGCATGGTTTGCATGTTCGGGATGATTTCAGGCAGATACCTTACGCTGAACAATCTTATCAATACTCTGCAGCAAGGCGCGGTGCTGCTCATTATTTCGTCGGCTATGACTATTGTGATTCTGAGTGAAGGATTGGACCTTTCATTAGGAGGAGTGTTAACGGTTTCCGGTATAACCTGCGTATTGGCGTTGGGTGCGCATATTCCGGTTCCTATCGCGGTTGTCATCGGTATCCTTACCGGAGCGCTTTGCGGCGCTGTTACGGGAAGTCTAATCGCTTTCTGCAAAATGCCTTCGTTCATTGCTACTCTTGGTATTCAGGGCGTTTTCTATGGTCTCGCCCTGGTGATGACCAATTCGCAAGCCGTTTTTACTACCAATAAACCGTTTCTGGTTCTGGGCGGAAAAGTCGCTCGGTATATTCCGATGGCGGCTGTATTGGCGGGTATCGTATTCTTCTTGGTTTGGTACGTCCTTCATCATACGCGCTTCGGCCGGTATGTAATTGCCATCGGAGGCAATGAAGCGGGGTCGCGCCTTTCAGGTGTGAATACCGTGTTTTGGAAATGGATGGTTTACGTATTCGCCGGTTTCATTACGGGTATCGGCGGCGTCATCTTGGCGTCGCGGCTTGAGGCCGCGGACCCAATAGTTGGAGTGGGTTGGGAGTTCGACGCCATCGCGGCGACGATCCTGGGTGGTACGAGCTTCCAGAAAGGGAAAGGAGATGTAAGCGGTACGATTGTCGGAGTCCTGCTGATTACCGTCCTTCGCAATGGTTTGAACGTCATCGGCACTCCGTCGATGCTGCAGCCCGCTTTGATCGGGACTATCATGATTATCGCGATCGTCTTCCAAGTCGGAATCTCCAGCAGGAAATAAGGTGAGAAAATGATAACTTCGAAAAGCGCCGTACAGACAAAAATAGGGGCTTTCAAATACTTCGATCCCAGTCTCCTTTCGGGGGGAGGCAGATTGTTCGCGCTGATTCTCATCTGCGTGATTATGTCGATGCTTTCACCGGTTTTTTTCAGTGCCAGGAATCTCAGCAACATCATTACCAATGCATGCATTATGACTATTCTTGGAGTGGGTTTAACGATAACAATCATAACCTGCGGACCGGATCTTTCAGTAGGTTCAATTCTTACAATAACAAGCGTCATTGCCGCGATCATGTTGAAAGCGGGTATTTTTTTCGGTTGGGCCATTCTTGCCGCGCTTGCTCTGGGAATTCTTCTCGGCCTTTTAAACGGGCTTATGATCTCAAAAATTGGAATCCCCTCATTTATTTCGACATACGGACTTCAATGGGCAGTTTTTGGTTTTGCCTATGTGATTCTTAAGGGTTATGTCGTTTACGATTTCGATCCTGCTTTTCGATTTGTCGGGAATGGATACTTGTTTGACGTCATTCCTATGCCAATCATTGTTATGTTGGGGGTAGTCATAGTCGGATTTATTATTCTCAAAAAGACGACTCTTGGACGTACTTTCTATGCGGTCGGCGCGAATAAGGAAGCCGCGAAGATGTCGGGAATCAACGTCGAAAAAACGATGATTTACGCTTTTATCATCTGTGGTCTTTTGTCCGCCGTCGGCGGAATCGTTCTTGTCGCTCGGATTAACGCGTGTCAGGCCGATATCGGTAAGAATTATCTATTACCGACAATCGCGACTGTCTATATGGGCGGAACGAGAGCGGCAGGAGGTCAGGGCGGAGTAATCGGTACTTTGATTGGCGCTCTTATAATGACGGTTGTCGAAAATGGAATGAATCTTATGGGTGTGCCCAGCGTCTGGCGCGGAGCCATAATCGGCGCGCTGATTATCATCACTGTCTTGGTGAACCAATGGTTGAATAAAAAGCTGGAAGCCGCAGGGGCTTAAGTTATAACGTCTGAAGAATTATTTTTATCTTGGAGGAATTATGATCCCGAAAACAATGAAAGCCAGTCAACTCATCGCCTATAACAAAATAGAAATGCGAGAAGTTCCCGTTCCCCAGCCCGGTGCCGGCGAGGTTCTCTGCAAGATAAAAGCGATCGCTATTTGCGGAAGCGATCCGGAAATAATAAACGGTCACCATTCAAAAAAAGGTTGGCCGCCTCGGTTCCCTTTCACGGTAGGACATGAGTGGTCGGGTGAGGTTGTCGCACTCGGAGACGGCGTGACGGGATTCGCTGTTGGCGATAGGGTTGCTGGAGAGGCACATAAAGGCTGCGGTTCCTGCGCCAATTGTTTGAAGGGCCGTTACACGCTTTGCCTCAATTATGGAAAACCTGAAACGGGACACAGGCATTACGGCATGGCTTCTCCCGGCGCGAACTGCGAATATAATGCTTACGCTACCAAGGCAATCCACAAAATCCCAGATAATTTGAGTTTTACCCACGCAGCGTTACTTGATACGGCGGGTGTCGCGCTTCACGGCATTGAAATGATTGGAGTGACGCCCGGCGGTACAGTCGCTATTTGGGGGCCGGGGCCTATCGGTCTGTGTTCCATGCAGATGATGAAAGGAATGGGTGCCGCAAAGGTAATCATGGTTGGTCGGCGACATCGTCTCAAAGTGGCTGGAGAAATCGGCGCAGACTACCTGATCGATTATGAGAAAGAAGATCCGGTAAAACGAATATTGGAAATAACCGGCGGACTCGGCGTTGATGAGATTCAGGAGTGTTGCGGCGCTGATATCGCTTTGGATCAATGCGTCGCTTCCATATGCAAAGGCGGTAAAATTAATTCAGTAGCGTTTTACAAAGACGCACAGGTTAAGGTTCCGCCGTTTACGCAATTTGTCATGAATGAACTCACTCTTACCGGATCACGCGCGAATCCTAACGTTTCCGAAAAAGCGTTGCGGATGTTTGCGGCGGGAATAGTCAAGGGCGAAAAAATGGTTACGCATACGTTCCCGTTGGAGAGCTACAATGAGGCCTTGGATATTTTTTCCAACAAGAAAGACGGAGCCATTAAGGTCGTCATTCTCCCCGAATCCACGACAGGAGGAAAACTATGAGTGCTGAAGAAAAAGTCCGCGTAACGGTTTTTTTGAGGCATGACCAGTCGAAAAACCTTGATCAAATAGACGACATCCTTTACGCCCAAGGATTTTGGTCTGATTTCCCGCCGGAGGGCGCGGAGATAATTTCGTGGCAAGTTTTGATGGGCATCGGTCAAGTGGTTACCTTGGAGGTTCCCGCGGAAAAAGTCCGTCTGGTGAATCTTGCTATTGAGAAAAAAGCGTGGGGAGCTTTTAAGACTGAGTTCTATCTGACCTACGATTTTCTTCCGGTTCTTGAAAAGAAACGGGCGGAAGCGAAAGTCAGAAAAAGTAAATAAAGCTGAGGTGACTATAGGGCACCATAAAAAGTCCTCTATGATTGAAGGAGCAAAGTAGTGATTCAAATAAATAGGAACGGCGAGGGCGAACTGTATGTTCCCGCCGGCCACGATAAGACCGTTTCTTCCCGAAAAATGTATTACCCCGGGAATGGGTGTAATAAAGTCGATACGCATGTAACTACTTTTGCGCCCGGCGCGGGGATGGAGGAAGAAACTCATCCTTTTTCCGACCATATCATGTACGTTTTGAAGGGAAAGCTGGAAGTACGCCAGGGCGGGAAAACAATAGGCGTCATCAGCGAGGGCGATGCGATTCGTATCCCCGCGGGAGACGCTCATCAAGTCCAAAACCCTGGTCCGGAAGAAGGCACCTTTTTCGTAGTGACTGTACCACCGGTAAGCTGACGGATTACAAGAATCTTGCTCAAATTTAGAAGTGAGGGAAAAGCATGCGTGGAATCGGCTTCGTTGGACTTGGAATCATGGGAACTCCGATGGTTAAAAACCTTGCGAAAAAGTTCTCCGAGATTAATGTATACGATGTCGATTCTTTAAAAGTAAAAGAACTAATATCGTTTTTAAAACCCGGTGCTGTAATTCAAGCGGAATCCATTGCGAAACTTGGGGAAAAAAGTGACATTGTTTTCCTTTCATTGCCCAATTCCGCCGTGGTCAAACAAGTGGTGAACGGGGACCACGGGCTTTCATCTTCCTTGAAAAGCGGTAGCATCGTCATTGATACCAGTACTACCGATACCGCTGTGGTATTGGAACTATCCGCCATACTGATGGAGAAAGGAATACGATTCCTCGACGCTCCGTTAAGCGGCGGGCAAAAGGGAGCCGTGGAGGGAAACCTTTCGATCATGGTGGGCGGAGACGAAACGGTATTCAAATCCTGTCTGGAATACCTCAACGCGATCGGCGCTTCCGTGATTCGCACTGGCGGAACCGGCAGCGGCCAAGTCGCAAAATGCGTAAACCAAATGATTGTCAGCGCAACCTTCGCGGTAATAGCGGAAAGCTTTGCTCTTGGAGCGAAAGCCGGGCTTGATCCGCAAACATTGTACAATGCGATTAAGGGCGGCTGGGCGGGTTCGAAGGTGCTCGATGTCTGCGCTCAAGATCTTTCTTCACGCGAATTCAAGCCCGGCGGAACCATTGATTTGCTCTGCAAGGATCTTAGCTATTCTCTTTCTCTTGCAAGAAATCAGGGATTCCCCGCTCCGGTGACAGCCCTTGTCAACGAAATATTTGTCGCGGCAAAAGCGGCTGGTGACGGAAAACAATCCCAAACAGCTATCATTAAGCTCTGGGAAAACATTCTAAAGATCGAAGTTAAATAGTATACTGTTCTACATGGAGCAGAAGCCCTGGTATCAGAAAGAGAAACTTGATCCGGTATTCCCTTTCCGTCTCTGGGAAACATCGATGAGGGGTTTTAAGCTGCATTGGCATGAACTCCTTGAGATCGCCTACGTCCGGAAGGGCGGGCTCGTCATTTCCGTCGAGGGCCTAGAGTACGAGGCGACACAGGGCGATCTGGTCATCATCAATTCGGGTTCGGTTCATGGATATTCTCGTTCAGGAGCCAATACTTCGATAGTTCTTGTGCAATTCGGACTGGAACTCTTTGACCAGTCGCTAATCGATTTGCGCGATCGGATGTTCCAGCGTCTTGTTTTCGAACGGAAGACCATCGTCACCACGGAAGAAGATGGTGAAATTCACAGTCTTCTTGAAGGCCTTGTGCTGGATATGCGTCGGGAATTCAGCGATAAGACCGAAGGTTACCGTTTGGCGATCAAGGCTTGTCTCTACGACTTGGCGTTGATCCTCTTGCGCCGAGTCCCCGCGCGGCAATTTTCTCCCGCCGAGTTGAACAAACGGCGGCACCGAAATGAAATTTTGGAACGGATATTCAGCTTCGTTCACAGCCGCTTCTCTCAGCCTATTACCCTTGCCGAAGCGGCCGCGTCGGCTAATCTGAGCAAGTTCTATTTTACCCGCTTTTTCAAGGAACAGACCGGTCAGAACTTTCACACCTACCTTGCCCGAGTCCGGGTCAGTCATGCGGAAGAACTCTTGGCAGGTTCAGACGTTTCGATTACCGAAATCGCCTACACTAGCGGTTTCGCGAGCCTTAAAACCTTCAATCGTCTTTTCCGCACTTACACCGGTACCTCTCCTACCCAATATAGACGGGGCTCGGAATCGTGATAAATGAGCAATATTTGAGGTAAACTCAACAATAAGCGGCGCGCCCGGTTTCCCGAACGCTTTTATACTATCCCCAGGTTAGCCAGAAAGGACACCGGTATGAAGCGAAAAGCATTGATTTTGTGGGGTGGTTGGGATGGCCACCAGCCGCAATTGGTCGCCGAAAGATTCAGGAAATTCCTCGAATCGAACGAGTTTGAAGTCGAGATCGCGACCACTCTTGATATCTTGATGGATCGAGACAAGCTCATGGCCTTGGACCTCTTTGTTCCCGCGTGGACGATGGGCGAGTTGCCTAAAGAGCAGGTTGAATACATTCTTGAGGCTGTCGGCTCCGGCGTAGGAATAGCCGGTTGTCACGGCGGTATGTGCGACGCGTTTCGCAATAATGTGGCATGGCAATTTATGACCGGCGGAAACTGGGTGGCGCATCCGGGCGGCGACGGCGTACCTTACCGGGTCAACATTCGCAACAACTCAAGCCCTCTCACCGCGGGTATCAACGATTTCAATATCTCCTCCGAGCACTATTATTTGCACGTCGATCCGGCAGTGGAAGTGCTGGCAACAACACGCTTCCCCGCGGTCAAGTGGTACCATGTCACCAATGGGGAAGTCGACATGCCGGTCATTTGGACCAAGCGCTGGGGGCACGGACGCGTGTTTTATAACGCCTTGGGCCACCACGATGACGTGTTCGATATTCCCGAAGCATGGGACCTGATGAAACGCGGTCTTCTCTGGGCCGCTCAAGGCAAACGGCTCGTCGTGGAGAAAGGTCTCTCCGCGGAGGAATTCAAGAGCGATAGGAAGATGTTTTAATGAGCAAATTAGGCGTTGGAATCGTCGGAATCGGAAAAATCAGCGGGATCTACATCCAAAACCTTACCGGCATGCACGCTGATCGGGTGTCGCTGACGGCGGTGGCCGACCTCATCACGGAGCGCGCGGAAGAAGTCGCCGCGCAGCATCCCGGCGTTCGCGCAATGAGCGTCGACGAACTTATGAAGAGTCCGGACGTCGATATCGTCCTGAATCTCACCATTCCGAAAAGCCATTTCGAGGTGTGCCTTAAAGCGGTGGAATCGGGCAAGCATACCTATGTTGAAAAACCTCTGTGCGTCGGCCGTGAAGACGCGGCTCTTCTGCTAAAGACCGCCGTGAAAAAAGGCGTCCGTGTCGGTGGTTCGCCTGATACCTTCCTGGGAGCGGGCCTCCAAACCTGTCGCAAGCTCATTGACGACGGTTGGATAGGTACGCCTATCGCCGCGAATGCCTACATGATGAACCACGGCCACGAGCACTGGCATCCGTCGCCCGAGTTTTACTACAAGACCGGCGCGGGTCCGATGTTTGACATGGGACCGTATTATCTGACGGCTCTGGTGAGTCTTTTGGGACCCGTGGTTCGCGTCTGCGGATCCGCTAAGAAATCATTTGAAACCCGGACCATCTCAAGCGAACCACTTAAGGGGAAGGCGATCACGGTCGATGTTGCGACTCACATCGCGGGCGTGCTCGATTTTGATAGCGGCGCCATGGGGACTATTATCACAAGTTTCGACGTGTGGTCCCATACCCTGCCGTTCATCGAAATCTACGGTACCGAAGGCACGCTTCGGGTTCCCGATCCAAACACCTACGGCGGTCCCGTGCTGGTTAAACGCGGCAGGGCTGAAGATTGGTCGGAAATCCCGTTGCTTAAGAACTACCCGGAGAACAGCCGCGGCCTCGGCGTTGTAGATATGGCCGAAGCGATAGCCGAAGGTCGTCCGCACCGCGCGTCCGGCGAACTGGCGAATCACGTACTCGATCTTATGCATGGATTTCACGACGCTTCCGCGTCGGGAACATATTATATTGTTAAAAGCACCTGCTCCCGGCCAGAGGCCGTGAAATAGGGTAGCTTGAATTTAAGGAGGCAACATGAAATTGTCGAAGCCGATGTCCGTAGCGTTAGGATTGCTCATTGGCGCAGCAGTCGTTTTCGCCGGCGGCCAGAAAGATGCCAAACCGGCCGCAAAAGCCGGTGAGCCGATCACGCTCAACCTGTGGCACATCCACAACCAGGAAACGCGCAAGACCCCGATCGAGAATGCGGCTCGCCGTTTTGAGACTGCCAACCCAGGCGTGAAGGTCGTCGTATCCATTTATGAGAACGACCCCTACAAAACCAAGCTCAAGACCGTGACGGGCAGTGATTTCCCCGACGTTTTCCATTCATGGGGCGGCGGTTGGCTCGGATCCTTCGTGGACGCCGGATTTGTCGCGGACATCACCGCGGAATCGGTAGCGTGGAAGGATAAAGTTAGTCCCGCCGCTTATGAATTCAACCGATACGGCGGCAAAATCTACGCATCTCCCTACATCGGGTCTTCCACTATTCTTTACTATAACAAAGTAATTTTTGAAAAACTGGGCCTGAAGGTTCCGACAACTTACTCCGAGCTGATGGCGGTTTGCGATAAGCTCGTCGCGAATAAGATCATTCCGTTCGCGATCGGCAACAAGAGCCAGTGGCCGGGAGCGCAGTATTTCGTTCTGCTCTCCATGCGCATGGGCGGCCCCGATATCTTCCAAAAGGCAATGGACAAGAAAGTCCAATTCACCGACGACGTCTTCATCAAAGCTGGTGAGATGCTCCAGGACTGGGTGAAGAAAGGCTATATCCCCGCGGGCGACAACGGCATCAATTACGATACCGGCGGATCGCGCATGATGTTCTATACCGAGCAGTGCGCCATGATGCTCCAGACCAGCGGTTTCCTTTCCGCCTGTAAATCCGAGAATCCAGAATACTTCAAGACCAAGCTCGGCGTCGCGCTGTTCCCGGCCGTCGAAGGCGGCAAGGGCAAAATAACCGACGTTCTTTCCGGTGAAAACGCGTTCTCCGTCGCGGCCTCCAGCAAAAACAAGGCGATGGCCGCGAAATTGGTCGGTTTCCTTTCTACCGATGAACAGTTCCAGAAGGAATTGGTCGCCGGCGGAACCCTGGGCTCCTTGTCCGGAGTTCCCGCGGAAGAGCCGCTCCTGAAAGCCGCCATGGAGCAGATCAAGAACGCTACCTATCTGCAGAACTTCATCGATCAAACCTTGGCTCCCGAATTGGCGAACAAGCACAAGTCAACGACCCAAGGCATTCTCGGCTTGAGCATTACCCCGAAGCAGGCCGCCGAAGAGATGCAGAAGGCTTTCGACTCCGCAAAATAACAAAAATAACCGTCGGCGCGGATAGTATCCGCGCCGACGGTTGAAAAACGATTCCGAATAGTAAGAGGGTGTAAAAAAAGTTGTTAAGACTTCTTTTGCACCTTCCTTATTGCGGTATTTTCGTACCAATCAATTATAAGGGAGGGCTATTCATTGACGGCGTCAATAGCTCAAAGAAAGAAGCGGGGAAACAGTTTATCGGTATTCTTTTTTTTGCTGCCCGCTTTATTGGTTTACGGTACGTACACGTTATACGGGATCGTACGGACTTTTCAGTACAGCACGCTCAAATGGACCGGTATGGGTCCGGCGTCCCAGGCCGCGAATGTCGGTTTGGCCAATTACACGCGTTTACTGCAAGACAGTCATTTTTGGCACGCGGTTGGGAACAATTTTCTCTTGGTCATCGTCTCCGTCGTATTCCAGCTCGGCCTCGGAATGGTGCTCGCTCTCATCATCAATACAAGTATTAAGGGAACCAAGTTTTTCCGAACCGTTTACTTTATGCCGCTCCTCTTGTCCACGGTCGCGACGGGTATTCTGTGGCAGCTTCTGTACGATCCGTACAGCGGTCTCTTTAACGGCATCCTTAGCTTAGTTAGCCCGCACGAGAAGCTCTCCTGGCTCGGATCCGAAAAAGTGGTCATGGTCGCGGTGCTTTTCGTCATCTGCTGGCAATACATCCCGCAGTACATGATCCTCCTACGCGCCGGCATGACCAATATTTCCGAGGAAATTTACGAGGCCGCGACGATTGACGGCGCCTCTCCCTGGCAGCAATTTTGGCGAATGACGCTGCCGTTGCTTTCCGGCACTATAAAGACATCCGCGGTTTTATCAATCGTAGGTTCTTTGAAATACTTCGATCTGTTCTGGGTCATGACCGGCGGCGGACCGAACGGCTATTCTGAGCTTATGGCAACTTATATGTACAAAAAAGCGTTTCAGGACGACATGATGGGCTACGCAAGTACCATAGCGGCTTTCATGGTGATCATATCGCTCGCGGTAATTGTCGTATTTCAATTTATGACCCGTGCTCGGGAAGAGCGATAGGGGAGGGTCGATATGAAATCAAATGAAATGAGATCGATCAATAAGATCGGATTTTACATAATTTCTCTTTTTTTCCTGGCTTTGTTCGGTTTTCCATTTGTGCTGACTCTCATGATGTCGTTCAAGTCGCAAGCCGAATACATGTCCGGCAATTACTGGAATTTCCCAAAACAAATTTTCTTCGGAAATTATCAAAGAGTGCTTTTCTCAAATTTCAACATGTACTTTGTCAACAGCATTCTTGTGTCGTCCGTCTCCGTTTTTCTGACGGCTATGATCGCTTCTTTGGCTAGTTACGCGTTCGCGAAAATGAAGTTCAGGCTATCGGCGGGACTGCTCCTCATGTTCATGGTCGGTATGATGATCCCGGTCCACACGACTCTCATTCCGATTTACCAGCTGACCCGCGCGGTCCACCTGACCGACAATTTGGCGGGTTTGGTCGGACCCTACATAAGCTTCGGTCTTCCCATCGCTATTTTCATCATGACCGCCTTCTTCAAGGAAGTATCGGACAGTATTCAGGAATCGGCGGTCATCGACGGCGCGTCTCCTTTCCGCATTTACTGGAGCATCATGCTGCCCATCTCAGTACCGGCGATCTCAACGGTGGCTATCTACAATTTCCTCACCTATTGGAACGAGTTCATTTATTCTTTGACGCTCATCAACACGAATCTAAAGAAAACGCTGCCTCTGGGTATGCGGGAATTCTGCGGGGCCGAAACTGTGAATATTCCGGCGGTCCTGACGGCGATTCTCATCGGATCGTTGCCGGTCATTCTTTTCTACATGTTTGCCCAGGAGCGAGTAATCAACGGCCTGTCGGCCGGAGCCGTCAAAGGTTAAACGGAGCATTTTCATGGATTTTTTATAGGTCAAAGGTCGGCAAATTGTCGATCAGAAAGGGAAAGAGCTGCGCCTCCGCGGAACTTGTATAGGCCGCCGCGTGTATGAAGCCCTCCTGCTGCAAGCGCTTCAAAGGCATGACAAAGAGCGATATCGATCGGGTCATGGCCTCCTTCGAACTCAAGAACTGTGTCGTCAATAGGTCGTATATCGATATCCTGTCAAAAAATATGAAATGAAGCGCGGATAGCGTTCCAGACAGATAAGAAATATATTGGATGAAGTCGATACCAATGAGTATACTAGCAACATGGAAAATGGGTCGAAAACGAAAGGCGCCTCCGCCGATTGGTTCCTGTCCGGCGTTTTAGCCGCGGCTTCGTTCCTGGTTTCGTATATCTTCGTCGATATCGGACTCGTGTTTTCTCTGCTGATAAGCGCTCTGTTTTTCGTTTCCGGCTTGTTCCTGTTCCGCTTGAAGAAGCCCGAGATCGTCGAACAGGAGAATAGCCTGGCGACGTCCCTCCAAGAGGGCAAAGCGAAACTGACGGAAATAGAGAAGTTTCGGAAGCTGGTCGGAGATCGGCCGACCGTGGCAAAGGTCGACGCGATATGCGGCATCGTGGAAAAGATACTCGCTGAAATCAAGCGCGATCCGGGCGATCTAAAAGAAGCCCGGCAATTCCTTACCTACTACCTCGACGCGACGATAAACATCCTGAAAAAATACGTGCAGCTATCCTCGCAGAACGTGAAGGACGCGAATATCCGCCTCTCGCTCGAGAGAACGGAATCGATGCTGGATACGATCAGGTCCGCTTTTGAAAAACAGCTGACCAGATTGCTTTCGAACGATGTCATGGATTTGGACACGGAGCTTTCTCTTCTGGAGAAAACGATCAAGATGGAAGGCCTGGGAGAATAGGCGAAGGAGTCAGCATGGCCGATGCGCAACTGGAAACGACGGGAATGACGAAATTCAGCGCCGTCGATATGACGAAGGTGAAGGAGATCGCGAAGGGCATTCCCATCGACGACTCGCAGGCGATCATTCAGTACGGCGTGGGCGCGCAGGCAAAGCTGTCCGGCTTCGCCGAAACCATGCTCGGCCAGATCAGGTCGCACGATACCGGCTACGTCGGCGAAAGCCTCACTGACCTGATGTTCAAGATCAAGGATGTGAATGTCGGCACGCTCTCCACGGAAAAACGGAATTGGCTTGCCGATCTTCTCAACGGCGTACAGCGCTTCATGGCGAGGTACCAAAAACTGGAGAGCCAGATCCAGAAGATCGTAGATCAGCTGAGCGACGCCCGCATGACGCTTCTGCGGGACATAACTATGCTGGATCAGCTGTACGAGAAGAATTTCGAGTATCTCAAAGAATTGGATCTGTTCATCGCCGCGGGGCAGTTGAGGCTAGACGAACTGCGCGCGGGAAAGGTTCCCGAGCTGGAGGCGGCCGCGAAAGCCTCCAACGATCCGGCCGACGCGCAGAAGCTCGCCGACTTCAACCAGTTCCTCAATCGATTGGAGAAAAAGATCCACGATCTGAAGCTTTCCCGGATGATAGCGATCCAGACCGCCCCCCAGGTACGGCTCATCCAGAACAACGATCAAGCGCTCGTGGAAAAAATCCAAAGCTCGATCCTGACGACCATCCCGCTCTGGAAGAGCCAGATCGTGATCGCCATCAGCCTGCTCAGGCAGAAGAAAGCCCTGTCCGTGCAGAAAGCCGTCACCGACGCGACGAACGAACTCCTCACGAAGAATTCCGAAATGCTCAAGTCGGGCTCGGTGGCCGTGGCGACCGAGATGGAAAGGGGCATCGTGGAGATCGAAACGCTGAAAAAGGTGAACGAGGACTTGATTTCGACGATAGAGGAAACCATCCGCATACAGGAAGAAGGCAAGGCCAAACGGGCCCAAGCCGAGACCGAACTTCGTCAAATCGAGTCCGATCTTAAAACCAAGCTCATGGCCGTTCGCGGCTGATCAGGCGGGAAAGAATGAAAAGAATATTTTTGGGCGTTTTGATCATAGCCCTCGCGATCGGAATCGGCGTCGCCTATAAAACCTTCACCGGCAAGTCCAGCCCCGCCGCCGCCTCCAAAGGGTCGGGAAAGTCCGGCGAACTGACCTTCGCGAAGGTTGAGCCCCTCACCGTTACGGGCGTCGGCGGCTACCAGCTTTCGTCCGTCGACCTGGGCGACGGTCCGGTTCCGCTGATCAAGATTCCGCTGGATACCTGGGGCGGTTACGCTGCGCTGTTCGCGGCGAACGGCGGTTCGGCGCCCAATAAGAATTCCCTTTTCTACAAGAAGGGTAAGTTCGCCGTGGAGATAGTGGGAGAAGAAAGTTCTTCGGCGCAACTTCAGGGCTACGCCGCGGGACGGTACCCTATCATTTGGGCGCCCATGGACAGCCTGCCCCTTCTGTACGACGCGCTGAAAGCCGACAAGAGGATCGCGCCCAAAGTCCTGGGGCTTTTCGATTGGTCTTCCGGCGGCGACGGGATCATCGTCAAGAATACGATAAAGCGTCCGTCGGAACTGAAGAACAACATCGTCCTCACCTCCAGCAATACTCCGTACAGCTTCCTGCTGCTTTGGTACCTGTCCCAGAACGGGATGACCGGCCAGGACGTGCGGGTCGTCTGGATAGACGACGGCGATAAGGCCATGGAGCTCTTCAAGAAGGACGACCGGATCGTCGCCTGGGTGTCTTGGACTCCGTACATCAACGAAGTAGTCGATTCCGCTTCAAAGAACTATATTCCCGAAACAAGGCTGCTTATTTCGTCTAAAGACGCGAACCAGCTGATCGCGGATACCTATATAGTCAGAAACGATCTTTTCCAGGATAAGCCTGAGATGATGGCCGCTTTCGTCGAAGCCATGATCGAAGGCTCGCAGATGATCGGAACCTCCACCTTCAACGATATGTCCGCATTCTACAAGCTGGCCGGAGCGGGGGAAGCGAAAGCGATGCTGGACGATGTCCACATAGCGAATTTTCCCGAAAGCAAGATGTTCTTCGACGACGCCAATCCCATCGGCGCCTACAAGATTTTCCTGCTTGCGCAGGAATATTATAAGCAGCTCGGATCGCTCCCCGCTTCGGCGTCCTATGACGCGGAAAGGGTTTTGAACGCCAAAATCATCCAGGCTATCGACAAGAAAGGCCTATTCGCATCCCATAAGAACCTGATCGCCGATTCGTTCAATAAAAAGGCGTCGTTCGATATTTCCGACCTTGAAACGCAACGGGTCGTCCTGACCACCGACATGCAGTTGTTCTTTGAAGCCCAGAAGCTCGATTTCGACCTGAAATCCAAAGCTCCTGAAATCAAGGAAAACCTTGTGCTTTTGAATAAGGTATCCGAGCAGACGAAATTCCTCGCCACCACGATCGTGAAGCTGGTCGGGCATCTGGATACCACGAAGGTCGCCGATTTCAAGGCGCAGGGCAATCAAGCCTACATCGAGGCCGGCGCTCAAGCGAAGCTTATTTCGAAGAAGCGGGCCGAGTTCATCAAAAAGGTTTTAATCGACGAATACGGCATAGATCCTCAGCGCATAGTCACCGAGGGGAAAGGCTGGGACAATCCGGTCGACGTCAACGAACCTTCCAAGAATCGAAGAGTTGAAGTGAAATTCATCTCCTTGGAGTAGCGATGAAAAAAATAATCATTTCGCTTTTGGCGCTGGCGCTGATTCTCGGATGCGCGGAAAAGAAGGAAGCGTCGGTAGTTACTACCGCGGTAGTCAAACCCGCGGCAGCAAAAGCCGCCGATGAAGGCTATTCGCTGCAGTTTGCCGAAGGCTTCGATTCCGGCATGAATTTCGTCGATGATTTCGGAATATCGATCGTGTTGGTTGTGGATGTATCCGGATCGATGTCCGACAGCCCGAAATCCGGCGGGGAGGCGAAATACATCCAGGCCGCGAACGCGCTGGTGACAGTATCGGATTATTTGGAGAAGCTCGCCGGGAAACAGAAGGATTTGAGAGTCAACGTCGCGGTCCTGCGCTTCAGCACCGGCGTCGCGACCGTGCTTCCGATGACCGAATTGCGCGGGGACGGGATCAAGAGATTGAAGTCTGTTTGCCTTCCTGAAAATTTCCTCCCTAAGGGAGGAACCGCGATCGGTTTGGCGCTTGAAAAGGGAAGCGAGCTGCTTGCGCAGTCGGGGACTATTTTCAACAGCCTGATAATCATTACCGACGGGGAGAACAACGGCAGCCCCGATCCGCTGAAGGTCATCGACGCCATCTATTCCAATCGGAATAATAAATCGACGGAAGAGATGAAGATCAGGACCTCGACGCAGCTCATGAGCTTCATCGGTTTCGACGTCGCTTCTCCGCAATTCGGGGTATTCCACAACATGGGCGCCCGCATCACTTCGGCCGGCGATCAAGCGGAACTGGAGAACGGCTTGAAGTCCTTGCTGGAGGCCGACATCACGAAGCTGGAGTAAGGCTTCTCGGTTTGCGGAATTCGGTGGCGGAGATGCCGACGGCCTTTCGGAAAATGTTGCTAAAATAGTTGGAATTGTTGAAGCCTAAGTCGTAGGCGATCTGCGTGATGCCGAGGTCGGTGGTGAGGAGGAGTCGCTTGGCTTCCTCGACACGGACCGACGTGAGGTAGTCGACGAACGTCGTGCCGGTTTCTTTTTTGAACAGGCTCAAGAAATAGGATGGACTGATGAAAATTTCGCGGGCGACTTCGCGGTAGCTGAGCTGAGATCGAAAATTGGTATCAATGTATTTTTTGGCGTTATCAATCATTACTTTTGACCGCTTCTCGTAAACGCGGACGACGATACCGGCGGTTTCAGTGACTATCTTCGCAAGCCAGCGTTCGGCGATTTCCGGGTCGACAATGTGGGCGATCTCGCCGGTGTACTTGCCGATGAACTCGTTCAGGGTTTTTTCGTTACCGCCGCCGAGAATCGCCGAATCGATGAATGAGCACACAAGCTCGGAGAGCCTGATGCTTAGAATCTCCGGCTCACCATCGATATAGCGTTTGAACTTGACGAAAAATGTATTCAGCGCGGCCAGGCTGTTTTCTACGTCGCCGGACCGGATGAGCGACAGAAGTTTTTCCTTCTCCCTCACCGGGTAGTTCCTCGTTTTCCGATCGCCTTCGCTGATGTTCTCCGCATGCACTATCCCGCAGCCTTCAAGCTGTTCGGCGTATTCCAGAGCGTTCATGGCCTCCTGGTAGGAAACGCGGAGTTCCTCAATTCTGTCATAGCTGCGGCCGATGCCGATGGCAAGTTCCCTTCGGCAGGTCTTCTGTATTTCCTCCCGGATATCGTCCAAGGCACCTAATATGTAGGCTGGCCCTCCCGTGGGCTGTTCGCGCGGCAGGCGTAGGACGATGCCGACAGTCGTATCGGAAATCGGCAAAACCAGGAAATTCTCATCGCTCGATACGTTCTCCAAACGGCGGCCTATAACGCGGACGATCTCTTCGAGCTTGGTGAAATCATCGCGCATGTCGCCGTCCAGTCCTTTGGCCTTGATGACGGCAAAGGTATTGAGGTCGGTCCTCTTGCCCAGACACCGGAGCATC
Organism: Treponemataceae bacterium; assembly: GCA_041666155.1. GTDB lineage: Bacteria > Spirochaetota > Spirochaetia > Treponematales > Breznakiellaceae > SZUA-426. The sequence goes on from JBAYHM010000007.1 coordinate 28,968, forward strand.
TCCATCAGTTTCGTCTTGGATAATTCGCTGAACGCGACGTTGTGGATGATTTCTTCTTTTATGAACGGGACTAGCTTTTCATAGTAGTTGTGGACTTCCTTGATGTCGATGAGCACGCTCCCGCCGACGAGCAGAGCGGTGGCGATGGAGGAGACGTAGTATATCCACCATTGCTTGGCGAGGGATCCGAGGATGAACGACAGGGCGAAGATCAGAATGCCGGCGTTGATGAGGAATTCCTTGTCGCCGAGCAACGCTTTGGGCCGACCTTCCCGCCGCAGTTGAACCGACCGGATTAAGGAGAACAGAAATAGGATGAGGCCGGTGACCGCTTGGACGCCGATCGTAACTTCCCTGCCATAGAAAGGGGCGCGCATCGACGGTGTTAAATTGTCGTAGGCGACGAGGCCCGCGATTTCGAACAGTTTATAACTGGCCTCGGTCCCGAGGGTGTTGAATACGACGTAGCCGATGCCGAGTGGCAGGCAGGCCGCGATAACCGCCAATCCCTCACGCTTGGTAATTCGCTTGTTGAAGGTAAGGGCCGTCAAGATGATGTCCGGAGCGAGCACGGAACAAAGGATGAAAACTCGGATATTGACTATGATGAGAGGCAAGGGGTACGGTCCGATCAGCAGCTGTAACGGTCTCCCGAAAAGGAAGATGCTGAAACCGATGAGGAACACCACGAACAGTCGAAACGATACCGCCCGCGACGGATGGGCCAGGATAAAATACGCGAAATAGAAAAGGCAAAACAACCCGGTGATAAGCGGGATTATGAGATTGGAGAAAACTACGAAAGATGTCGTCATCGGCGCTTCTCCCCACGGTTTTGACCATTTTCCGGTGCATTCATTATACCATATGCTTACCGAACCAGCCTCTCTATACGCTTGGTTTGTATTGCTTCCCGATACTCCAACCCTGTCCTATATCTTTCCCCAAAGAGCGGTACCTGCATTCAATACCGGAGAAATACAGAGGATTAGCCTTCAGAATGTCGATTTTCTTATTTTCGCTTAAAAGTTCTTCGTTTATATATACCTGTATTACCTCTCCAAAGTAGACGACATCCATAGCGAATTCAATTTTCCGACCGATATACCGGCATTCACAGGTAATTGGAAATTCATCGATCATGGGCGCCGTCTTCAATTCACCGAAGAAGGTGGTGAAGATATGGGATTTATCGATATCCCGGCCACTAACCAACCCGCAGTAATCAGTTTCCGTTACATAGTCGGCGGAAGGCACATTGATGCTGAAGGTACCGTTTTCGATGATCCCTTTCGGCGTATGGTGGTTCTTGTTCAGGCTCACGCAGACGATGGCCGGATTAACGTTCACACCACTGACAAACGCTACGGTCATATAATTAGCTTTCCCGTTTACATTGGCTCCGACCAGAACTATCGGCGCCACCGGCATAGGGATAAATGCGCCTGTCTTAACTTTCTCCATTTCTTTTCCCCCTAGTTATTCTTTCTATAGGAATGTCTTTCATACTAAAAATATTGTCAAAGAATATTTTAAAAATCATTTCAGAACGTATTCGAGAATTTCTCTTTCGCTATTTTCGCCTTTCATTAATTATTGATTTTCTTTCAAATATTACGGCTTTTCAGCGTCAATCTCGACGGTAAAATTCTATAGAAAAAAAGTAAAAAAACCGAGGCTCGTTCAAAGTTACGGGTGTCTCCTGAATGTATAAGGAGAAACAAGATGTCTACAAGAAAAATGCTGAGCGTTCTCGTCGTTCTTCTGTCGCTGTGCCCGACCGTGCTGTTCGCAGGCGGTGCAAAAGAGGCCAAGGATGGCGGCCAGGTGAAATACCGGATGAACGTGGGAATGGTCGTCACGGAGAGCGACCCCATGTACAAGGGAGCAATGGAGTTCAAAAAGAACGTGGAGGCGAGGACCAACGGCGCCGTCACCATCGGCGTATATCCGAACTCGCTTTTGGGTGACACCAAGGATATGCAAGAGCAGGTGAAGGCCGGTGCGAACATAGCGGTCATCACCGACGCCGCGCGTCTGGCGGAGAGCGTTCCAGCCATCGGCATTCTGGGTGCGCCTTATATCGTGGACAGTGCTGAAGAAGCCAAAAAACTGACTACTTCCGCCCTGTTCAAGGGCTGGACCGATGAACTCGCCTCAAAGCACGGCTACCGGGTTCTGTCCTTCAACTGGTATCAGGGAGCCAGGCATTTCTGGACTAACAAGCCCATCGCCGTTCCTTCCGATTTAAACGGACTGCGCATCAGAACGCCGGGCGCGACGGTGTGGCAAGCTACCATCAAGGCCATGGGCGCCGAACCCACCGCTCTGGCCTGGGCCGAAGTATATCCCGGTATTCAGCAGAAGGTAATCGACGGCGCTGAAGCCCAGCATCCCGCGTCCATCGGCATTCGTATCTTTGAAGTTTGTAAATATTTGGCCAAGACGTCGCACTTCCAGCTTGTTACTCCGCTTGTCTGTTCCGAAGCCTGGTTCAACACGCTGCCCAAGGAATATCAGACCATTCTCCTTGAGGAATCCTTGAAGGGCGGAGACTTCGCCACCAAACTCACCATCGACGGACTCGCGGCGAACGAAGCTGAGTTCAAGGCGAAGGGCGTCACCATTTCCGAACCCGACGTGACGCCCTTCAGGAAGGCGTGCGAAGCGGTCTACGATCAGATTTCCGGTTACCGGGATATCAAAAACCAAGTCAATAAAATCTTGGGAAAGTAATCGGATCTTCTTCGTTTCGGCGCCGGCGGGCTCTCCGAGCCGCCGGCCCGCATCTTCAATACTCCCACGCGGGAAAAACTGGAAACACCTATGAATATGCTGAGAAAGATGGATCAGGGGATCATCAGGATCGAGATGCTCTTGTCGGAGATAATGCTGGCATTCATCATTTTTTTCGTTTTCATCGCGGCCTTCTTACGGGTCATGCGGATGCCGTTGGTCTGGTCCGTCGACATGGCGCAGCTTCTGTTTGTATGGGTCTGCTTCCTCGGGGCGGACTTGGCGATGGAAAAGGAAAAACATATCGGAGTGGATCTTTTCACCAATCTCATGCCGATGGAAGCCCGAAAAAAAGTGAAACTCATCACCAACATATTGGCGATGGTGTTTTTGGGTCTCATCGCCGCTTATGGATCCTATTTGGCCGTCATCAACATCAAAGATCAATTCAGCGGAATGGAGATAAGCCATTCCTGGGCGACCTGGAGCGCGCCGGTCGGCTGTGTGCTGATGATTCGTACCTTAGTTAAGAAAACCGCCGGTCTGGTACATACGTCCGGACTCACAAAGGATGCGATATGACAGTGCTTGCTATCGTTTTCGTCATTCTTCTGTTATTGAACATGCCCCTTGCGTTCGTGGTCGGAATTTCCGCCTTGACGTTCTTCATCGGCAATTCCGACATGCCGATCACCGTCGCCGTCACCAAGATGGTCTACAGTACCCAGTCCTTCCCGCTCTTGGCTGTCCCTTTCTTCCTATTGGCGGGCAATATCATGACTGAGTGCGGAATCACGAGAAGGCTCTTCGATTTCTGCAACATTTCCACGGGCCATATGCGGGGAGGACTCGCGCACGTCAACATTCTCTTGAGTACCCTCATGGGCGGCATTTCCGGTTCCGCCGCGTCGGACGCGGCCATGGATTGTCGGATGACGGCGCCCGAGATGATCAAGAGAGGCTATTCCAAGGGCTTCACCGCCGCGGTAACCGCGTACAGCTCCCTGATTACCGCGACCATTCCGCCCGGCATCGGCTTGATTCTCTTCGGCTTCATCGGGTCGGTATCCATAGGAAGGTTGTTCGCGGGCGGAATCATGCCGGGACTCCTGATGTGCGCCGTCATGATGTTTACCGCCTGGATAATCTCGGCGAAGAGAGGGTACGGACGCTCAAGAGAGAAGCGGGCGACGCTTAAGGAGTTCTTCAAATCTCTTATCGACAACATTTGGGCGTTGCTGTTCCCATTCATCCTGATCATCGGAATCCGATTCGGCTTCTTCACTCCCTCCGAAGCCGGCGCTTTCGCCGTGATCTACGCCATCGTCATCGGGAAATTCGTGTACAAGGAACTCAGCAACGATAAAATAATCGAGGCTCTGCGCGCGACCGTTATGGACAACGGCATGATCATGCTTATCATCATCTGTTCCTCCATTTTCGGCCACGTCATCATTTACAACCAGGCGCCTCAGGCCATCGCGGTATTCCTGACATCCCTCACCGCCGATCCGATAGCCTTGCTCTTCATCATCATCGTATTCCTGATCGTGGCCGGGATGTTCATGGAGCCCACGGTTAACACGCTGCTTCTCACGCCGATCTTTCTGCCGATCGCTAAATCGGTCGGGATCGATCCGGTGCATTTTGGTCTCATCATGATGACCACCATCACCCTGGGGAGCTTTACGCCACCGGTCGGCGTCGTGATCTACGCGGTCTGTTCGATATTGGAGGTTCCGCTGAAGGATTACCTAAAGGAATCGTTACCTTTTCTCATCTCCGTTCTCGTACTCGTAGCCCTCATGGTAATCTTCCCACAAATCGTCCTTTTCATTCCAAACCTGATCTACGGAGTGTAGCGGATAGACGACCGTCCCGAACGTATGGACACGGGGCGGTCCGCCCGCTACGATGGCCGGCATGTCACAAGTTGAGTCTGATATTCTCTCTGTTCGGCATTCCCGTTGTTATACGTTTAATCGGGCGCTCAAGGCGAGCGTTCCCGTTTTCTTGGGCTATATCGCGATCGGAATAGGGTTCGGGCTAATCGCGGTGAATACCGGCTATCCCGCCGCTCTCGCGATCTCGATGAGCGTCATCATGTATGCGGGTGCCGCACAGTACATCGGTATTGGTCTGTTCGCCGCCGGCGCTTCATTGCCTGAGATAGCCCTTGTCACCCTCGTCGTCAACCTGCGTCACGCGGCGTACGGGCTGTCCCTCATCGGTCCTTTCGCCCGCGCGCCGCGCCTACGGCCCTACCTGGTATTCGCTCTTACCGATGAAACCTACGCGCTCCTGACCTCCGTGGGAGAGGAAGATCGGAAAGACGGACGGTTCATGTTCTTCGTCTCGATACTAGATCAATCCTATTGGGTGTTGGGCACCGTGATCGGTGCGGTCGCGGGATCTTTTATCCCATTTAAATTGGACGGCCTTGAATTCGCGTTGACGGCGCTGTTCATCGTTCTGACGATTGAACAGATGCTCCGCGTCCGCGATCCCTTGCCGTTCATAGTCTCCGCGTTCTGCGCGGTCGCCGCCGCTTTTTTGGTTGGCCCGCGCGGTTCCATTGTCGTCGCGATGGTCGCATCCGTCGTTCTTACCGCCGTTCTGGAGAGGAAACATGTTGAGCGTTGAAACCGCCTTTATCGCGGTGTTGGTCATGGCTTTTATAATTCTCTCTTGCCGTGCAGCCCCATTTCTCCTTTTTGCCCGTCGGAAGGCTCCCGCCGCTTTATCGTTCGTGGAAAAATATATGCCGCCGGTCGCGATGACGGTGCTTGCCGTATCCTCATACGCGTCGCTGAACTGGGCCGCGCGTCCGCACGGTTTACCTGAAACGGCGGCGGGCGTATTCGTAGTGCTCGCTCATTTATGGAAGCGAAACGCCCTCCTCAGCATCTTCGGCGGCACCGCCTTCTACATGTTGCTACGCTCCTTTTTGGAATAAATATACGAATCTCCGCACGGTTGAATACAACAGTGATAACTTGAACAGAAATACAAGGCACTCAAGATACCTTTTGACTCTTTTACACCCATTGAGTTAGCAAAAATTGAGTTATTTCAATACGGCTTGGGGGTGGCAGGAAAGAATCGGACCGAACGCTTCCCGCAAGACCTACTGGCTGATTCCGTCGTGCGGCCGAATGGCCGCGCCTATATCAATTCCTATCGGATTTTGCCGTAGGCAAAAGGACCAGTGAGGTTCGATTTTTTCCTGACAGGACCCCCATCCTGTGTGTGAATGAACCTATTTATGCATTCATACCGTATAAATATACTTGACTCCCGTTCTGCCTCTATGTCACTCTCTGTGTATGATTAAGGACGATCTTCAAGCGACGGCGAGCCTTGCGCACCTCGATTTGACTGAGGCCGAGCTCGCTTCCGCCTTGCCCGCTTTCGAGCGGATGCTGACCTATTTTTCGGCCATGCGCGAGGCCGATACGGACGAGGCCGCCTTCGGCGGTCCCATAGCCGATCTGGAACCCACTTCCCACGTTTTCTCCGCGGGCAATATTTTGCGCCCCGACAATAATAACAATAATCCGAATTATAACCCCTTGCATAATAACTCGAATCCGGCCGATGCGCTCCTTGCGCTCGCCCCCGAACTCGAGACCCGCTACCTCGTCGTTCCGAACGTTCTGTAAATCCGCTGGAGGATCTCAATATGCATATGCCGCTATCCGTCTTCCCCGACGGCTTCGATACTTATTTTCGCGCTTGGGAAGCCAAAATCGGTGCTTTCCTAGAGTTTTCTCCCGACCCGCCTGTCTGCCCGCTTGATCCTTCGATCTCGGTGGACGAAAAAGCCGCCGCGGCCGTCAGCGGCCTGCCGTTCGCCGTCAAGGACAACATCGCCGTGGAAGGCTTCGGTCTGACCTGCGGTTCCAAGCTCCTCGCAAAAATGCGCGCGCCGTATTCGGCGACTGCCGTACAAAGGCTCACGTGCGCGGGCGCAATCGTCGTCGGCAAGACTAACATGGACGAGTTCGGAATGGGCTCCTCCACCGATAATTCCGCCCTCAAGCAGACCAACAATCCGTGGGACCTTTCCCGTGTTCCCGGCGGCTCCTCAGGTGGCTCGGCCGCCGCGGTCGCCGCGGGAGTCGTTCCCTTCGCGCTCGGTACGGACACCGGCGGTTCCGTTCGCCAGCCGGCTTCCTTTTGCGGCGTGGTCGGTCTCAAGCCCACCTACGGCGCGGTCTCCCGTTTCGGCTTGGTAGCCTACGCATCAAGTCTTGAAACGATAGGCGTTCTTTCCGACACCGTTTCCCGCGCGCGTAGCGTATTTGCCGTGATGCGCGGTAAGGATACCCTTGATCAGACGAGCATTCAGTTCCCTGCCGATTTGATGGTAGGAAGAGGGAAGAGCGATCCGAAAACGATCGGCGTCCTCACCCCGGATTCCCTGGTGGAAGCGCTTACCGCCGGCACAGGCTCGGGCGACGGCGAGAAGCTCGCCTTGCTTGAGAATGAGGTCGCGGCCGGGTTTCGCGCCGCCCGCGAACGTCTTACGGCGCTCGGTCATACACTGGTTGAGGTTCGTCTCCCGAGTCTCAAGTACACGGTCCCCACTTACTACACCATCGCTACGGCGGAAGCCAGCGCTAACTTGGCGCGCTTCGACGGTATCCGTTACGGAGCCCGTCCGGCTTACGCGGAGAACCCTGAAGACCTCATCGATAAGACCCGAGGCGCGGGATTCGGCTCGGAAGTGAAGCTCCGTATCTTACTCGGTACCTTCGTGCTACGCTCGGGCTTCCAGGACCAGTACTACAACCGCGCCCAGAAGATTCGTACCGGTATCCGGCGCGATTTTGACCGCGTACTTTGCGGCGTTGACGCCATTTTGATGCCGGTATTCCCGACGCGCGCTTTCGGTCGTGGAGAAGAGGGACTGTCTCCCTTCGCGCAGAAAGCCGCGGACGTGTTCACCTGCTGCGCCAACCTGGCCGGTCTTCCCGCGCTCGCGTTTCCCGCGACCGTTGAGAACGGTCTTCCCGTCGGGGTGCAGCTGGTCGGCCGGGCCTTTGCTGAATCCGTGCTCTTCGATATCGCCCAAGGATACGAAGAAGCCCATCCGATCGCCCGTCCCGCGGGCTACCAGGCCTTTTGGGGGTAATCGTGTATCAATCTTTTATCGGACTTGAAGTCCATATCCACCTCCTGACCAAAACGAAAGTATTCTGCGGTTGCCGAGCGGCTTTCGGCGACGAGCCGAATACGAACGTGTGTCCCGTGTGCATGGGTTACCCGGGCGTGCTTCCCGCGCTTAACGGAGAAGCGATGCGTATGGCCACGGTCGTCGCCAAAGCGCTCAACTGCACGGTCTCTCCCAAGACCTGGTTTGAGCGCAAGCAGTATTTCTATCCGGACATGCCCAAGAATTACCAGATTTCCCAGTTCGCGTCCCCCGTGGGCGTGGACGGATATATCGACCTGGATTTCAAGGGTACGACCAAGCGCATTCGTATCAAGGAATGCCATCTGGAAGAAGACGCGGGCAAGATGATCCACGCGGGCAATTCGACCCTCCTTGATTACAACCGCGCCGGCACTTCACTTCTTGAAATCGTTACCGAACCCGACTTTGAGGTGGGTGAGGAAGCCGAAGCCTATATCCTGCTCCTGCGTCGCATGGTCCGTTACCTGGGCGTCTGCGACGGCAACATGGAAGAAGGTTCGCTGCGCTGCGACGCGAACGTTTCCATCAATTTGCCCGGTAAAGGCTTGGGCCGAAAAGTGGAGATCAAGAACCTCAACTCGTCCCGTTTCGTAAAGCTTGGTCTCAATTACGAGATCAAGAGACAGACGGAAGCGCTCGATAAGGGCGGGGTGATAAAACAGGAGACGCGCTTGTGGAACGAAAACCGGGACCAGACCGAGTCCATGCGTTCCAAGGAAAGCGCCCACGATTATCGATTTTTCCCGGAACCCGATATGCCCCCATTCATACCCGACGCCGCGTTCATGGCAAAAGTGGACGCGTCGATGGTGGAGCTTCCCGCCGCGCGTGAGAAGCGCCTGATCGCCGAGTTTGCCCTGCCGCAAGCCGCGGCCGCCCTCATCTGCGAGGAAAAGTCCTTGGCCGATTATTTTGAGGCTTCGGTGAGCGAGGCTCTTTTCCTCGGCCTATCTCCGCACACCGCGGCCGAGCGCGTTTCCGCCTGGCTTTCCTCCGACGTGAAGCGAATAATGAACCGCGACGGGATAACCGTCGCCGCGATCGCTTCAATGAAGCTGACGCCCAAACGCTTAGCTTCCTTGGTGTTGCTCATCGCCGAGGGTAAGATTTCCGGAAAGATCGCAAAGCAGACCTTGGAAGCCGTCTTTTCCGAAGACGCGGACCCGGACG